>NZ_NKHG01000076.1 GCF_002744245.1 Bacillus pumilus | reverse complement strand
TTCCGGTAACGCCTTGAAATGCCCGGTTCGTCCCTGTCATATGTAAGCCTGCGATTCTTCCTTGTTTATTCGCGGTCGTTCCAAGTGGAATGTAATCCAGTTCTTTTTTTATGCGGTGGTAGGTCGCTGCGCAATCCCCGGCAGCATAGATGTCTTTTACATTCGTTTGCATGTATTTATTCACCGCTATTGCCCCATTTTGTAGGCGCTTGATTCCTGTTTTGTCGAGAAAGGAGGTTTGCGGAGTGACGCCGATGGCGATGATGACCATATTCGTTTCAATGGTTTGTTTGTCTGTTTGAACCGCTGTTACATGTGTCCTGCCCTCTAAATATTGCACCGTTTCTCCAAGCACCACGTGAATGCCTTTATCATCCGCTTCTTCTTTAAGATATCTTGCCATATCGGGGTCAAAGCCTGGACCAAGTGTTGCCCCTCGCTGAATGATATGTACTTCTTTTCCTAGCGTTTTTAAATTTTCTGCCATTTCTAAGCCGATATATCCACCGCCGATGATGGTGATATGTGTGACATCTTTTTTTAAATTGTCTAAAATGGACAGCGCATGTGGGATCGTTTTTAATACGTGTACACCTTCTAATGGATGACCATCTAGAACCAGTGTGATAGGGCTTGCTCCCGTCGCAATTAACAGGCGGTCATACGTTTCTGAAAAGGGTTGTTTTGTTTTTGTGTGAATACCCGATACCGTTTTTTGCTCCGTATCAATAGAGGTTACTTCATGTAAGCATCTAGCGTCAATCCCATATTTGTTGCGAAAGGTTTCAGCGCTGCGTGCGATGAGTTTCCTGTGATGATCAATGAGACCGCCGATCAAGTAGGGGAGTCCGCACTGTCCATATGAGAAAATCTCTCCTTTTTCAAAAGCGACAATGTGTGCGTCTGGATCCTCTCTATATATTTGCATAGCGCAGCTCATTCCTGCTGCATCTCCGCCAATCATCACATATTTCATTTGGTGTGCTCCCTTCTATCTATCAAACTGAATACTCTTATTTACCCTCAATTTCCTTTTTTTCATGCTTTTTTTCGCAAAAGCAGCAAACTTTAGTTGAAAAATAAAGACAGCGCCTTCATTTTAAGCTACAATCGGATTATCGCCTTTTTGGTTACGAGTTTAGTGAAGATTGGTGGGAAAGACTTTGGGTGACGAACGACTAGATTTTAATACGTTATACACACGCCATACGAGAGAGGCCTGGGCAGCTCTCGGAGAGTACATGCCTGTATCTGTTTCAGAAGAGGAAGCGAGAGCGCTTCAAGGATTAAACGATTATTTATCACTTGAGGAAGTTCAAGATATTTACATACCACTTATTCGTTTTCTGACATTACATGTTTTTGCAGAAAAACAAAAAAATCAGCATGTGAATGCTTTTTTAAACTATCCACATCATGCCAAAATCCCCTTTTTAATTGGCATCGCTGGAAGTGTGGCCGTCGGGAAAAGCACAACAGCGCGTATTATTGAAACTCTTTTATCAAGGCTTGGAGATGGGCTAAAGGTGAGTCTTGTGACGACTGATGGCTTTTTGTATCCTCAAAAAGAGTTAAAGGATCGAGGGCTGATGGAAAAGAAAGGCTTCCCGGAAAGCTATGATGTCAAAGCACTTCTTTCTTTTTTAAATGAATTGAAATCAGGTAAACAAACGGTCCACGCACCGGTGTATTCACATCTTACCTACGACCGGCTTGAAGGAGTTTATGAAACAGTCGAGGATGCAGATATTGTCATCATCGAAGGAATCAATGTGCTGCAATCACCAGCACTGGATGATATGAAGGATGAACCGCGTGTGTTTGTATCAGACTTCTTTGATTTTTCGATTTATGTAGATGCCGCTGAAACGCAAATTCAATCTTGGTACAAAGAGCGTTTCCGTTTGCTGCGGGAAACAGCCTTCCAAGACCCTGAATCCTTCTTTCATCAATACAAGGATTTGACCAATGAAGAAGCGGATCAGATGGCAAGTGCGATTTGGAATACAGTGAATCGGCCTAACTTATATGAAAATATTTTACCGACAAAATATAGAGCTGATCTGATTTTGAAAAAAGGCGATCAGCATAAGGTGGAAGAGATCGCCATCCGCCGGGTATAAAGGAAAAACCGCTCACTTTTCAATCAGAGCGGTTTTTCTAATGACCTCCACTGACTTTAACAGCCACGGTAGCCGCCGTTCGTTTTTTTAGGCGGTAATATCCGATGAGTAAGAACGGGACGCCTGCAATGGTGACAATCGACAGGACCGAAAAAATGGAAAGGGGATGGGCTGCGCCAAAAAAGTCAATACACAATCCGCCGACCAATGGCCCGACGACGCTGCCGAGCTGAGCAAATCCCATCGCACCAAAGTACGATCCTTTCACTTCAGGCTTTGCAATATTGTCCACAAAGAGATCCATCATCGCAAACAACAGGACTTCACCAATCGTAAATACGACAATGATGAAAGCAAGCGCACCAAGACTTTGTGAAAAAGCAATGGCAAACAAACTGCCTGCAAGAAGAACATTTCCGGTCGTCAACGACAAAATGGTCGAGTAGCGCTTGGCGATCATGATGAGCGGATATTGAACGACAATCACAACGACTGCATTTAATGATAAGAGATAGCCAAACAGCTTAGGGCCATCCTCAATAACGGGAGACGCCGATAAATATTGAGGCAGTGTTGAGCTTAGATGTGAATAACCGAACGAACATAAGGTCACGCCGATGAGGATAATGCTAAAGACCGTATCTTTCTGGATAATAGAAAGAGCTTTTTTGACGCTGATTTGTTTGGTGTTTTCTGGAGCAGCGACTGGATGTTTCTGAAATTGCCATGCCAGCGTTAAGCCATATAAAAAGTAAATCAAGGCAGCAACGAGAAATGGAAAGGTTGTTTTTGATGACCCGAGATATAAGCCAAGCAGCGGACCGAAGATCACACCAATGTTAATGGCCGTATACCGTAAATTAAAGACAAACAACCGAATGCTTGGCGGGGTTACATCTGATAAGAGTGCCTTAGATGTTGGCTCAAACAGCGCCCGGCACAGCCCGTTTAAAGCGTTCATGATAAAGAAGACCCAAATGGCATCTGCAAACGCAAATCCGACAAAGACAAGTGTCCAACCAAAGATGGATAAAAGCATGACCTTTTTTCTGCCGATTCGGTCAGAAATGTAGCCGCCGTAAAAACTCGCAACGATCCCAATAAGAGAGCTGACGGCAATGATTAACCCAGCTGAAGAGGCTGAGGCTCCTTTGACTTGTGTCAAATAAACGGCTAAAAAAGGAATGCTCATGGACGTCGCCATTCGGCCAAATATCGTGCCGATGATGATCGTCCAACTAAGTGGATGTAAAGTGCGTAAGTTATTTTTCATGCTGTTTCTCCCCTGAGTTTGTAAGATGTTCCAATCATACATGAAAAATTGTGCAAATTAAATACACAATATGATGGAGGAGACCTCCGTCATATGACAGAGACTCACAAATTCGAAGAGCATATTTCTTGTTGCCTGTGCCTTTAAGCCTGGATGGGCAATGACTTTTCAGAAAAGGAAAGCGGGTGGCTTTTCACTTATTCGTCTTGTCATTTTGCGAGCATCAATCGAGATCAATGGCGATAATTTGCTGTAAAGAAAGGCTTAGAACATCTTCGTCATTCACGATTTTTATGCGCCGCGTTTCATAATGAATGGCTTTGACCCAGCCCCAAAACTGTGCTTTCATCCCCGAGGAGACATACGTAACGCAAATCGCTTGATCCTCGGTAATCGACTGTGTGATCAAAAAATTCATTTCCTCTAGCTGATCGGTGCTCAGCGGGGGAGGTGTGTATTCTTTTTTCTTCCGTTTTTGGGCAAAAAGCTGCTCTCGGTGCTCTGGCAGCATCATTCGGCTGGATTCCCACATGATGTTGTATCCAGGTGTTAATTTATTGGGATTCATGGTTGTTCGCCTCCGTTATTTGTAATGCCCGCCAATTTTTTCGGCGCGGTGATATGCCTGCCCTGCGCTTGTCAGTGACGAAGCGTGCAGTAATGCCGCAGGTCCATACTTCATATGGATCGCATCAAATACTTTGCTGAGTTTGTCTTTTTGAAAATGGCGATCAAATAAAGTCAGCTGATATTGGCTGTCAGGCTGCAGCTGTGAGAGGGTAATGCCCACACTGCGAATGGGCTGACCATCCCAGTGCTGCTGGCATAGCTGAATGGCTGCCTCTGCAATATCTGTGCCGTACTGTGTGGGCGAATGAAGCTTGATTTGTCGATGAAATCCTGTCGGATGTGAAAAATCAGCGCCTCTTACACCGACAGACACCGTTTGCCCAAGATAATGCTTAAAACGTGCACGCCTTGCCACTTCTTCACTCAATTCAAGAAGGGCAACTTTGATGTCCTCAAAAGACGCATAATCATGGGGAAGGGTCATATGATGTCCAATAGCTTTTTGCTGATCATGTGTGTGAACGGTGACGGGGGAAGGGTCGTGTCCTAAAGCGGTTCGCTGCAATAGCTCCCCATTGATTCCCCAGCGTTTTTTAAGCCGGTCTAACGGATAAGTAGCAAGTGTCCCAATGGTACTGATGCCCATTCGTTTTAAATGATGCTCCATTCGTTTGCCGACACCAAATAATTTCCCGATCGGAAGCGGCCATAAATCAGCAGCAATCCGATCTGCACGAAGCTCATAGATGCCAGATGTGTTTTTTTTAGCAAAATGGTCACAGGCCATTTTAGCGAGCACTTTATTAGGACCGATGCCAACACGGGCGTAAATGCCAGTCTGATTCATAATGGTTGTTTGTATATTTTGAGCGATCTCGTGCGGAGAGCCGAGTAGTGTCAGACTGCCTGTAATATCAAGAAACTGTTCATCAATTGAATACGGTTCGACAAGGTCTGTGTATTGTTCAAGCAGTTCTGTCATCATGACAGAGACATCAAGATAGCGCTGCATACGTGGACGTACGACCACTGCTTCGGGACATTTCTCCTGTGCTTCCCATAATCTTGATGCATTTTGTACGCCTCGTTTCTTGGCGAGAGGGCAGGCTGCAAGGACGACCCCGCTTCGCCGCTCTGGATCTCCTGAGACAATGAGCGGTACATCCTTCAAATGAGGAGCCTCCACTTTTTCTACTGATGCATAAAATGACTGCATATCCACAAGCAGAATCGCTCGTTCATTCATTGTTTTTCACCTCTTAGAACATACGTTCTGATCTATTGTAACCAACAGGAGGCGTAATTGATACTGGTAAATCATTCATAAGAAAGAAGGGATGGAATGTGTAGAACCATACAAAAAAGACGAAGTGTCTCACACTTCGTCTCATCTGATGCAAAATGAGCATATGATCAAACATGTGCCATATTGTGGAACGTTTGGAGCGGTTCAGAGCGTAAACGATAGGCCGTAAGCTTTTTCTTTGGCTTATGTGTATACTGCCGCACCACGTCCACGTGATCATCGTAATGGAACAAATAAAGGGTCACATCATGCTTGCCAAGCTTTGTTTGCATTGTAAGCGGCGCCGGCCCTTCATTCGGATGAAGAAAGCGCTCTTCATCACCAGGATAAATATAGTAGCGTTCAATAAAGATCGCGTCATTAAAATGTTGAATGACTTGAGTTTTTTGCTGGTCATTGAGAGGACGACCTTGAACAGTAATGTGAGTCTGATCACTTGTTACTTTTGCATGCACCGCATAACGACTAAAAAGACGTTCAACAACCCCAGAAGGCAGCGAGGTGACAAGCAACTTTAAAAGACTAAACACAACAAGCGAAATAACAACCCAAACCAATATCATCATCTCCAATAAACATTTATCACATTTCCTATATGAACCATCTTAACATAACAAAAGAATGAAACCTTCGCACAAAAAGTGAACTTTTTGAAATAAGTGTGAAGATTTAAAAGGAGATGGCGGCCAAAAGACGAAGAACCAACAAAGCTAAAATGAAAAAAGGCTGACACGTTATCTTTACAAACATTTGATTGGACAGGTAGACTATTGAAACAAACAGCTTTTCTGTGAAAAAAAGAGGCTCAAGTAAAGTCAAATGAAAAGGGGCGAGGCCATCATGATACGTCAAGTGAAGCCATCAGATTTTTACGCCGTCACATCCGTCATTCAAAGCTGGTGGGGAGGCAGAGATTTGCGTGCAAAATTACCAAAGCTATTTTTTGAACATTTTCAGCAAACAAGTTTTGTCGTCGTTGAAAAAGGAGAACTGATCGGCTTTTTAGTCGGTTTTCTATCGCAATCTCATTCAGATGAAGCCTACATTCATTTTGTGGGTGTACATCCAGACCATCGGAAATTAAAAATAGGGGAAATCCTGTATCAAGCCTTTTATGATGTGGCAAAACAGGAAGGAAGAACAACCGTTAAAGCAGTAACAGCACCTGTAAATAAAGTATCGATTGCCTATCATACAAAATTGGGCTTTCAAATTGAAAAAGGGGATAAAACAGTAGAAGGAATCTCCGTGTTTTCAGACTATGATGGAATAAATGAAGATCGTGTTTTATTTGTGAAAAAGTTAGAGGCAATGCAATGATTGTCAATTTAGATCAAACAATAAGTGATGTAGCAAAGAAGATCTTACATATTCAACTAGCTGCATACCAACAAGAAGCTGAACAAATTGGCTATGCCGATCTTCCGCCATTAAAAGAGACCATTCAAGATGTAATGAAAGCAAAAGAGCAATTTATTGGGTTTGAGCAAAAGGAAATCTTATTAGGTGTAGTCTCTTATGAAGAGCTGAAAGATTGTTTGATCATTAGTCGATTGGCTGTGCATCCAAAAGCGGTAAAGCAGGGCATTGGAACAAGACTTATGTCCACAATCATGAAGAAAAATGTCCCTATAGAGCTGACTACAGGGCAAGAAAACACCCCTGCAAAAAGGCTATATGAAAAGTTGGGATTTTTTGAAACAAATGTGATTCATGTTGCAAAAGAGCTCACCTTATCAAAAATGAAATGGACACCGCGACGCAGGGTTGAGGTTGTCGAATTCAAAAAAGAATGGCATGAAGAATTCCGTCAAGAAAAGCAGCGACTCAAGCAAATTATTCAAAAGAGCTGGATAGAAGGATACCATATTGGTAGTACGTCAGTTGCAGGACTTGTTGCCAAACCAATTATTGATATATTAATAGAAGTAAGCCATATAGAAGAGATCGATAGAAAAAAAGAGAGCTTTGAACACCTTGGATACCAAGCGCTCGGTGAAAATGGCATAAAAGGGAGACGTTTTTTTCAAAAGGGTGGCTTGAATCGTACGCATCATGTCCATGTTTATGAAAGGAATCACCCTGATGTGAAAAGACATTTATTGTTTCGAGATTACTTAAGAGTCTACCCAGAACGAGCTGCAGCGTATGCGTCTGTCAAGGAACAATTAGCAAATCAGTATCCGGAAGATATACAAAGCTATATGGAAGGAAAGAATGAAATCATAAAAGAAATAGAAAATGAGGCATATCGCTGGGATAGAGAAGGAAGAGAGGAAGCTCTTAAATAAGCTACCTCTTTTCCTCGTTAATTAGGAAGCTGAACATTGCCTTTTACAATATAGGCCTGTGAAGCAGCAGTAGATGGAAGAGCGGGTAATTTATCCTTTACTATGACCCCGCGGATATCTGTGATTCGAACAGGAAGAGATTTAGACCCCATATTAAATCCAAGGAAATGGTTGTAGTCTGTCTTTTCCATATTCACCCATTTTACATCTATGTAATATTCCATTTTCATAATCGGATATTTATGATTGCGCACTTGAATCGCAGCCCACCACTCACTGCTACCTTCTTTTATTCTGTAGGCTACATTTCCGCTAATCGGTGCTTTTACAATTTTCCAACTAATTGGGATTTTTCCGTCTGCCATATTGCCGATTTTGGCAAAGGCATTATGAGAAAGATCAAGAGCTCCTTTTGCTCCTTCTGGATATTTATCGGTTACATACACAACGGTTTTTCCTTTTGGACCCTTTACTTCAAGGTAAGCCCCTGCAAGTGCCGCCTTTATCCCTTTATAGTTATAGTCATGGGGATTTAAAGCCGTAATTTTCATGTCAGATGGAATAGGATCTAATAATGCAGCGCCCCCTGAGTAACCAGATCCCGTATAAGTCGCATAGCTTTCTCGTACTTTATCAAGGACAGATGCCGCTTTAATGTTTGGCACAGCGAAACTCAACATAAATATCAGTGCCCCGATGAAGCAGAGAGATAATCTTTTTTTCACGATCTAAAACCTCCTGTTTATTCTTTTAAAATTGGTAGAGTCATAAGTATAATTCTAAAAAACAAGAAGCAGAAAGAGCCAATAGATAGATATAACCCTAGTGAGAAGAGCGTGTATTTCAAAGAATGTGACTTTTGGATTTAGTCGTGTGTCATGTTTTATGGTGTTTTATGTGTTACAATGTAAGCATCAATTTAAAAAGGATGTTCGCCATGTATATTCACATCACAGAACTGGCTAAAACATATATAGAAAAACAGCAAACAGGAAACGAAACTAAGGAATTACTGCTTCGCTACGATTCAGAAGGTTGTGGCTGTGCAGTGAGTGGCGTACCAATGCTTTGGTTAACAAGTGAAAGAACAGGTGAATGGGAACAACTTAATAATAGCCAACATCTAAAACTATATATACACATTGCACAGAAGGTATTCTTTGATGAGGAAATGACCATCGATTTTAATGAAAAAGCCAATACATTGATGCTGAAAAGTCCTCAGCAAATACTCAGTCCAAGAATGGGCATACTTGTAAAGTAAGGTGGAAACGTAGTGGATCAAAAGCTGAAAGTGATACAAAACACGGCACAAAATAAAACATGGGTGTCGTTTTTAAATAATAATCATCCTTATAGCCTTTTGCACTGGTCAATTGGTGGAATGGATTCAGTGAAAAAGGACGTCTGGCTTCTTCAAGATGAAGTCACATTTGCAACAGAAGAATTTCCAACGCTTGAATTAGCTGTCAATTGGATCAAAGAGAATATGGATCAATTAACAGATGTCTTATAAAAAGCCCTTTGCTG
>NZ_NKHG01000242.1 GCF_002744245.1 Bacillus pumilus | reverse complement strand
ACGACATCGTGGGCTCGACCACGGACGGGGAGGTATTCCGCATCAGCGTGGCGAGCAATGGCACGGTGACGCTGACGCAGTCGGCGGAGCTGGACCATCTGCCGGAGGACGTGGACAATAGCAACGACAACAACCTCATCAGCCTGGCCAATGGCAAGGTGCTGCTGAGTGCGACCGTGACGGTGGTGGATGGCGACAACGACACCGCGACCGGGACGGTGAGTGCGGATCTGGGCGGCAACATCAACTTTGAGGACGATGTGCCGAGCGTGACCATCAATGCGGTGGCGGACGGTAGTATCACCCTGACCACCCAGGATGCGCAGACCATCGGTGCGGCCAGTGACACGGCGACCGGCAGCTTTGCGGCGGCGTTCCTGGCGGCGG
>NZ_NKHG01000015.1 GCF_002744245.1 Bacillus pumilus | reverse complement strand
TTGCTACACGATGTAGCGAACTTAGTATGTGATCCTTCCTGCCTCGTCAGCTTGACTGACTACCTATGATGTATCATAGGATTTTTTATAAAAACTCGAATTAACAGGTACGTTTTGTCTTGTTTAGTTTTCAAAGATCATTTTTTCAAAATGGAGCGGGTGATGAGAATCGAACTCACGACATCAGCTTGGAAGGCTGAGGTTTTACCACTAAACTACACCCGCGTGGTTTGTATTGGCGCGCCCGAGAGGAGTCGAACCCCTAACCTTTTGATCCGTAGTCAAACGCTCTATCCAATTGAGCTACGGGCGCTTAATCAGGCGACTTAATTATCTTATCATATCGTTATTATTAAGTCAACATCTTTTTTTGATTTGTTTGTCACCTGTGTTTGAATCTCAATGTTTCAAATGCGTCATCAGCGACGAATAAAAATATACCATGATTTATACAAAAGGGTCAATATATTTTTCTTAAAAAGTTTAAAGTTTTTTGAGGAGTCATTTTTTTCTTATATAAATAGCCCTATTTCCTTCTCTTTCTTCATAAAGCTGATGATTCTAAAATAAAATCTTTCTAAATTCAAAGGAGGACAAAACATGACCAACTAGAATTTTTATTTATTGGAAAATTATTAATATTTTCCAGGTATTCAAAGGAGGTAGGAGATGATGAAAAAGTTCGTCGCTTTTCAAATCATGGTCGCTTTGGTGATAGGAGCTCTTATCGGCCATTTCTTCCCTGACTTCGGAATGGCACTGCGGCCAATTGGAGATGGCTTCATCAGATTGATTAAAATGATCGTTGTTCCTATCGTTTTCTCTACTATTGTCATTGGTGCTGCTGGCAGCGGCGGCATGAAGAAAATGGGCAGCCTTGGATTAAAGACAATCATATGGTTTGAGGTCATCACAACCATCGTTCTTGGAATCGGTCTATTACTAGCCAATGTCTTAAAGCCTGGCGTTGGAGTTGATTTCTCTAATGTAGCTAAGAAAGATATTGGGGAATTAGATGGCTATACACAGAAAGTCGTTGACTTTAAACAAATGGTGCTAGATATCATCCCGACCAATATCGTCGATGTCATGGCTCAAAATGATTTACTTGCTGTCATTTTCTTCGCTATTTTATTTGGTGTAGCCGCAAGCGGCATCGGTAAAGCATCCGCTCCTGTTCTAACCTTCTTTGAATCAGTGGCACAAATTATGTTTAAGCTAACGCAAATGGTGATGGTGACAGCACCTATTGGGGTTCTTGCATTAATGGCTGCTTCTGTTGGCCAATATGGCATCGTTTTATTAATCCCAATGATGAAGCTTGTCGGGACTGTATTCTTAGGATTATTCATTATTCTATTTGTCTTGTTCCCTCTTGTCGCACTGATCTTCCGTTTTAACTACTTCGAAGTATTAAAAATGATTTGGGATTTGTTCTTAGTTGCCTTTTCCACTACAAGTACAGAAACTGTCCTTCCTCAACTTATGTCACGGATGGAGAAATACGGCTGTCCAAAAAGAATCGTTTCCTTCGTGATCCCTTCTGGTCTTTCTCTGAATTGTGATGGGTCAAGTTTATATTTATCCGTTTCCTGTGTGTTTCTCGCACAAGCGTTTGGCGTCGACATGAGTCTATCACAGCAGCTTCTCATGATGCTTGTCCTTGTATTAACAAGTAAAGGCATTGCAGCTGTGCCATCCGGTTCACTCGTCGTTCTTTTGGCAACGGCCCACGCAGTAGGTCTTCCAGCGGAAGGCGTCGCCATTATCGCCGGTGTTGACAGAATTATGGATATGGCACGAACTGGCGTGAATGTTCCAGGGCATGCGATTGCATGTATTGTCGTATCTAAATGGGAAAAAGTATTCCGTGAGTCTGCGTGGGAAGTTCCAAAAGCAGGTGAGGAAACAAAAGGGATGTAATGTCTTCTATCACGCTGAAAAGAAGACAAAGGGTCCGCCCTTTCCTTTTCTTATGGTAAAAATGTTTGCTTCAGAACTGCCTTGCCTTCGTCTTGAATCTGCACTTCTGCGTACGCTCCATTGATGAGGGTCATTTGCGGCGGAACGTGTCCACAATCAATATCGTAAAAAATCGGGATTTGTAATTCCTTGTGTAATTCTTCATATAGATCCGTATATTCATATCCTTCCACAGGCACATCCACTGCGCTCCGGCCGAACATGATCCCAGAGCAGTCATCAAACCACCCTGCTAATTTTAATTGCACAAGAGATCTCTTCATGCTCGCAGCATTTAATGCGCAGTTTTCGAAATACCATAGAATCGGTTCACCTTTAAGGAATGTTTCTTGAAAAGCCTTCACATCTCCAAAAGGTGTTCCTGCTAAATGACGTATGACATCAATGCAACCACCCAACAGTCTTCCCTTCACCGTCAGCTCCTGTTGATCGACCGTACGCCATACGGTTGGCTCTGTTAAATGAAAGACATGTTTACTCGGGTTATCATGCTGCCATTCTTTTTGATACATATATGAAGAAAACTGGGTAATGTCCGTCTCCTCTGAAGTGGCGAGCACTTTTTCCCACATATCAGTCATCTGATCAAGCTCTTCACCTCGAATATCCACAAAGTTCGGCCCATGTGCTGTGGCAATGCCTGTTTTTAATGTGAATGCCAAAAGGAGTACACTCGTATCCGAGTAACCAAGAATCCACTTTTTTTGCATCGCTGAGAAATCAAGATGCTCTAGCACCTCAATGAGTAACTGTCCGCCCCATGGCGGGATGATGTGGTCAATCTCACCACATGTCATCATATATTGAAGCTCGTTTGCTCGTTCTATAGCAGGGGCTGACTTTGCCTTTTCCTGCTGCCATACCGTATCTCCACATGTAACCTCATAGCCTCTTTTTTTCATCTGTTCGCATGACAACTGAAACATCTCATGCAAAGAGGATTGTACACCTGAAGAAGGTGCTGTGACGCCAATCGTCTGTCCTTTTTGCAAATGTGGATACTGAATCATCCTAATCACTTTCATCATTTATTCAACTCTCATTCTATTTATTGTCAAGAAAATGCCCCTTTTACAAGGGACATCTCATCTTACGCCTTTTGACGAAGCACAGTATAAACACCTGCAAAGATACATAGAATCCCAATGAAAGAGCGCATCCCCATCTCTTCTCCCAAAAGCAGCCAGCCAAGCGCTGCGCCTACGATAGGTTGAAAGAAGAAAAATAGTCCACCGCTTGCGGCATCCATCAGTTGAAGCCCTCTATTCCACAAAAAGAACGCAAGGGCGGTTGAGATGATGCCAAGATAGAGAATGCCTCCCCAAATCTCAGGCCTCGCCATTTGCTCCAAATCTAGGTGAGGCATACGTAATAAAACAGGCGGTGTTAATACAATGAATGCAACGAGAATCGCATATGTTGTCGTTATCGCCTGAGGGTACTTTCCTGGAACACGTTTAAGCAGAACAGACATCAGCGCCCATGTTAAAGCAGCTATGACCAACGAGAGACCGCCAGTAAATTCATTTGTTTGAATAGCGACAGGGCCAATCATGATGAGCACACCTACTGTCGCAAGAAAAATGGAGACGCATTTCCTAACAGTAATCGCTTCTTTCAATAGAAAGAACGCAAACAGCACCATAAAAGCTGGTGTTGCGGATGTGATGACTGCCCCCATTTGCGCAGATGTGTACATGGTACCAATTTCTTGGGTCACAATCGACAGAAAATTTCCGATCAGCCCAATCGCCACAATAAGCGGGATATCTTTTTTATCTAATCGAAAAGAATATCCCAAACGCCAAATGGTGAACACAAGAACGACTCCGGCTACTGCATATCTCATCCATACGAGTTCAAGTGGCGGGACAACCGCTACTGCTACTTTTACAACAACGTACATACCGCCCCAAATACTTGCGGCTATCGCTAAGTAAAGGGCCCCTATATATTTTTCATTCATCTTTTTCCCTCCGTTACTGGATATATCAATTGCCATATCCACAAACGGAGATTACTCTCCGTTATGGACGGAGGGTATTTGGTACATCATGTTCAAATAAAGGCTTCCATTGCATCGCAGTCACCCCAATTGGTTTTATTTTCTGATTACTTTATAACAAATTCTGGTTTACTTCAATCCTTTTTTGTCGCCTTTTTTCTTCATATAATAGAAGATAAATGGGGATTGACATGCTGAATGAGTTTTCATATAGTAAGTAAAACTATAGAAGGTCACGCAGAAAAGGAGTAGAGGTCGTTGGATATTGAAGCTAGAAAACACATTCCAAGCGCGGGACACGAACCGTTTCTCGAGGGAGTGAAAGATTGTGTGCCAACCCTGCTCGGTTATATGAGTATTGGGTTTGCCTTTGGGATTGTTGGCATTAGTGCGCAGTTAAGTATATGGGACATTGCGCTATTATCTATCTTTATTTACGCAGGTGCTTCACAGTTTATCATCTGTGCACTGCTTGTAACAGGAAGCCCCCTTTCCGCTATTATTTTCACCACCTTTATTGTGAATCTGCGGCATTTATTGCTCAGCTTGACGCTCGCCCCTCATTTTACACGCTACTCTGTGAAGCAAAATATCGGGTTTGGTCTTTTGTTGACAGACGAATCCTTTGGCGTGGCGATGAATAAATTAGCGCAGCAAGGAAAGCTGAACAACCGGTGGATGCATGGCCTGAACGTAACGGCTTATTTGTGCTGGATTGCTGCCTGTACACTTGGGGGCATTTTTGGGTATTGGATCTCAAATCCAGAGGCGCTTGGTCTTGATTTTGCCTTATCTGCCATGTTTGCTGCATTATTGATTCTTTCTTTGCAAACAGTGCCAAAAAATCAGTTAGCTCACCGCTTGTCGCTTGTTTTGTATATGGTGGTTGCAATGTTTATTCTGCTTCATTTTGTTCCTTCACACGTGGCTGTTCTGTTAGCCACTGTGATTGTCGCAACCATTGGGGTGGTGACAGATAAATGATCAGCAGCTTTATGTTGTGGCTGATTCTTGGTTGTATGATTGTGACAGTCATTCCAAGGGTCGTTCCATTTTTATTTGTACGAAGTATTCAGCTGCCTGAAGTGGTACTGAAATGGCTATCCTTTATTCCGATTTGTATATTCACCGCTTTGATTGCAGAGCATCTTTTCATCCATACAACAACAGGCGTCACCGTTCACTGGATGTATCTTGCTGTCTTGGTTCCGACCGTGCTAATCGCTATTTGGACAAAAAGCTTGTCAATCACTGTCCTGATTGGGGTCATGCTGATGGGCACTGCCAGATGGTTTTTCTAAAAAGAAAAAGCTTAACCGCATGCGGTTAAGCGTTGCTTCATTTGACGATACCGTACACAAACCCATCATAGCCTTTTTCACCAACAGTTTGAATAGCTGTTGCCTCAATTCTCGGTTCTTGTTTGAGTAAATCAAAGAATTCACGAGTTCCCTTCACCCGTTCATCCTGATCAGCGGCATGAATGACTGATCCATTTCTGACCACATTGTCTGCAATGATGACCGTTCCCTTTTTTGAGAAGTCTAACGCCCACTTCAGATAATTCGGGTTGTTTGGTTTATCTGCATCAATGAAAATCAGATCGAACGGAAGCGTATCCCGCTCCTTTAACTGAGGTAACGTATCTAACGCTTTCCCTTGCAAAATGGTCACCCGTTCTGCCAAGCCTGCTCTGTTGATGTTTTGCTGTGCGATCTCTACATGCTGGCTGACAGCCTCTAATGTGATGAGTTCTCCGTCCTCTTCAAGGGCACGTGCCAGCCAAATGGTACTGTATCCACCGAGTGTCCCGATTTCTAAAATACGCCTTGCGCCTTTGGTTTTTGCTAATAAATAAAGCATTTTCCCTTGGGCAGGAGACACGTCAATTTCTGGCAGCCCTGCTTGCTTATTCTTGGAAAGAGCTTGCTCCAATACGTCATCTGTAGGAATCAATTTGTCTGTGATATACTCGTCAACTTTGCACCACACTTGCTCCATTTCATCCATCTCCCTTGTTCATGTCTTCTATCTCAAGTGTACATGACGGGAGTGAGACCGTATAATCAATTTTTTTGACAAACCTATTCATTCTATTGATGAAAAGACATTAGGCATGCCCCAGATGGTTCGCACAGCTTTCGGGAACTACTGGTTTAGCTTATTTTTCACGTCACCTTTTTTGTCTTGGAGTTTCCCTTTTGCTCGATCCTTTTTTCCTTCCGCTTTTAGGTTTTGATGATCTGTTGCTTCGCCAAGCTTTTCTTTCACTTGACCTTTGACTTGATTTGTTTTACCTTTCGCTTTATCCATATGTCCTTTTTGTTCACTCATCTGTTCCACCTCCACGTTTGATACTGTTCATTTAGCCTTTTTGAACGTGACAAAACATCTGAGTGTGCCATGTCCACGTTTCAGGTATGATAGACATGATTAAATGAAAGGTTGGTGGTCAGTACAATGATCATATCTGAAAACATGTTCACTGTTCGTGATTTGACCTATCGCATTCGCTCTGCTGCTTTAGCAGATGCCAAAAAGCTATCAGCTCTCAGGCTGAAAATCGATGGTGAAACAGAATACTTAGACCGTGAACCTGGAGAAGCCTTTATGGAAGAAAAAGAATTTGAGACATTGATTCAAGAGGATTCTAAGCAAAGCAGGCATCTATTTTTGGTGGCTGACATCGAAGGGGAGATTGTCGGTTTTTCAAGATGTGAAGGCCATTCACTCAAACGCTTTGCTCACAAAGTAACGTTTGGAGTCGCTGTACAAAAAGATGTTTGGGGCTATAAAATCGGTAAAGAGCTTTTAGCCACTTCGATCGACTGGGCAGATTCACTGGGTATTCAAAAGATGTCACTTCAAGTGCTGGAAACCAATCAAAAAGCCATTCGATTATACGAACACCATGGCTTTGAGATTGAAGGAATTTTAAAAAAGGATAAACGGCTATCGGACGGAATGTATTATGATACTATTGTGATGGGCAGGCAGCGGCCAGTCTCCTAACCGCTTACATGACATAGCCCCATATCATCGAAATAGCACTGTACATAAGCAGCAGCCCCATGACAAGCTGGAACGGCCTCTCATAAACAGTCAAAAAACGCTTAAATAAAGAGCCAAATACACTCCAGCTGAATGTACCTAGAAATCCAATGAGTGCGAGAGTCAGCGTCATTAACATGTACTGCATATTGGACTGTCCATACGGCAGAACAAAGGTGGAAATCACCGTTAACCCATACAAGATCGCTTTCGGGTTGATAAATTGCAGCAGCATGCCTGGAATAAAATGATTATAGCGGTCAAGTGTTTCGTCATCACCGCCTTTACTTTTCATAATTTTGACGGCCAAATAGATCATGTAACCGGCTCCGATGAAAGCCATGACCCAGCCAATTTTCGGCATGACTTGATAAAGTATGATATTGAAGAAACCACTCAAACACAAAATGACGAAAAACCCGATACCAACACCTAAACAAAATCGAAATGTTTGCTTGACCCCATATTTATTCGTAAAGACCATGGCCATGATGTTGTTTGGCCCGGGGGTGAAGCTGGTGACAAAAGCATAGATCAGCATGGAAACAATCAAGGTGTTACCTCCCTCTCATACGTTATTTAGACTAAAAAGTCTTTATTGCGTATATTACGCTTTATTGTACTATTTGGTCGTTATAAAGTAAATACAGAAAGGAGTTTTTTTATGGAAGATGTACAATCGGTTATTTCTAGAAATGTAAAGCTTCTAAGAGAGCAAAAGAAATTAAGCCTAGAAAAGATGGCTGACTTAACAGGTGTGAGTAAGACCATGATTGGACAAATCGAGAGAGGAGAATCAACACCTACGATTACTACATTATGGAAAATCGCCAATGGATTAAAGGTGTCTTTTAGTGAACTCATTTACGCACCGCAGCCTGAGATAAAGGTAGTACGAAAAGAAGAAGGCCAGGTTTTAACAGAGGACGACGGAAAGTATCGCGTATATACGACATTCCCCTTTGATGATCGGAGAAAATTTGAAGTGTATCAGGTAGAAATTGAACCTGAAGGGTCATTAAGTGCTGATGAACATATTGGTGGTACAGAAGAATTGATCACCATTTTTGAGGGAGCGCTTGATTTATCCATCGGTGATGAACGATACGTATTAAATGCTGGCGATTCAATTCGTTTTAAAGCTGACCGTGCTCATGAGTATAAACAATCAGGAGAACAGATGGTACGGATGCAAATGATTCTCTACTATCCACATTAAAAAAGCTGACAGGCTTGTCCACCTGTCAGCTTAACGTTTTATTTAATGAAAACCTGGATCACGTACAACCGTTCCAGTAAATGTGACTCTGTATTTTCCTATGCCTAACTCTTCAATAGACGATTGATATAAGATACCGACCCAGCCATCCTTTGCATATGTAATACTTGATGGAATGTTTGACGACGTGTATGTTCTTGTTTCCGATACAGTTCGACTGGCTTGAACCGTTATTTCACTGTTTGCTTTTCCCTTTGCTTCCACTGGAGCAGCTGTGACCCCAGCACCCGTTAAAACAATTGCTCCAACCAAAACAGAAGATATGACCTTTTTCATAAAAAAATCCCTCCCTTTTTTTGTTGAACATATTAACTTTACCATAATTTAGAACTTTAGTAAGTTATTTTTTCATTTTTTTGAAAATTATGATATGATTGTCTTATGCTGGATAGAGAGATTTACATACTTCTATGATTTTCTCCTTATCTCATTCTAGTGAAACAATTGACGACGGAGGTGATTTCATGAAAAAATGGCTCATCTGTTTTCAACTTGTTTTCCTCTTCACCTTGACGACTACACCACTTGCTTCTGCTGCCTCATGCCCTACAGTGAAACCATGTGTCATTGACCCTTAAGCATAAGAAAAGGTCGATCAAGCCTATTCACTTGATCGACCTTTTTATTTATTCTTGCTCTGCTTCCCAGCGAGCAACCTCTTCTCTTACTTTAGGAGCCACTTCTTTTCCAAATAACTCAATGGCTTTTAGCACTTGATCATGCGGCATTGAACCAACTGGTACATGAAGCATAAATCGTGTGATCCCAACATTTTTTCGCAGGTGAATCACTTTCTCAGCTACTGCATCTGGATCTCCCACATACAGTGCGCCTTCTAATGTTCTCGCTGCATCGAACGTAGAACGTGTGTAAGGTCCCCAGCCCCGCTCTCTCGCTAATGTATTCATGACATGCTGTGTGGAAGGGAAGAATTGATCTGCTGCCAGTTCTGTTTCTTGTGCAACAAATCCATGCGAATGTGACGCCACAGTTAATTTCTCCGGGTCATGCCCAGCATGAACAGCAGCCTGCTTGTATAGCTGAACAAGCGGTGCGAACTGTCTAGGACTGCCGCCAATGATAGCAAGTACAAGCGGTAACCCTAATAATCCTGCACGTACGACGGATTCACGGTTTCCCCCACTGCCAATCCAAATTGGAAGAGGATCTTGAACAGGTCTTGGGTATACGCCAACATCCTGAATGGCTGGACGATGTTTTCCGCTCCATGTCACACGCTCTGACTGCTGTAATGTCAGCAGCAAATCAAGCTTTTCTTCAAATAATTCTTCATAATCATTTAGGTCATAGCCAAAGAGCGGGAATGATTCAATAAATGATCCACGGCCTGCCATGATCTCTGCACGTCCATTCGATAGTCCATCTAATGTAGCGAAATCCTGAAATACACGGACAGGATCTGCCGATGAAAGGACTGTCACTGCACTCGTCAAGCGAATATTCTTTGTTTGCGTTGCCGCAGCTGCTAATACGACAGCTGGATTCGATGCGGCGAAATCTTCACGGTGGTGCTCACCCACTCCAAATACATCTAGGCCAACTTGATCTGCTAATATAATTTCTTCAACAACTTCTCGAATACGCTGTGCGTGACTGACTGTTTTCCCTGTTTGAAAATCAGGGGTTGTTTCTACAAATGTACTAATTCCTAGTTCCATGGATGGAACCCCCTATCTTATAAATATGTCACGAATTCTGAGACAGGCTTTCGATAGCCTCTCGCTTGTCTGCTTTCTACTTTTTCTTTTCCGAGCGTGATCATTAACACAGGAACCAAATCGGAATCAATGTTCAAGACCTTTTTCATTGCTTCAGGGTCAAAACCAATCATTGGACAAGTGTCCCAGCCCTTGTTTTTGGCTGCGAGCATAAACAGCATGGCAGATAATGAAGCATTGCGGATGGCCTCTTCCTTCTGAAAAACCGCCCCTCTCTGCTCATAAAAGTTCATCGTCTCTCTGACCATTTCTTCATATTGCTGCGCGTTTAAAATACCCAGCATTTTTAAGCCTTCGTATATGTTTCCAGCTTGTTGATAAGCGTTCGGGTCGCCTAGTACAATGATAGCTGCTGAAGCGGAATGCACTTTATATTGTCCAAATGCTGCTTCTCTTACTTGTTCTTTGAGCTCTTCTGTTTGGACAACGACATAGTGTGTATGCTGTAAATTAAAAGCAGATGGTGACAGCTTGACCTCTTCAAATATGATGTTAAGCTCTTCTCTCGAAATCGAGATATTAGGCAAAAAATTTGATGCTGATCGTCTTTCACGTACCAATGTATCAAAGCTGTGTGTCATCTTGTTTCCCCTTTTCGTGAAGTTGTTGTGCCCCTAAACCGATTTTTTTCAGCCATTTGATGAGCTGCTCTTTTTCTTCTTTTTCAATAAAGGACAGGTTTTGTGAAATGACATCAGTATGTTTAGGAAAAATGTCGTCAAACAATTGCTTCCCTTTATCCGTCAGCAATACATGGAATACCCGTTTATCAGAGGGCGCACATTGTCTTTTGACCAGTTCTTGTTTTTCTAGTTTGTTGACGACATATGTAATGCTTCCACTTGGAATGGACAGAATATCACTAATTTTTTGGACGGGATGCGGTCCCTTACTATAGAGCAATTCAAGGATCTGAAAATTTTCAAATCCGATATCATAGCGTTCAATGTCTTTTTGGATATTTGTAAAAAGGGCTTGATAGGCTTTCATCCACACGCGGAAAAGCCTTAAATCTAATTCATGTTCATGCTGCACCATGGCAACTACTCCTTTTTCAATAAATCCTAAAATTAGGATAAATTTATCCTAACACTAGGATATTTTCTTGTCAACGTGTTTGTTTAATCAAAAAAGACCACTATGGTCAGTGGCCTTTTTGGTCTTCTTTTAAGACAAAATGCATTTCAGCAATCTGCTTGTATTGATGTACTTGTTGTAATGAAAATCTAGATTCCTGATCTGTTGGAAGGAAAAGAGGAATTCCTTTTCCAATCATGACAGGTACGATTTGAAGAAACAGCTCATCGACCAATCTTTCTTTTAATAAAGCCTGAAGCAGTTCCCCACCTCCTACAATCCACATATGTCGGCCTTTTTCATTTTTTAAGCTTGTGATAAATGATAAGAAATCTTCACGAATGATGTGTGTTCCTGTATGACTGTCTTGTAAAGTGCGAGAAACAATATAACAAGTCTTTTCTTCATAAGGAAACTCGCCAGGTGAGAGCTTAAGAACCTGTTCATATGTCTTACGCCCCATGATGAGCGTATCGACTGACGCATAAAAATCATCATAGCTCGTTTCCTCTTCGCCCTCCGTTCCTATTAGCCAATCAAGGCGGTGATCCTCTCTTGCTAAATATCCATCCATACTCATTGCCCCATAAAATAGCAATTTTCTTTTCTCACTCAATCCCACCACTCCTCACCTCTAAAAAGAACATATGTTCTTTTTCATTATAGCAGAAAGGAAAGAGAAAGGAACCATTGTTTTCACACTCTTACAATTCCTGTTCCATCTTGAAGAGAAGCTCGTACAATTTGTGTGCAAGCTTCTCTTCATTGACTGTCATGCCTTCATGAATCCATTCCTCTAGTACGCCAACGACACCAGACACGACAAAAGAGGCCTCAATCTGCACATTCTCCGTAATATGACGCTGGTCAAGCTGCCATTCTTTCATGATTTTTTCTTTGAAAAATGCTTTAAATTGATTGGTCGTTGGACCGTTTGGTTTGACAAACAACGTCAACACGGATTGATTCTCTTTCAAATAACCGATGGTTTTGTTCAAAAACGAAAGCATATCAAGAGGATCCTGACTCGGAAAAGCTTCATCATACAATCCGCCAAGCTGATCGAATAGTTCTTTCTCCAGCTGTTCATATAAATCAAACACATCTTGATAGTGCAAATAAAAGGTGCCTCTTCCTAAATCCGCTCTTCTTGATAGCTCTGATACTGTAATCTGCTGAACTTCTTTCTCTTTTAAAAGTTCGAGAAAGCTTTCTCGAATCGCCTTTTTTGTTTTGATAGTTCGTCTATCCTTCATAAGATCCCCTCCGTTTTTGAACAATTTAGCCTCAGCTGTCTATTTTTGTACAAGAGATCGTCTATTACCGATGTTTGAATAATTTTCTCCCCATTATAATAAACATATGTTCAATAATCTATATCTGTTTAAAAAAGGAGGATCACCATATGATTCAATTTAGACTGGCTAGAGAGGATGAACTGCCTCATGTGGCAGATTTGTTATATGATTCTTTTCAAGATTATATATTTTTTGATTTGTTATGTGAAAAGGTCCGCGTCCGCAAGCGCTCTGCATTCGCCCGTCAGCTGCATTTGGTCAACACAAAAGTGTTTTTTCAGCACCAAAGCTGTTTTGTCGGAATTGAGAACGAGGAGATTGTATCTGCCGCCCTGTTAAAGCACCCGCACCATCCTGAACCAGGACTCATGGATTATCTCTTCTCAGGTGGATTAAAGCTGGTCTTCACAGGCGGCATATCGGCGATTCAGCATGTATTCAGCATTTTAACGGATGCAAAGCAGGCTTGTTCGTCCTTAAAGAAACCTTATTGGTATTTAGAAGCGCTTGTCGTAGCAAAGAACCAGCAAGGGAAAAAACTCGGTAGCCGCATGTTAAAGCAATGTCTGTTCCCTTTTATCGCTAGTCATGGCGGAGGGCTGTTTACACTGATCACACATAACGAAGCCAATCGTCATTTCTATCAAAAAAATGGATGGATGGAGTTTGATGAGAGAGTGCTACGCGGAAAAGAAATGTTCTTAGAAAGCTGGAGTTATAAAACCGTGATCAAATAAGGTATCCTCTTCAGGTGATGATATAATAGAAACAGCTCAATCAATGATCATACTTGGAGGAGAGACTGATGATACGACGACTTGATCATATCGTGTTGACTGTTCAACATATGGAGGAAACCATTCGCTTTTATACAAACGTATTAGGGATGAAAGAAGAGACTTTTGGAGAAGACCGTAAAGCCCTTCGTTTTGGTTTACAAAAAATCAACCTTCATGAAGCCGGTCATGAATTTGAACCAAAAGCTGCCCATCCCCTGCCTGGATCTGCTGATTTATGTTTTATCACCGATTTAGATATGGACGATTTATTGCTGCACCTTCGAAAGCAGGTTGTGCCCATTGAAGAAGGACCGATTGAGCGCACTGGTGCTCTAGGACCGATTGAATCTGTTTATATCCGTGATCCTGATATGAATTTAATTGAAATCTCTCGATATATAGAGGAGGCTGATCAGCGATGACTCGTTTATTTTTGAGGCCGATTGAAGAACAGGATTACCCTGGTATTCAGAAGGGGTGTCAGCATGAAGAAACACTTTACATGACTGGCACACGCAAAACGTTCACATTAGAAGAAATTCGTTCAGCCTATACCCGCTTTCTGCAGGATGACAGCAGGCGTGACTTCGCCATTTGCCTGCTTGCCACAAAGGAGATGATTGGAGATGCGGCGATTGTGGATATTGACCCGATCAACCACACTGCAAGCTTTCGCATTGCGCTTCATGGACCAGAGCATTTTCAAAAAGGCTATGGTACAGAGGCTGTTCGGATGGTTCAAGCATTCGCCTTTGACACATTAGAACTCAATCGGCTTGAGCTTGAAGTCTTCTCCCATAACCCAAGGGCCTTTCGAAGCTATGAGAAAGCTGGATTTCGATATGAAGGAAAAAGGCGTCAAGCACTCTATTTCAATGGTACTTATTCAGATGTCATCATCATGGGCATTCTGCGTGAAGAATACGATCAAATCAACAATGGAGATACCCCTGCTTAAGAAGGGTCATCTTTTTTTAAAAATTGAATCCCTGTGACAATGATCAAACAAATCATTGAAGCTAGAATAATAGAGACGCTTGATATACTGAGCGCTATCCCTTCCCATCTGCCAATGAAGAAACTACTGATCAATAAGATCAATCCAAACAGGGTGATACATATAGGAAGAATCAGCCCAGCATTTCGGTATCTGCGTCTTTTTCCTACCCACCACGAGAGACAAAGCACAAGGATTGTAAAAATGGCGGTTTGCAGCCAAAACATGTTGCATCAACTCCTATTCTCTTTTTTATCCTATAACAATGGAGGTTCTCCCAATGAACATTAGACCCATTCAACAAAAAGACAATCCGTATATCGCGGCCATTATTCGCCAGTCACTAGAATCAGCGAATCTTGCGATTGAAGGTACAGCCTACACAGATCCACACCTTGATCAGCTTTTCGAATACTATCAGTCATTGACTCATGCAGCCTATTGGGTTGCTGAAGAGCATGGTGACATTGTGGGCGGCGTAGGCATTGCCCCTTTTACAAATGGAATATGTGAATTACAAAAGCTTTATTTAAGCCCAAAAGCACAAGGAAAAGGTGCAGGCAAAAAACTGATGGACACGGCACTGCGATATGCATCTACACACTACGAAGCCTGTTATTTAGAGACCCGCCGTGAATTGACAGCAGCCACAGGTCTGTATCATCGGTATGACTTTTCTCTTCTTTCTGAGCCGATTGAAGGCTCTGAGCATTCTGCGATGGATGCTTGGTACCTCAAAACCTTCTCATCGTGAGGAGAAATAAGAGGATTTCATATTGAATGAAAGCATAGCTACTCTACTAGTTGATCGAAACCAGGTTTTCACATCACACTCTCAGGAGGAGTCTAACCATTCTCAAGACAGACGATCACCTCACCATCTAGCTTTTTATGCTGAGGTTTAGACGGAATCGTCATCACTATTTGACAGCTTATTGAGACGTTGATTGAGACATGATTGTATGGATTCACGGGGAACATAGCGAATTAGGCGCTATGGCTTATCTACTTCGTCATCTCAACTCCATTCACATTGTATGACAAACCTTCGCATTCGTAGACCGATCTGCGCATCGGTGCTCATGAATGATCCATTCCCTCTGCGCCATTTCTCAATCTCCGTAGAATTCAGCGTTTTTCCATTCACGCTGAAAAGAAGACAAAGGGATAAAACAAACACCATATTAACCCTTTGTCTCCTTCATGTGATGTTGCTTTTCTTCATTTCCTTTTGTGGGGTCATCTCAGCAATGTAGATCGCAATGAGAATAAGACTCGCGCCTAACCATTCAATTCCTTCCACCATTTCCCTTAAGACAAAGAAAGCAAATACAGTTGCAAAAATAGGCTCAGTTAACTCTAAAAATTGAACTTTATTCGCTTCCAAATAGGCGAGTGCTTTCGTTGTACAGTAGAACCCACCGATTGTAGGGAAAATCGCTAATGCTAGTAAGGTAGGATAAGTATTCATCTCTGGAACCGTCAGACCCTCTATATAGAACGGAATCGATAAGTAAATGACACCAAATAGCATGAGATACCATATGAGTGCCAAACCACCAGTTAACTTGAATTTTTTAGTAAACACAAGAAACAAACCGTACCCAATACCTGCAATGCACGCAAATAATGCTCCTACAGAAAACTGACCAGAAGCCGCTCCCTCAGCCACCGCCATCACACATATCCCTGCGGTGAGCAAAATAAAACCAACAACCTTCAATACATTTTTTCGTTCTTTCAGGAGTAACGTACTAAAGATGAACGTAGTAAAAACAGCTGAACCTAATAGCATAAACACAACAAACGGAACCGCCGCATAATGATAGGCAGTCGTTTCAAAATAATACAACACAAAGATTCCCAGAAAAGAACACAAGGCCATCTGCTTCAGATATTTCTTTAATCGAAAAACTTGATGTTTAAATTCTTGATGAAACAAGAAAAAAACAGATAATGCAATAAAAGCAATCAAACACTTGTAAAAAGAGACAGCAGTTGGACTGAGATGGCTTGCAAACAGCCCTTTACTAAATATGCCCACACTGCCATTTAATATAGCTGCCCCTAACGCTAATAAAACGCCTAAAAGATATGTGTTTTTCATCCGTTCTCCCTCAGTTTTTGAGTAGGTAGCTTCTGATTTCTCATCAAATCCTTGATTAAAGGTGCATTCTGATTTGACGAAAAAAACACGCCGCCCATTCGATTATTTAACTTTTCATATGTCTCATCCTTCATCATCACTTGATGTGCCTTGGCAATATTCCAATATGGAATACTCGCTTGAAGATGGTGAGCCAAATGATAATTTTCTGCATGAATACTTAAGAAAAAGGCTTCCATCCAATGGCTAAAACGATTTCGTGTCATTTGAATGCTTTTCTTATGATCGAGCATGAGCGGATAGTGTTCTGCAATCTCGATAAACCAACCAATCACCATAAAAGCTGTGAAATACGGAATCACCCAATATAAAATCAAATGCATGAATAAACCAAAGTAGAGGAGTACACCACATATCACGAGCCACATTACGATCATTTTCGCATATTGTTTAGGATATTTCGTGAATTGCAGCATTCGGTGTTTAAAAATATATACAGCATAACTAAAAATATTTAATAAAAACAATGGCCTTAAGACATATTGATAGAAGAAATGCTGATGGTCTCGAAGCTGATATAATCCCACTTCCAAATGATACTGATAATCTGGATCTTTGTTCGGGTTTCCTAAATGCATATGATGACCTTTCACATGTGAATCTTGATAGATATGAAACTCTTGACCAATTAAATACCCTGAGAAATATGTACCCAATAAGCGATTGAGCTTTTTACTCTTCGCCAAGCATACATGTGATGCATCATGGAGAATGGTTGCAAGTGCTCTCTGTCTAGAGCCAATGATCAACACAGTAAGGATGTAAAAAGCCATATGAAACTCACTTAAAACAATAGCCAAAGCAATCATTGCATAATCATACAGTATACCTAATATCCCTCTATAGTTGTTAGATTGGTAGAAGGGCTTTAATTCATCTCTTATTTCCTTAGAAAAGCGATAATACTCATAATTAGCCACAAACATACCCCGTCCTTCTTAAGTGCAAAAGAAGTGATTACACATTATGTATTTTTATGAATTATATTACATTAAAATACACAAAAACTCAATCTTTTTTTAGTCAAATTAATCATTTTTTTCCACAATAAAAAAAGACCTCAACTAAAAGGCCTCTTCGTTTCTATGCTTTTCTTAAAAATGAAAAATCCGTTTGATCACATTCGGTAATCGGTAAAACAAACGATCTTTTTTGATGTAAATTACTTGAATGATTTTTTCCTTTAATACGCCATTGTCTTCCCATAGGAGATTCACTTCATAATGTGCGGCTGTATAGGGTCATGTCTGACTCCTCATCTATACACAAGCGCCTGCTACATTTTCTTATTCTGCTGCTGTCTCTTCTGTCACCTTCCCCTTCCAAATCAGGGTTAAGCCTAACCCTAGGAATAAGACCACACCTGCGAATAGAAATGGGAAATGAATATTTTGATCAAATAAAATGCCGCCAAGCGCTGGGCCAAAAATCGTACCAAGGCTTGTGTAGGTAGAGTTCATTCCTGCGACAAATCCTTGCTGATTGCCAGCGATTTTTGATAAAAATGTCGTTAAGGCTGGCCGCAATAAATCAAACGCAAGGAAAATGACACATGTGACGATCAACACGACCATAAATCCTGAAACAACAGTTGAAACGAAAGCGAGGATCGCTCCGATGATCAAGCATAGCTGAATGACTCTTTTTTCCCCAAGAGCGTTCACCAGTTTACCGAAAACAAGCACTTGGATGATGACCGCCACAATAGAGCTGACGGTAATAATAATCGCAATATCTTTCGGTCCAAAACCAAATTTATGATTTGTAAACAAGCTAAAAACCGTTTCATATGCGGATAATCCAAACGCAAGGACAAACACAATGATAAAGGCGATAAGATAGCTTGGATGGATGGATTTTTTCAAATCTTTAAAGAAGGTAGATTCCTTTACTTGATCCATTTGCTTCTCTCGCTCTTCTTTTGTTAATGGCTCCTTCAGCATAAACATGGAGGAAATGACAGCAATAAACGCAATACCTGCTGCAAAGAAGAATGGCAGGCGTACGCCATACTCCGCAATAAATCCGCCAATTCCAGGTCCAATGATGAAACCGGTACTAATGGCCGCTGATACATATCCCATCGCCTTTGATCTTTCTTGAACGGTCGTGATATCTGCGACATAGGCGGTGACAGCAGGCATGATAAACGCCGCACTAATGCCGCCAAGAACCCTTGCAAAATAAAGAACGTACACATGAGTTCCTAACCCAAAGACGAGTTCTGATAATGCAAATAGAAACAGTCCTGACACAATCATAATCTTTCTTCCGTAACGGTCTACCCACCTTCCTGCAATAGGTGATGCAATTAATTGAGCAACGGCAAACGCAGCCACAAGGTATCCCATGGTACTGCCCGTTAAATGCATCACATTCATAAAGAGCGGCATGACAGGAATAATGAGACCAATACCTAAAAACGCAATAAATATATTACTTAATAAAATAACGAGTACAGCTTTTTGCTCACGAATCGGTTTTTGCATGATGTTTATTTCTCCTTTACTGACTCACTTATTACTCATGATGGTTGATTCCGTGAATAAACAATGAGATCGTCTCTTTTTGTAATTCTTTTTTCTGTTGTATCGTGTCATTTTTATACAACACGTCTAATCCGTAAAAAACGGAAAGTAATATTTTCACTTTGGACTCAACATGCTCGATCGACCAGCTGCCGTCTTCGTTTCCTTCAAGTAAGATGTCCCTCATTACATCATCAAAGTCGACATCAATCTTGTTCATCCGTTCCATGACTTCATCTGATGTAAATGCACTTGCACAAAACTCCTCACTTGCTCTCATTAAAGGATAGTTAATCCCCATTTGACTCAGCAGCTCTGCAAACCCTGTCAGCTTATCTATGGCTCGATGAAGCGTTTGTTTCTCCTCATGCCACGTCTCCATCATGAAGCGATGATCCTCTTCCATGATATGAAGGAACAAAAACTCTTTTCCTTTAAAATGATGATAAAGGTTGCCTTTACTAATCTCAGCAGCCTCGAGAATATCTCGTATTGATGTTTCTGAATATCCTTTTTTTGCAAATAAATCACGTGAAGTGGCGAGAATTTTTTGCTTCGTCTTCTCACTCTTTCCGGCACCACTTTGTGTACTTGTCATGTCTAACAACCCCTTCTACCCTGCATTTCTTCAATAGAAAAAATAAAACCGACCAGTTGGTTTATTTTCTTATTATAAAATGATATCGCTCATAATACAATGAAAAAGATAACGACTTCATGAGGAGTGAATCAAGTGAAAACAAACAAAACAGTCATTTGTGCCATCACCAAAACTGTTCATTGCTACCTTGACCTACTACCTGTTCAAATGTAAACAAACCGTGTTTTTTGAATGTTTTGGGATCACAGAAAGTATTCTTTGCCCATTGTTGATGAAAAAGTGGATGTACCATTGGTGTCAAAAGCATTTCAAATGACGTTGCCCTTTTACAGGGACGATTGTTATAGATCAGCTTTTATTTAATTCATCTAAGTATTTAACTTCCCTTAACTATTGTGATTGGATATAATAAAAAGGAAAAGAGGTGAAGCAATTGGATGAGGAAATCATTCATTACAGCAAGAAAATCATTGAGTACTCGAATGCACTAGGCTCTATCTATGTAGAAGAGTATCAGCGATTTTTAAAAAATGAGTACGCCGATTTATCAGCCAAACAAGAACTAACACTTGAATTATTACGTTCGAAAACGAGAACGATCAATGAATTAGCTGATTACTTTTCGATTTCTGCGAGTGCCGCTAGCCAGCTAGTGTCAAAGCTTGAACAGTTCGGCTATGTCAAACGAGAAATGAATCCTCATAACCGCAGAGAAATCATTGTTGATTTTGCTCAAAAGGGTCATGACTACCACAAGAATACGGAAGAAATTCAACTGCACCTTATTCAAAAATACTATGCAAAGCTTCCAAAAGAAGATTTAAAAACCTTATTATCTCTTTACGAAAAGATCTATACAATCGCGAAAGAAACGCCTTAACAGGTATTTCTCCGCATAACATTTAAGTTAGATTAACTATTAAGGAGATGAAAATGTGAATGTTATTCATTTACAAGATGGACGTCGAATCGGGTTTGTTGAATACGGTGATGCTGACGGTTTTCCAGTATTCTTTTTTCATGGAACACCTGGATCAAGACGAATGTTTTTAGATGATGACCCGATCTCTAAAGAGCTTGGTATACGTCTCATTTGTTTAGACAGACCTGGATTTGGCTTATCTGATCCTCAACCTGACCGGACGATTTTAGACTGGGCAAAAGATGTACAGGAAGTGGCAGATCATCTAGGCATTCATCATTTTTCAGTGATGGGTGTATCTGGGGCGGGCATTCGCTGCTGGCTGTGCCTATCAATTGTCAGACCGAGTCCTCTCAGCCGCTCTGATCTCTAGTACAACTCCTTTCCAAGACGGCAAGCCGCCTCAAAGTATGCTTAAAGAAAACAAATTAGCCTTTTTCCTCAGTAAAAAGCTGCCTCGATTATTAAAAGTAAGCTATCGTGCTCAGAAAAAAATGATTGAGAAAAAACCAGAGAAATTTAAGAAGCTTACCAAAAAGGGGAATAAACATTTACATCCTTGGGATCGGCAATTTCTTCAAACAGATGAGCAGTTGGAGCTGATGATGCTGCATTTACATGAAGCAACTCGTCAATCTGTAGATGAATGTATTAATGAGCCAAATTTGCTCACACGACCGTGGTCTTTTGATATGAAGGATATAAAAATTCCTGTTGATATATGGCATGGAAAAGAAGATAAGATGGCCCCATATGAAGAAATGGAAAAGATAGCTCCCACCATTTCCAACGGGCAAACTCATTATATAGATGATGCGGGTCACTTTCTAACAGATGTAGATCACATTTGGCGAAATATTTTACTCTCTTTAAAAACCCGCGCTGAGAATCAGCATCAAGCACACGCATGAAAAAAGACCCAAAAAAAGATTCGGGTCTTTTCTATTAATACTGCTCGTAATATGTTTGAATTTTATCTGGGTCTTTTGTTTTCGTCAGTGCCAGCATAAGCAGAATCCGCGCTTTTTGTGGATTTAATGAATCAGAAGAAACAAAGTGGTGTTCATCATCCATCTCTTCATGTGTGACAATTCCGTTTCCGGCGTGGCTTGACCTCACGATGACCACGTCTTTTTTCACTGCATCTGTTGCTCCTTTGATCGCTTCTGTTGACATCGTGCCATTTCCGGGTGCGGCAACGACAATTCCTTTCGCCCCTGCTTTCACTGCTGCATCATACAGAAATTTATGATCATTTTGATAGCCGTATAGGATATCCACTTGTGGAAGTTCTTTTAATTTTGACACATCAAATTCACTGTCAGCGGTATGTGTTCGTGTTGATTCGTTATAAAAAAAGGCCACTTCACCAGCTACTTCTCCAATATATCCTTGCTCAAGTGATTTGAAGGAATCTGTTGTTGTCGTGTTTGTCTTCGTAATAAAGCGAGCCGATGCAATTCGGTCATTTAATGTCACCATGACGCCTTTGCCCTTTGCTTCTTCTGTAGAGGCGATTTTCACAGCATGATATAAGTTGAGCGGACCATCCGCACTAATAGCAGATGCTGGTCTCATTGAGCCTACAACCACAACTGGCTTATCACTTTTCACAACCAAATGTAAGAAATAAGCGGTCTCTTCGAGCGTATCTGTTCCATGCGTGATGACGACACCATCCACTTGATCATCTTTTAATAGCTCATTCACTCGTTTGGCTAATTTTAAAAGGAGAGCGTTATCGACATTTTCACTGCCAACATTCGCTACTTGCTCCCCCGTTACGTTTGCAATACTCTTCAGCTGAGGAACTGAAGCAATCACTTTATCGATACCAAGAGAACCAGATTTATATCCCGTTGTATCTGTATCGCTATCTGAAGAACCTGCAATGGTCCCGCCTGTCGCTAGCACCTTAATATTAGATAACGACTTGTTCCCCGTCTCAACGGCTGTCGTTTTTTCTTTTGTTTCATTGGATTCGCTTTCTTTCCCGCTTTGATTATTCTCTTGAGTGCTGGTGTTGGTACAAGCTCCTGTCATTAGTAATGCAACGGAAAGAAGGACAGCACCTAACCATTTTATTACGTTCATTGGATCATCTCTTTTCTTAAATATGATGGATTTAAAGGCTATATCTCTATCCATAGAGTTTACTTTATAACATTCCTTCATTCATCAGCATGAGGCGAAAGTGACACAACCAAATAAAGGTAAAAAAAGCATTATTATAAATTTTTTTGTATCCTAATACCTAACTTTACAATATACAGATTGAACGTTGGGATGACCGATCAATACAGAATTAGCCTGTGCAGCTTAACCAATTTATGATAAAATATAGTAAATTTTCTAAAAAGAGAGTATACAATTGAGCTCGATTCAACCTTTTCATAAAATCCTCATCACGCTATGTATCAGTTCCATTTTACTTGGCTTGTTTGTCGTCTTATATCCACCGATTCAGGGTCACCCTGCCTTTTTGGTACTGTACATGCCAATCTTCTTTGTTTGTTATTTTGTGTTTGCGGTTCCTTTGCAGTTGTTGTTTTCTTTAAAACCAAAGGCCTTTCATCCTCTTTATCTAGCTTCTTATTTACTTATTGCAACGGTCGTCATGCTCTTTGTCATTGATGGAATGGGGAGTCCGGCATCCGTTCCTGTCATCATGATGAGCAGTCTCATCTACTGGGTCTGTGATTCTTTGTTTTATCAAAGGTTTCATGAAAAAAACACCTAATGTGAAGGTGTTTTTAGCTGCTCAAGTATGTGTTCACAGTGATCCAAATACGATGGGCTAATCAAGAAGTTCTTCGGCGCGGCGGTCGCCAATTTTGCTTAAATCCTGTTCTCCAATTGAACCGAAATGGCCGCCCCTGCATTATGAATAAACGTGTCCAGTTCATAATCAGCTAATGACTCATAAAATGAATACACCTGCTGTGCTTCTCTTAAATCGACAGACGGTACTTCCACTTTGAGATACGGATATTGATCAAGAATATGCTGCTCAGATCCTCGAGTTTATCAAGCCGACGTGCAGCTAAAATGAGGTTTTTTCCTCGTGCTGCAAAGGCTAACGCCGCCTCATATCCAATACCTGAACTTGCCCCTGTAATGACTGTATAGCTCAATGTAACTCCCCTGGACAAGTCAATTTGATGAGTTACATGACAATTGATTGATTTCATGTTCCATCAATTTTTTAGTAACGTTGTCAAATTGAAAATTTTTATTCAAATGCCTTCTTTAATTGATCACCCATCAGATGCCAAGCTTGTTCAGCTATGTCTAAGTCCCCAGCATGCGTGAAGGCGTGAGGGACTCCTTTGAATTGCTGATATGTGACATCCACCCCTGCTTCTTTTAACTTGTCAGCATATTGTTTGGCTTCTTCAGCTAACGAATCTTTCTCAGCTGTGATGACAAGAGCTGGAGGCATGTGTGCTAAGGATGATCTGTCTGTAAAGACTGGAGAAATGAGCGGATGACGCGCATCTTCTTCTTGTACATAGAATGCATTAAAAAGCTTTGCCATATCTGCTGGAATCGCTTCTTCAAATGCTGGCTTCCGCTCTGGATCAGTGACTAAATCCAGTGGTGGATAATCAAGCACTTGATAGACAATCGGGAGTTTGTTCCCTTTTTGGATATTCAGCAGACAAACAGCCGTTGCCAAGTTTCCTCCTGCACTATGTCCGCCAATGGCTAATTTATTTGGGTCTATTTGAAGTTCATCAGGATGTTGATACAGCCACTTCAGCACATCGTAGCATTCATGAAGAGCAGCTGGAAAAGGGTTTTCGGGTGCAAGCTGATACTCCACATTCACCACGACACATTGTGCTCGGTCTGCTATGACAGGACACCAGTGGTTATCCATTTCTGCACTGCCCAGTATAAATCCGCCGCCATGTAAATTCACAAAAACAGGAAGCGGTTGTTTGGGTGTTTTCACAGGCCTGAATACCCACACCTTTGTTTTACCAGCACGCGTTGGGATGTCATATTCCATTTTGTTCACTTCAGGAGGATGGACTGGTTTCAGCTCCGATTGACTCGGTAATGATCCTTCAGATGGTTGACGTAATGATGCAGCAATTTTCATTTGTTCTTCTAAGTTCATGATCTCAGTCTCCTATCCTTTTCATTTCGTTTCCTACTCATTCGTTGCCCCATTCTTCTTTTCCTTCAACTACATGAAAAACAAATTTTTAGATCTTTTTTATGTATCTCCCCATTTTCAACCGTTTTGAAACAAACGTTTATCCCATTTTGTCAAATAAAAAAAGCACTGCGGCGCTATGACCTCAGTGCTTTTCATATGTCATGATGATACTTGCTGTTCTACCTTCACTCGTTTAATGAAGAAAGCGATGACCAAGCCAATGATGGTCATGATGACAGCAAAGATAAATGCATGCTGTACGCCGTTTGTAAAGGCTAACAGCTTATTCATCGGATTTGCTGGATCTGCAACATTTTTCATAAAGCTACGAGTACCTGAAGACAGGATAGAAATACCGATTGCTGTACCTATCGCTCCTGACACCTGCTGCAATGTATTCATAATCGCTGTTCCATGCGGATATAGCTCCGGCGGAAGCTGATTTAAACCATTCGTTTGAGCAGGCATCATGATCATCGCAATTCCCACCATTAACGTAATGTGGAGGGTCACAATGTAAGCAATCGATGTATTTACACTTAAATTTGTGAATCCGAACATTGTAGCTGCGACAATCATCAGACCTGGTATGACAAGCCATTTTGGTCCAAATTTATCAAATAGACCACCCATGATTGGAGAAAGCAATCCGTTGATAATTCCTCCTGGCAGCAGCATGAGACCCGCTGTAAACGTAGAAAGTGCCAACGATGTTTGGAGATATAATGGCAAAATCATCATAGCCGAAAGCATGACCATCATACACACTAAGATCAGAAGTAACCCAATGACAAACATCGGATATTTAAATGGGCTTAAGTTCAGCATAGGCTCTTTCATGTTCAGCTGTCTTAAAGAGAACACAAGAATGCCAAGCACACCTACCACAATTGCAACGATAACATGCATACTGCTCCAGCCACCGCCTTCACCGGCACTACTAAAGCCATACACAATTCCACCGAAACCGATGGTTGAAAGCCCAATCGATAATAGGTCGATTTTCGGTCTCGTTGGTTCCATAATATTTTGCATAAAGAAATATCCAAATACTAATGCAGCAATTAATAACGGGAGCGAAATCCAAAAAATCCAATGCCATGTCAATGATTTAAGAATCAGACCAGAAACTGTCGGACCAACTGCTGGGGCAAACATGATCACAAGACCAATAATCCCCATTGATCTGCCTCGTTTGTGAGGTGGAATGATCACTAAAATGGTATTAAACATCAAGGGAAGAAGAAGGGCTGTTCCAACCGCCTGCACAACACGTGCAACCATTAAAATACTAAAGTCTGGCGCAACCGCAGCAATGAACGTCCCGATGATCGAAAAGACCAACGAAGTAATGAAAAGCTGCCTTGTTGTAAACCATTGAAGAATCAGTCCTGAAATCGGCACGAGAATACCAAGTGTTAATAAATAGCCTGTTGTCAGCCACTGTGCTGTCGTCGCTTCAATCCCAAAGTCTAACGTTAAACTTCTTAGCGCCATGTTTAAAGCCGTTTCACTGAACAGACCAATAAATCCAGCTGTGATAAATGAGATAATAATGGGCAGCGTTCGAATATCAGAAGCTGCTGCTTGCTGTTTGTTCATATTAAGTTGGCTCCTTTTCTTTTTCAATTTAGGTTAATCATAGGAAGTCAGGCTGGTCAGAGATGAGCCGCTTCATTGTCTATTGAAAGACAGATAAAATCTGTTTTTCTGCAGCGAATTGAACAATTTTTTCAATTGAATAACCAGATCCATGAATATAATACATAAGTTCCGGCGTCATCGGAGTGCACATACATAAAGTCGTCAGTTCAATATCCTGTATGTTCGCTTCTCCTTTTTCTTCTGCTTCCTCAAGCAAATCACGAATGATTTGTTTAAGCGATTGACTGTAATGACAATCATATACTTTACTTGTCTGCTCTAAATTTCCAGAGATTGTGAGCATCCGAATCCAATCTAAATGATGACCGACGTTGAGATGAATTTCTTCAAGAACATAGCGCAAACGTTCACGAACTGGCTGATCACTGATTTTACTCAAGTAAAGATGCAAAGCAGGGATCAGTTGTTCAAATCTTTCTCCAAGGATAGAAAGGCACAAATCACTTTTATTGGCATAACGGCGATAAAGAGTGCCCTGCCCAACACCAGCGGTTTTTGCAATTTTATGCATGCTGACATTTTCCACACCAAATTCTTGAAACAAAGAAAAAGCGACCTCTTCAATTTCCTTTCCAATATCCTTTTCCATGATGCTTCACCTTCTTTACCTTCATCCACATTGCACGTATCTCTATGTGTTAAATCAAATCTCTTTGGTTTTTTCATTAGGACAATTGTACCGGTATTATCTTACGGACAACTGTCCGCTTTGTCAATCATTCTTTTTTTAATCAGACCCTCTCATTAATGGAAGAATTCATTGCGGAGGATAAAGTTCGGAGGATGACCTGCAATTGTTTAAGAAACATAAGGCCACATCCTGTTCGGCCTTTGAACATAAAGTAAAACTGACAAAGGAACGCTTTGGACGTGTTCCCAGCGTCTATATTGAAACAACAAATGACCGCTCCATTCCGTTGGACTTGCAAAGACGTATGTATGCCACTAGACCTTTTGAGCGCATCTATACACTTGATGCTGATCATTTTCCGTTTTATTCGAGGAAGAAAGAGCTTGTGGATTGTTTATTAGATATTGCGCAGCCAAAGTAAGTTAGTAAATGGGATGAAAAAGATCAAAACTCAAATTTTAACAGCATGAGTTTTTGATCTTTTTCTGTTTATGCATTCTCTTTAATAACTTCCTGTGAAGTAAGAGAAGAATCTAGCAAAAAATCCTCTTTAATATCATATAATAGACCGATTTTCCATTTAGAAAGAATCATGTATGATCAATAAAGAAAACGCTTTCAAAAAAAAGAGAGGGGAATGCCTACATGTCTTACCGTGTGAAACGAATGTTGATGCTGCTTGTCACTGGATTATTCTTGAGTTTGTCCACATTTGCTTCTGCTGCCTCAGCACAAACAGGTGGATCGTTTTATGATCCTTTTAACCATTATCATACTGGGCTATGGCAAAAAGCAGATGGGTACTCGAATGGAAACATGTTTAACTGTACATGGCGTGCAAATAATGTGTCCATGACCTCATTAGGTGAAATGCGTTTATCGCTCACAAGTCCCTCCTATAACAAGTTTGACTGCGGAGAAAACCGCTCCACTCAAACGTACGGCTACGGACTTTACGAAGTTAGCATGAAACCAGCCAAAAATGTAGGGATCGTGTCTTCGTTCTTTACTTATACGGGACCGACTGATGGTACGCCTTGGGATGAGATTGACATCGAATTTCTAGGAAAAGATACGACAAAGGTGCAATTCAACTACTATACCAATGGTGTAGGAAATCATGAAAAGATCGTCAACCTTGGTTTTGATGCAGCAAATGCTTATCATACGTATGCATTTGACTGGCAACCAAACTCAATTAAATGGTATGTCGATGGACAATTAAAACATACCGCCACCACGCAAATCCCTCAAACACCTGGAAAAATCATGATGAACCTATGGAATGGTGCAGGTGTCGATGAATGGCTCGGCTCCTACAATGGCGTGACACCGCTCCACGCACATTACAATTGGGTGCGTTACACAAAAAAATAGCCTCATGATTAAAAACCTGTGACTTGTCACAGGTTTTATCATGAGATGGAACTCTTCTTTAGCCGATATGCCAGTCTTTTTTCATGATTGTGGATAATATCTTCATAACTTTCTATCTTATAATCTAATCGTTTAATCGTATCTTCGATTTCCTTTTGTTTTTCTACGAGTCTTTCTCTTTCATTAACCAAAATGCTTTTCCGTGAGGACAATGTATGATCATCTCCCTCAATAAATAAAGCCGTATATTCTCTAAGCGCATCGATTGAAAGACCTGCATTTCTCATACACTTGATAAATTCTATCCATTGAATATCATCCTCTGTATAATCTCGAATACCATTCTCATCACGCCTGATTGGTCTTATTAAACCAATGTTCTCATAGTACCTGAGCGTCGCAGTGGATAAATCGAGCTGCTTGGCAGCTTGTGCTATTTTCATTTTTTCACCCTTCTCTTCATTCTTTCACCATACCATGTCAATTGAATATGAAGTCAATTTTTTCGATAGCGATCTCTCTTTTCTCATCATCTCCATTTTGATAGAGAAAACAAGATGCTTTTGGCTCAATTCTTACTCAAGGATGATGCAAAAGACTAAATTCGTTACGCTGAAGGGTTCCACCTTGACTTAAAGTTCACTTTAAGACGTACAGTATAGGAGAAGAACCGAAATTCATTTTTGAAAGGATGATCAAGAATGTGTCAGACGCATCAATCACACGTTTTAAGTGTTTCTCATGCAAAAGCAAACTTTGAACGGACAACCATTGAACGAAGAGCGCTTCGTCCACATGATATTTTAATTGATATTCAATTTAGCGGGATTTGTCATTCAGATATCCACAGCGCCTTTGATGATTGGGGCGGCGGTATTTTCCCAATGGTTCCAGGCCATGAAATTACTGGGGTCGTTGCAGCTGTAGGGGATGCTGTCACGAAGTTTAAGGTTGGAGATCGTGTAGGAGTTGGTTGTTTTGTGGATTCCTGCGGCACATGTGAATATTGCCAAAATGACGATGAGCAATATTGCACAAAAGGGGTCGTTCAAACCTATAATAACCTTGATTATGATGGAGAGCCGACTTATGGCGGCTACAGTCAAAAGATTGTCGTCACAGAACGATTTGTCGTCAGCATTCCTGACCAACTTTCCCTTGATGTGGCAAGCCCTCTTCTCTGTGCTGGAATTACAACCTTTTCGCCATTAAAGCACTGGGATGTAGGGCCCGGCAAAAAGGTTGCCATTGTCGGGATGGGCGGTCTCGGCCATGTGGCGATTCAATTCGCTCATGCACTTGGCGCTGAGATCACTGTTCTAAGCCGCTCTTTAAATAAAAAAGACGAGGCCTTATCATTTGGCGCAAAAGACTATTTTGCTACTAGTGATCCTGAAACATTTAAAGCACTAGCCGGTCAATATGATGTCATTTTAAATACGGTCTCTGCCAATATCAACGTGGACGCCTATTTGTCCTTACTTCGTGTCGACGGAACCTTGGTAAACGTCGGTGCACCAGCTGAGCCAGATCAATTTCACGTCTTTTCATTAATTACCGGTCGTCGCAGCATTGCTGGATCACTCGTTGGCGGCATCCAAGAAACACAAGAAATGCTGAATTTCGCAGCTACTCACAGCATCGCGCCACAAATTGAAGTGATTAACGCAAATCAAGTCGATGAAGCCTACGAACGCGTACTTAAAAGTGATGTTCGTTACCGCTTTGTTATTGATATTTCAACACTATGATCGAATTTCATTTTGAAAGGCTAGCCTCATTGGCTAGTCTTTTCATGTTTCAACCATTTATTATGATGCCCTCATGAGTCATCTGTCTATATTTAATGGGTGATGGATATATGAAGTGTTAGAGGTGAAGATGTAGATATCCTGTTTAAACATTTATTGCTGATCACAGTGTTAGGTTTTGCGTTCATACGAGATACAAAAAAGAAGTCGTTTCAAAACGGACTTATCTCAAAAAAGTAGTGATTGCTTGAGACTGTATCTATTTACTAATCATGGTCACCCTGTTTTTCTTATTCCGAGGATTTTGATTGTCAAAGATACGTCAAAAAGCTACATATGAGAAGTGGCGAAATAAATAAATTATTCTCTCATAATTTGATCAAAAATCATTGACACTAAATAAATAATCATGTTATTATTAAAAATTTGATTATTTCACCTCTATGTGTGGTATCCTTAAAGTAGGTACTATATATGGAGGTGGATGATATGTTTCAAATTGGTGATAACATTGTTTATCCAATGCATGGTGCAGGTATAATTGAAGCCATAGAAGAAAAAGAATTCTCTGATGAAAAACAACAGTATTATGTCATTAAGATGTTCGTTAGCCATATGAAAGTGATGATTCCAACAAGGAAGATGTCGGGGTCAAGTATAAGACCCGTTACAGATATAATTGCATTAAAGAACATTATTCACATTTTTCAGAATGGACCATCAGATAAATTACTGCCGTGGAAAGAAAGATTTAAAATCAACACAAACAAAATAAAAACGGGCGACATACAAGATAGCGCTGAAGTTGTACGTGATCTCATGCGAATGAAAAAAGAAAAAAGACTGAATGCAAGCGAAAAGAAAATGCTTGACGATGCTTATGGGTATTTACTTAGTGAGCTTGAAGTCATCAAAGGAATTACTGAAAATCAAATAAAAAGTTTCTGTTAAGATTCTTTATCGGCTCTTTATCTTTTTCACGAATATGATTTTGAACAGTAAATCGTTTCAAAGACATTCAACTTATTCACCTTACAGTTGGAACATTCACCTCTTTTGTTAACAAATCCCCATTCTCCAACTCACTAAAGAAAAAGAAATTATTTATGCAAATTCCGCATATTGTCAATCTAATATGCTATACTGTTGATAAACCTTTGAAGCATGAATTTTTTACGATTACCTTGTAACATCTCCCTACTCGGCACGCTGAGTAGGGTTTTTTACTGCAGAAAAAAACAGGCTCTCAATGGAGAACCTGTTTTAAAATAGTTGAAGATTAAGCTACTTTTTGAACGTTAGCAGCTTGAGCTCCACGAGAGCCTTGCTCAACGTCAAAAGATACTTTTTGACCTTCGTCTAAAGATTTGAAGCCGTCACCTTGGATAGCAGAGAAGTGTACAAATACATCGTCTCCTTCTTCACGTTCGATAAATCCAAAACCTTTTTCTGCGTTAAACCATTTTACTGTACCTTGTTCCATGTTTGTTGCCTCCTAGTGCGTTTACCACACAATGTATTATACTATCCTTGCCCAAAGTATCCTCAAGACGAAAAGTCTTTCTTCATGCTATCCTTTACGCCGAACAAAAATAATTATTCTTATTATAGCATGATTCGGAAATAATTGCAATTTCTTTGATATGTAAGGTCAAAAATGAATCCTTTATATTGTTTAAAACATTTAATAAAACGAGATGAATCGCTATATAAAAAGTATTGTAAGGGAATTGAGTTCAATTTTTTAAAATGATAACTATTTAATCCATGCTAATGATGATGCCCTTGATACTTGGAGCATTTCCATATATTAAGAATGGCAACACGTAGTTATAATGAGCTCTTCTTTACTAAGTTGTAGCGTAATAATGGATACACTCTATAACTTCGCTTCTAAAAAAACTATACCTACAAGCAACAATCAGTTATCAAAGATTTAGTCATCCGCAACAGAAAACCTATAAAAAGTAAGCTCGTTTCCTGAAATAAGAATAGAGCCTTCTAACCTTTTTATTTATTCAGCTAAGATTCTCCTTCTTTATTTCCACCAATAAAGAAGGTTACTATAACGCTAGTTATGCTAATTAAAGTTCCTGCAATAGAAACAACAATGGTTAAAAAGCCATCGGGAATAAAAAATCCTATTGGGATGAGTCCCAGAAAGGATAGAACAATAAAACATTGGTATACACCAGATATAACCCTCACAAAAAAATGACCATAAAAAGACATGATCAGCGGCGGAATAAACAAAAATACAACTATCCCAATCGATATCATTAAGATATAAGGCTCATCAAATGAAATGACATTTTCACCAGGAGAATTTTCGGCAGCCACTAGCACAAATTTTATCACTATATTTATCACAATGCATTTACGCACAGATTATATCGACTAATTAGCAGTTATTCTGTTTAAACTAATACAAGAAGTTTCCTTATCTTTTGTCCTTAGATTACACTTAACTTGTAATTCCCCCTAATTAATTTAACATAAATATCCAAATTAAAATTAGATTAATTGATAATTTAGTCAACCAATTTTTTCACTACAGAAGCTTTATGAAACAGATATATCTAAGAGTAATAAAAACCAATCCAATGTAAGTATTGGATGTTTAGGCAGAAGTAACATAAGTTTGTTTATTTGTTAATTAATAGTTGATGTTATGTCATCTTGCTGTCCTTAAAATTTTTTAAGGACAGCTTCTTTATAGTTGTTTAGTTGATTTTTAAAACATAATAATGATCTATCCAATGAATAGATGAATTTCCTATTTGCTCCTTTCATATTCTCTCATCAACAAACAAGTTGTCCTAGTTTTACACAAGGTTATATAGTAGCGGTTCTTAAATAGAAAATAGAGTTTAAATCAATATATTTTCACATTTTAGGAATTATTTGTAACCACTTTCTTAATAAAAAAGAGCACAAAAAAACCAAAGGTCTAAAACCCTTGGTATCATTGATGCGGCCGAGAGGACTTGAACCTCCACGGGTTATTCACCCACTAGGCCCTCAACCTAGCGCGTCTGCCATTCCGCCACGACCGCGTGTATGATGTGCTCATCTATCATAAGTGCACTGTTTGAAAAAAA
>NZ_NKHG01000241.1 GCF_002744245.1 Bacillus pumilus | reverse complement strand
TTAGGTAGCGCCTCGGACGAATACTACTGGGGGTAGAGCACGAGCCATTAGCTCAGTTGGTAGAGCATCTGACTTTTAATCAGAGGGTCGAAGGTTCGAGTCCTTCATGGCTCACCATGTTCATGCGGGTGTGGCGGAATTGGCAGACGCGCTAGACTTAGGATCTAGTGTCTTTATGACGTGGGGGTTCAAGTCCCTTCACCCGCATTG
>NZ_NKHG01000240.1 GCF_002744245.1 Bacillus pumilus | reverse complement strand
TCCTGTGAGAGTAGGACGCCGCCAAGCTTTTATCAGGATCAGTTCCAGACGGAACTGGTTTTTTTGTTTTAAGGAATAAAATCGAGCTGTTTCCTTTATCTTTATAGACGATCACTGCTAGATATTATTTTCAATGATACGCAAGACTAAAGAAGGAAGAACGTTGAGGGTATGAAAAAAAGAAATGAAGAGATAGAGTAGTAGATTTCAAAAGGCGATACGTATACATTCATAGAGGTGTATAGCTAAGCCTTATTTGAAAGATACAGATGCCTTATCGTCAAAGGATAAAATGATATTTCACTCTTATTTCTAAAGGAATTGAACGTTTCAAAAGAGAATATAAAATGAAGTGGCAAGACTGATGAACCGCTGAATTATAGCTGTTTTGAAAGGGAAAATGACGATCGTTTGTTAAAAGAAATAGGTGATGAAAAATGAAATAAAATTTTTTTAATATAGCCTTTACAAATAAGTAAAACCTGTATATAATAATCTTTGTCGGATCGAGAGATTCCTACATAGTGGAGGATTAGCTCAGCTGGGAGAGCATCTGCCTTACAAGCAGAGGGTCGGCGGTTCGAGCCCGTCATCCTCCACCATATTTATTCTTACATAATGTTAGGATAGATAAAGCCGGTGTAGCTCAACTGGTAGAGCAACTGACTTGTAATCAGTAGGTTGGGGGTTCAAGTCCTCTTGCCGGCACCACTTTTTTATGGTAAGATAGACAAGTCGCTTTTAAAGC
>NZ_NKHG01000239.1 GCF_002744245.1 Bacillus pumilus | reverse complement strand
GGGTGACTGCGTACCTTTTGTATAATGGGTCAGCGACTTACATTTTGTAGCGAGGTTAACCGTATAGGGGAGCCGTAGGGAAACCGAGTCTTAACTGGGCGTCTAGTTGCAAGGTGTAGACCCGAAACCGGGTGATCTAGCCATGGGCAGGTTGAAGGTTGAGTAACATCAACTGGAGGACCGAACCCACTAACGTTGCAAAGTTAGGGGATGACCTGTGGCTGGGGGTGAAAGGCCAATCAAACTCGGAGATAGCTGGTTCTCCCCGAAAGCTATTTAGGTAGCGCCTCGGACGAATACTACTGGGGGTAGAGCACTGTTTGGGCTAGGGGTCATCCCGACTTACCAACCCCATGCAAACTCCGAATACCAGTAAGTAATATCCGGGAGACACACGGCGGGTGCTAACGTCCGTCGTGAAGAGGGAAACAACCCAGACCGCCGGCTAAGGTCCCAAAGTTCTGGTTAAGTGGGAAACGATGTGGGAAGGCTCAGACAGCTAGGATGTTGGCTTAGAAGCAGCCATCATTTAAAGAAAGCGTAATAGCTCACTAGTCGAGTCGGCCTGCGCGGAAGATGTAACGGGGCTCAAACCAGGCACCGAAGCCGCGGATTCACGCTAAGCGTGAGTGGTAGGGGAGCGTTCTGTAAGTCTGCGAAGGTGTGTCGAGAGGCATGCTGGAGATATCAGAAGTGCGAATGCTGACGTAAGTAACGATAAAGGGGGTGAAAAGCCTCCTCGCCGGAAGACCAAGGGTTCCTGTCCAACGTTAATCGGGGCAGGGTGAGTCGACCCCTAAGGCGAGGCCGAAAGGCGTAGTCGATGGGAAGCAGGTTAATATTCCTGCACGACTTGTAATTGCGATGGGGGGACGGAGAAGGCTAGGTGGGCCAGGCGACGGTTGTCCTGGTGAAAGTGCGTAGGTGGTGTTTCTAGGCAAATCCGGAGACACAACACTGAGACACGAGACGAACGCACCACGGTGCGGAAGCCATTGATGCCCTGCTTCCAGGAAAAGCCTCTAAGCTTCAGATTACAAGTCATCGTACCCCAAACCGACACAGGTGGTCGGGTAGAGAATACCAAGGCGCTTGAGAGAACTCGGGTGAAGGAACTAGGCAAAATAGTACCGTAACTTCGGGAGAAGGTACGCTCTTGTTGGTGAAGTCCCTTGCGGATGGAGCTGACGGGAGTCGCAGTGACCAGATGGCTGGGACTGTTTATCAAAAACACAGCACTCTGCAAACACGAAAGTGGACGTATAGGGTGTGACACCTGCCCGGTGCCGGAAGGTTAATTGATGGGGTTAGCGCAAGCGAAGCTCTTGATCGAAGCCCCGGTAAACGGCGGCCGTAACTATAACGGTCCTAAGGTAGCGAAATTCCTTGTCGGGTAAGTTCCGACCTGCACGAATGGTGTAACCATGGCCATGCTGTCTCCACCCGAGACTCAGTGAAATCGAATTCGCCGTGAAGATGCGGTGTACCCGCGGCTAGACGGAAAGACCCCGTGAACCTTTACTACAGCTTGGCACTGAACATTGAACCTACATGTGTAGGATAGGTGGGAGGCTTTGAAGGCGTGACGCCAGTTGCGCTGGAGCCGTCCTTGAAATACCACCCTTGTATGTTTGATGTTCTAACGCAGGGCCCTGAATCGGGCTCGCGGACAGTGCCTGGTGGGTAGTTTGACTGGGGCGGTCTCCTCCCAAAGAGTAACGGAGGAGCACGAAGGTTGGCTAATCCTGGTCGGACATCAGGAGGTTAGTGCAATGGCATAAGCCAGCTTAACTGCGAGACGGACAGGTCGAGCAGGTACGAAAGTAGGTCATAGTGATCCGGTGGTTCTGAATGGAAGGGCCATCGCTCAACGGATAAAAGGTACTCCGGGGATAACAGGCTGATACCGCCCAAGAGTTCATATCGACGGCGGTGTTTGGCACCTCGATGTCGGCTCATCACATCCTGGGGCTGAAGTCGGTCCCAAGGGTATGGCTGTTCGCCATTTAAAGTGGTACGCGAGCT
>NZ_NKHG01000238.1 GCF_002744245.1 Bacillus pumilus | reverse complement strand
TTGATGAAGTGCTGCAGCATCTTCTCGGTCACGTAGAAGTCGGCGATCACGCCGTCTTTCATCGGGCGAATGGCGGAGATGTTACCCGGGGTACGACCCAGCATCTGCTTGGCGGCATGACCGACAGCAGCGACCGATTTGGCGTTCCCGCGCTCTTGGCGAATGGCGACAACTGAGGGTTCGTTAAGGACGATCCCTTGATCTTTTACATAGATCAGGGTGTTGGCAGTTCCCAAGTCGATCGACAGATCGTTGGAAA
>NZ_NKHG01000027.1 GCF_002744245.1 Bacillus pumilus | reverse complement strand
CCGGTCAACCTTATTACATTGCAGAAAATCACTTGAAACGAGATTTTTCTGCGACAAAGCCACTTGAAAAACTGGTGACTGATATAACGTATCTGCCATTTGGCCAAAAAACACTTTATCTATCCAGCATAAAAGATTTATATACAAGTGAGGTTGTGGCTTATACGATTGGTGATAAACAGGATGTTTCGCTTGTTCTAGATACGTTGAATCAACTACAGACACCGCCTGAAGGCTGCATACTTCATAGTGATCAAGGATCGGTCTACACTTCATATGCTTATCAAAAGGAGATTAAAGGAAAAGGCATTATCATGAGCATGTCCCGTAAGGGAATGCCCGCTGATAATGCCCCCATCGAATCCTTCCACTCCAGTTTAAAATCAGAAGGATTCTATCTCCACCACCTGACAAACACTACAACAGCCATTGTAGAAAAGACAGTCAGGGAGTATATTCATTATTATAACAATATCCAAATTCAATTGAAATTAAACAACCAGTCACCGAAAGAGTTTCGACAACTGGCTGTTTCATAAAGGTGTTTTGATCCCTGTCTCAAAAACGGGGGTCAGTCCCCGCCGCTGTGGCTCTTTTTGTATGAATTGAAGTGAAACAACGATAAGGAATCAAATGAATAGACCTATTTGAAAAAAACAATTGACGCTTGGACAACTCTCCCCGTATATTATGTATAAATCAATCTTCTTCTTAGAAAAGGGGGCCTCACATGCGCTTGTTTAAGAGCTGGAGAAAAAAGCAACACAATCAGCCGATCACTTCAGAAAAGCAAGAAGACAGCATCCCAATCAACTTTTCCACATTTCCCTTTGGTACAGACACCGTAGATGACTTTTTGTTCAACTTAGACCTGACATCCAAGCTCACCGATCCATATAAAGAAACAGATACGAACAAATGAACCTAGACTTTCGTGAATGCTCATCCAATACTGGGTGATTTTTTTATACTCAATGAAAAGGGGTAATTCCATGAAAACATATTATGTCGTCAGACATTGCCAAGCAGATGGACAATCCAAAAATGCGGCTTTAACGCAGCAAGGCATCGCTCAATCACACGCACTGGCTCAGTTCTTTTCCGGCATTCACCTCAATCAGATCATCTCCAGTCCCTATAAACGAACCATCCAAACCATTGAGCCGCTTGCCCATGCAAAACAACTTAAGATCAAAATAGATGAGCGTCTCTCTGAACGTGTGTTAAGCAGAAAACCAATGGACGATTGGTATGAGAAGCTAAAGCTCAGTTTTACGGATTTACACATCACATATGAAGGCGGAGAATCAAGCCAAGAAGCCATGAACCGAATAGTACAGGCTCTCTACGAACAAATACATGTAGAAGAAAATCATACCCTCTTCGTTACACACGGCAATATCATGAGCCTGCTCCTCAAACACGCCGATTCGAACATTGGATTCAATGAGTGGGAGAAGCTCAGCAATCCAGATGTCTATGTATTGAATTACATTAACTCAGGTCATATAGAAATAGAACGAATATGGCATAACATATAAAACGGCAGAATCCATTCTGTCATTGTCTCATCACAAAACATCTATTGACAATAATAAAAGGTCTTTACCCATTCATACGGTTTCTCATGTTCCGCACACCATTTCATAAAACCGCTTGTACTTGTTTGCTGAAATTCAATCCAATCACATAAAAGCTGGGCATAGTAGACTGCTTGTTTTTGAAATAATGTACGTATTTCTTCATCTTGTATCAGCATCATGACATCTTCCATGCTCTGAATTCGCTCTTGATCCATCTCATATGTACTTAAATAGAGGTCTTCATGTATATGGTAAAACGAATACCACAAAGCCGATAGGTAGGATTCACAAATCTGAACTATCACACGCTGCTCCTCACTGCCCCCAAGCTCTAATGCCTTCAATAAATAAGGTAGCCCTTCTCCGTGATGGACAAACAAACCTTGCCAGCGATATGGTCTCACATCCACCGGATCAATATATACCCACTCTTGAAGAACGGGATTGATAACCCCGTTCACCAGCGGAAAAACGAGAAAATGATGGACCATCCTCATACTGTTCAATCCACTCAAAGAGCCACACAACAAATACTCGCTGCGTTTCAAAATCGCTCAGCTTCATCTCTTCGATAAAGAACTCAAGAACATTCAGCGCATCTTTATGCAACCCCTGTTCGTTTTGTACACAATACTACCTGAACACCGGATAATCATTTCATCTATCATGTTGAATAATGGCTTGTAATATAGTCTTATTCTGCAATATATCACCGTCCTCTTTACATTCATTTCATTCATTCCTACTTGTTTAATGACAAGTAGTACACCATTTTTTATATGAATCGTATTTGTAATAAACAAAAAACGTTCCTTACAAGATGTAAGGAACGTTTGCTTCACTGCTTTCGCCAGCAGTTTCTTAATACCGGTGGCCGGGGTCGAACCGGCACTCCGTGAGGAACACGATTTTGAGTCGTGCGCGTCTGCCAATTCCGCCACACCGGCATGATCATTAAAGAGCGCAACTTATAATAAAAACAATGGTGCCGAGGGCCGGACTTGAACCGGCACGGTAGTCACCTACCGCAGGATTTTAAGTCCTGTGTGTCTGCCAATTCCACCACCCCGGCAGTCTTTTCAAAAAAGGCGACACCCGGATTTGAACCGGGGATAAAGGTTTTGCAGACCTCTGCCTTACCACTTGGCTATGCCGCCATTATTGGAGCGGAAGACGGGATTCGAACCCGCGACCCCCACCTTGGCAAGGTGGTGTTCTACCACTGAACTACTTCCGCATAACAACTGGGCTAGCTGGATTCGAACCAACGCATGACGGAGTCAAAGTCCGTTGCCTTACCGCTTGGCTATAGCCCAATAATAAAATGGGGCGATTGATGGGAATCGAACCCACGAGTGCCAGAGCCACAATCTGGTGCGTTAACCACTTCGCCACAACCGCCATAGATGTTATGAGTCATATAATTGGCAGGGGCAGTAGGAATCGAACCCACACCGGAGGTTTTGGAGACCTCTGTTCTACCGTTAAACTATGCCCCTATGAAAATAAAATGGTGGAGGGGGGCGGATTCGAACCGCCGAACCCGGAGGGAGCGGATTTACAGTCCGCCGCGTTTAGCCACTTCGCTACCCCTCCACATTTGAAAAACAGTGCCGGCAAGAGGACTTGAACCCCCAACCTACTGATTACAAGTCAGTTGCTCTACCAATTGAGCTACACCGGCAAATAGTGGTGGCTCGGGACGGAATCGAACCGCCGACACACGGATTTTCAGTCCGTTGCTCTACCAACTGAGCTACCGAGCCAAGTATTTTTTTGAAAAATGGCGGTCCGGACGGGACTCGAACCCGCGACCTCCTGCGTGACAGGCAGGCATTCTAACCAACTGAACTACCGGACCATTTTGTTGGTTGCACTCAATGAGTACTCCCTATTGGTAAATAAAATAATTTGGTTGCGGGGGCAGGATTTGAACCTGCGACCTTCGGGTTATGAGCCCGACGAGCTACCGAACTGCTCCACCCCGCGACAATATAAAAGATATGGTGGAGGATGACGGGCTCGAACCGCCGACCCTCTGCTTGTAAGGCAGATGCTCTCCCAGCTGAGCTAATCCTCCGAATAAAATGCTGGTATATATTCTATAAAAATGGTGACCCGTACGGGATTCGAACCCGTGTTACCGCCGTGAAAGGGCGGTGTCTTAACCGCTTGACCAACGGGCCCTCTATTAAATGTATCTTGTGGCGGAGAGCAAGGGATTCGAACCCTTGAGACGGGGTTACCGCCTACACGATTTCCAATCGTGCTCCTTCGGCCACTCGGACAGCTCTCCAAATTGGCTCCGCAGGTAGGATTCGAACCTACGACCGATCGGTTAACAGCCGATAGCTCTACCACTGAGCTACTGCGGAATGAAGAAAGCCTGGCGATGTCCTACTCTCACAGGGGGAAACCCCCAACTACCATCGGCGCTGAAGAGCTTAACTTCCGTGTTCGGTATGGGAACGGGTGTGACCTCTTCGCCATCATCACCAGACAATTTAGTGACAAAAGATATTATACTATGTATTGAAAATAAATCAAGAGATATTTTAAAAATGTTCTCTCAAAACTAGATAACAATGTTCTT
>NZ_NKHG01000072.1 GCF_002744245.1 Bacillus pumilus | reverse complement strand
CACCTCTTATGAAGAGGTGTTTTACATGACAGATTGTTTAGGTTCTTCCACAGGATCATGCTTTGCTTCTTTTTTAAATGGAAGCATGTGATAAATGATATGAAGCAAGATGGCGGTAAAGCTCCCAGCCACAATTCCATTACTCGTTAACAATTTAATGGATTCCGGCAGATGCTCAAACATTTGCGGGACGACTGTTACCCCTAAACCGATGCCAACGGAGCAGGCGACGATGAGCAAGTTTTCCTGCTTTGCAAAATCAACGCGCGTAAGCATTTTAATACCGTACGCAATGACCATTCCAAACATCGCTACCATCGCACCACCAAGAACCGATTTTGGGATAATTGTTGTAAATGCAGCGATTTTAGGAAAAAGACCAAATAACATCAATAATGCCCCTGTCACAACAATGACCTGGTTTTTCTTGACGCCTGTTAACTGGATCAATCCTACGTTTTGCGAGTAGGCTGTGTACGGAAAGGCATTAAAGATACCTCCTAATAACACAGCAATCCCTTCTGCACGGTAGCCCTTCGCTAAATCTTTCTCCTTTAATGACCGATTCGTTAAATCTCCTAGTGCAAAATAAACACCTGTTGATTCGACTAATGACACAATGGCAACTAACGTCATGGTCATGATGGGTGCAAATTCAAAGGTAGGCATGCCGAAATAAAATGGTTCAATCATACGGAAAACTTGAGCGTTCGCCACCTCAGCTGTGTCCACTTTCCCCATAAATGCAGCGACTGCTGTTCCAAGTAGAATGCCAATTAAAATGGCGATGGCTTTCATAAATCCTTTCGTGAATCGATAGAGCAATACAATAATAAACAGCACAAGAAAAGAGAGTCCTAGATTTTCAAAAGAACCATAATCTGCACTTCCTTCTCCGCCTGCCATATTATTCATTGCTACTGGGATGAGGGTAATTCCAATAATGGTG
>NZ_NKHG01000237.1 GCF_002744245.1 Bacillus pumilus | reverse complement strand
CCACTTCTCTTCTTGCTAACAAGAATGCAGAGTTAAGAACTGATTCTTAACTCTGTTTTCTTCGGCCTCGCGCCGTTGCAAACATGCTCTTTAACAATCTGGAAAGCTGATTTAAAAAGTAGTTCTCAAACATTTGTTACAAGTGCTTTGGAAACTTCTTGGCGAAAACCAAATTTTATTTGGTCCTTGTTGTACAGCAACTTGAATGCCGTTTCGACGACACTTCTTGGGGTTGTATGGTTAAGTGACTAAGCGTACATGGTGGATGCCTTGGCAGTCAGAGGCGATGAAGGACGTACTAACCTGCGATAAGCC
>NZ_NKHG01000236.1 GCF_002744245.1 Bacillus pumilus | reverse complement strand
GGACCGTTCCACTAACTTCCAAGATGCTTAAGGGCTAATCCCCGTTCGCTCGCCGCTACTGAGGGAATCTCGGTTGATTTCTTTTCCTCGGGGTACTTAGATGTTTCAGTTCTCCCGGTTCGCCTCGCTACGCTATGTATTCACGTAGCGATACCCAGCTTATGCTGAGTGGGTTTCCCCATTCGGAAATCCGTGAGTCGTAATGTCTCTTACCGACTGCTCAC
>NZ_NKHG01000235.1 GCF_002744245.1 Bacillus pumilus | reverse complement strand
ACAGCAAACCTAAAACAGACCTTGCTTCGTTAATTGAGATATTGCCAGAATTAATATCATTCAAAAGCTGTTTAGCTTGCATTCGTTCATCATCAACGTCGGTAAGGTGATATGAACCGTAATAACCGGCGATACCCGAATGGGGAAACCCAGTGCAATTCGTTGCACTATCATACGATGAATACATAGTCGTATGAGGCGAACCGG
>NZ_NKHG01000234.1 GCF_002744245.1 Bacillus pumilus | reverse complement strand
TCGCACAGCGGCTGCCAGTTAGAAGAATCCCAGAATAATTTTTTATCTCCCTTATGCGGTTTGATATGGTCCACTACTGTAGCAGCAATACGTTTGCCCTGTAGCATGCAAGACTGACACAACGGATGCTTTGCTAAATAGCCTTCACGCGCTTTACGCCATCGGCTGTTATACCCACGGCGGGACGATGACTCACGGAACAGATCATATAAAGGTTTTGATATCTTATGCTGCTCACAATATCCTTTTCGGGTTAGTTGAGGACATCCGGTTTCATTACAAGGTTTCAACGGTTTCATCATAAATCGGTACTCCTGGATTTAATCCATCCATTGGGGATAACTTGTCTATTTCAATAACTTCCAAACTCATTCCCCCATCAAGAATAATAACGCCGGTTTGAGCTGCTTTCCTGACTTCTTCTCTCAAAATTTCCTTTGCTTCCTTTTCTAATCGACTTTCTGTATTAAGAACTAAAATTTTCATTTGATTTCCTCCTCATTGATATGAATTACTTCAATAGCATTTTCCTTCAACCACTGAAATTCATAGCAGTTGATTATTGGATTTCGAGAATAGCCCGGCAGTAAAATTAAAACTGTTTCGCTAGGATTTACCCCGTCTAGCTTTGCAGCATCCCTAGAAACATAGTGCGGATATTTATATTGTGGGTATTTCTTTTTCAAGTCTTGCCATAGCGCTCTTGCCTGACGAGTGTTTGCCCCTACGATGAAAGTCCTTGTACGTTGTTTTGAACAGCCTTTTAGATTAGCTTCTGGATTCGCTAACGACAGCAAACCTAAAACAGACCTTGCTTCGTTAATTGAGATATTGCCAGAATTAATATCATTCAAAAGCTGTTTAGCTTGCATTCGTTCATCATCAACTTCTGTTGCCGCAGGGGTTGTTTTATTTTGCTTGTCGCTCATGCTTGTTACCTCCTGTCATTTATTCCACAAATTCAATCGGCAAGACCATTCCTCAGCATATCAATTATGCGCTCTTGCGCTTCCTTGAAAGACATATCCTTGGCATCAAAGAATGTATACTCTGATTTAATCATATTGCCCTTGTGTTTAATTTCAGCATTCACAACGATATAAGGAACACGCTTAACCTGTTTAAAGTAATCTGATCCTTGATATAATTCCTCAGTTTCTTGCACACGCTGCTCCATAGATGTCACAGTAACTTCTACCACAGCTAACACCTCCATATAAAAAAGCGACCTCCGCAATGGAAGCCGTCCTATCAATTTATCGCATAATACAATATTACAACCTTTTTTCTGTCATGCTGCGCCAACATTACGCCAAAAATACGCCAGTTTTACGCCAATAAAAAAAGCACCCTTAAAGGGCGCTTAAATTTTCATTTTATTTTTATTTCTCAGGCTCCACTTGTTGAGTTACCTTATTGAAATCCTCTAAACATTCTTCCAAGAATATTTTTATGATATAGCGTTTATCTACATTTCTAGTTAACACCCTATGTTGTAGACCCCAAATAACAAATATAAGTATAAACGGGACTCCGACAGCTAATACGGTTGTCCTTATAACTGTTGCAAAATCAATTACATTTAAAAGTTCTGAAGCATCCATTTTGGTAAGATCTTTAGTGTCTAAATACTTACTGAAAACACTGTTTAAGAAGGCCATAGCCGCAGTCATAATTCCTATACTTGCTGAAGATAAAGCTGCGATCATTACCATAAAGAAACTAAAAGGTTGAACATTAATAGCCTGTGTATCTTTGGCTACTTCGATACCAGCTTTAATTCTTCTCAACATTCTATTTAGATCATCTTTGTTGTGATCTAAAATAATTGATTTTTGGAGTTCCTTTTGTTCATCATTAGTCAAGTTATAGAATTTACCATAGCGATTTTCTAAATATTTTATCGTCGTTTTAGCTTCATTATAATTTCTAGTCATATTTTCACCCCCCATGAGTTTATCGACAACACCTTTATGAACTTTATATTCTGCAAAATTTGTCTAACGAAAAATAAAAACACCTCTAAACGGGTGCTTTAAATACAACTTCATTGAGAGCATAAGCAAGATCAAGAAATGTCTTTCCTTTCAAACGTGTATACGATCTTTCGCTCATCCCGATCTCGTTGTAAACTTGATAGTCAAAAACAGGTTCTTGCTGCATGTAACGTTTTATAATGATCTGTCTCTCATTATACGGAAGACGATTGACAGCCTTTTGCACTCTCTCAAGATATGCATTTCGTTTCTGTTCCCACTCAATACGTTTAATGGCCGTACTCTCAGTAGATGAATGAAAAGCGTTCGTCACAGCTGGAGGGACGATACTAAACCCAGCCGTTATTTTAGGCAGCATATCATCGGGAACTTGAAGAAGATACAAACGATAATTGTCTAGTATACTTTCAACTCTTTTTCTCGTTTCTTTTTTGTCTATTACAGGCGGTTCACCCAACATTAGCGTATCCCCTTTCTCCCGATTTCAATTCTGCTACCTTTTGAGCGATTTTTTTCCGTGCTCTCTCTATATTCTTTTGGATCGTGCCTTTCGCTACGCCATGAAGTGCGGCGCATTTACTGAAAGATAGGTTATGACCAACAACAGTTATATAAATCTCTTTCTCCTTA
>NZ_NKHG01000233.1 GCF_002744245.1 Bacillus pumilus | reverse complement strand
TTCGACGCAGATGGTCGTTTCTCTCAGCTTCCCGCCAGCGGGAAATAAAAAGGCCCGTCACGCAAAAATGACGGGCCGACTCCATAGCATTATTGCCGCAATAGCTTAGGGACTTCACTTCTCCATTGCAACTGGCTCCAGCACCGGCAGGCGCATTAACCAGGTGAGCAGGATCACCATTATGGCAATGAGCAGCAGCCTGACCCACATCATGGGCACCACTGCCAGCGACACCGAAAAGGAGAGCAGAATAAAG
>NZ_NKHG01000090.1 GCF_002744245.1 Bacillus pumilus | reverse complement strand
ATAGAAAAAAGGTACCCTTTTTCTCGGTTTAATGTCCAATAAACACTAAAAACCTTGAAAGACATTTAGCCAATCAAGGTCAAAGTTTAAATAAAACCTATTATCATATTTCCCTTTGCCATACTTTTTTCCATCGGTCAAAAGTACTGCACTCGGTGGATCATCGTAAAGTGAAATTTCAACTAATGAACCTTTCTTTTGCATTAACCAATTATATAAAACACTTCCTTCACTAGTTGGATGCGTTAAAATATCATTTACCTGAAATGCAACTGCATAGTATTCGGTAAAATCCACATCATCTTCATCCAACCCATTGTCTGTTTCAAAGAGTGTATCTGGTTTACCAATAACCTTTAATCCACTATCCCACTCTATTATTAAGTCACTATCTTTATACTTTTTTAACGCTTCTATTAAAGGATCATATTCCATGTGTATCCTCCCTTTTATTTTTTCAATGGTTCTGAAGGCACTATATGTGCTCCGTCTTTTCCGTAATGAATCATTCCTCTAGTAGTTTCAAGGTATTCCCCAGTATCACGACCATCATAGTATTTTCCAATTGGTTTACCAAAGTCGACTCTTTCTTTTTTACCATTTGGTAGCAGTTGACCTTTCCCTGAAAACTGATCCAGCAATTCTTGTGCTGTTTTATTATCGCCATAGAAAATACTTTTGTTTTTTCCGTTAGCTATTTCTTGTTTGTAATTTGGCGTATTAGGAATATGTTTCTCTTGAGCACCTGGTTTTATTTTAGCTGGGAATCCATGAACTTCTCTGTAAGGCCCTAGAGGTACTGACTTCTTTCCATAAGAAGGTACACCATTACCGGTACCCTTAACCCCCATCTTCCCATGAAACCCTTTCGCCCCAAACGGCAAAAGCATGCCA
>NZ_NKHG01000232.1 GCF_002744245.1 Bacillus pumilus | reverse complement strand
CTTCGCATCGGTATCGGTGTAATACAGATTCGTCGAGGATATGACCTCATACAGACCTGCAATGGGAGACGCCATGATCTTCACATCTTTGGATTTAGGGAAGTTTTCTGCAAACCGATGTTGTACCGCCTCGAGCCCAGAATTACGTGTGATGATGACATACCCGGCGCAAACCACCAGAGCGAGTACTGTTGCCGCAATAAATTTAACGGCGTTAATATTAATCTTTTTCATGCTTTCCCTATCTAGTAAAGGCTGGTGTTCCAGTTTGTGACGGTCGCATCCTGGGCCTGTGAACCCTGCACCTGTGTGGTGACAGGTTGGGCGTATTGGATTACCTGCTGTGCCGCTTGTTGGTAGTTCTGGGGAGATGGCGCAGTATTGAGAGCCTGGTTGTTGATATAAACACCAGAAGGAGTCTGCTGCTGAGCAGTTGCGGTCTGG
>NZ_NKHG01000086.1 GCF_002744245.1 Bacillus pumilus | reverse complement strand
GATAGCGTACATGCTATCTTTTTTTATTTAGACATTCGCTTTAAAATGAACAACTGCTGTGTACAAAATCCGGTCATCGATCACAGTCGTCTGATGACTCACTGAATGAACGGTCAGCAGGATCGCCTGATTATGTTCAATTTGTTTTTGGATCTTTTGTTCAAGCTCTTTTAAAGAAGTTGCTTCAAAAAATTCAATTTTGTCCTTTAAAAAATCCAGTTGAAAATCCACTTGATTCACCTCTCTATGCTCTAGACTCATCATAATCGCTCCACTTCAAAAGGGCAAATATTTTTCTACCCCTCCCAGTATTTTTTAGTAGGAAAGAAACAGAAGATGTGGTAGGATAGGAACTGTTCGACGGAATAAAACATACTATACGGATAGGAATGAATAGATAAAGTGGAGGGAAAGGAAATGGGACGTGAGTTTCTTTCTTTATTTGATCATTGGGCAGAGTCTTATGATGATACCGTAAGTGGTCATGACGAGCAGTATGAAGAAGTTTTTCGCCGGTATCCGGCCATTCTAAAAGAGATTGTGGAACGTTCAGGTCAATATGTCCTTGAGTTTGGAAGCGGCACGGGTAACCTAACGGCGGCGCTGCTTAGAGAAGATAAGAAAGTGTTTGGCGTTGAACCATCAGACGCCATGAAGAAAGCGGCTCTTCAAAAGGGAATACCGAATGTGTTTCATGATGGTGATTTTTTATCATTTCCAGCGCCACCTTTTGAGCCGGATACGATCGTCAGCTCATATGCATTCCACCATTTAACGGACGAAGAAAAAAAACAAGCCATTCACATCTATAGCAACATCCTTCACTCAGGTGGTAAAATAGTCTTTGCTGATACAATGTTTCAAAATCAAGCAGCACATCAAGCTGAAATTGACAAAGCGAAAGCTGCTGGATTCAATCAGCTTGCAGAGGATTTAGGAACAGAATACTATCCATCCATTGATGTGTTAAAGCAAATCTTTGAAGAAGAAGGTTTTAGCACGTCCTTTTATCAAATGAATGATTTTGTTTGGATCGTAGAAGCGAAGAAAAGGGAATGAAAGGATGTTTTGATTTGAAAATCGCAGTCATAGGTGCAATGGAAGAAGAAGTCACGATTTTAAGAGATCAACTAAAGAATGCTACACAAGAAAACATCGCTGGGTGTGAATTTACAACAGGTGTTTATGAAGATAAAGAAGTGATTTTATTAAAATCAGGGATTGGAAAAGTGAATGCGGCGGTCAGCACAACACTTCTGCTTGACCGCTTTCAGCCAGATTATGTGATCAATACAGGATCTGCTGGCGGTTTCCATCACACATTAAATGTAGGTGATATTGTCATATCGACAGATGTCAGACATCATGATGTGGATGTGACGATCTTTGATTACGAATATGGACAAGTGCCAGGATTGCCAGCTGCTTTTATGGCAGATGAAAAGCTTGTGAAGCTAGCAGAGGAATCTGCTTTAGAGATCGATCATATTCAAGTGGCAAAAGGAACGATTGCAACAGGAGATTCGTTTATGAATGATCCAGATCGTGTAGCGTTTGTGAGAGAGAAGTTTCCAGAGCTATTTGCGGTGGAAATGGAGGCAGCAGCCGTCGCACAAGTTTGTCAGCTGTTTGGAACGCCATTTGTGGTCGTTCGAGCGCTATCAGATATTGCGGGGAAAGAATCCAATATCTCCTTTGATCAATTTCTTGAGCAAGCAGCGATTCACTCAACAGATCTTGTCCTGCGTATGATAAAGCAAACACAATAAAAGAAGGGGTTTCCCCCTTCTTTTCCATGCAAAGGAAGGGAAATAATATGGCTGTCATAAAGGATATTACGGAATTAATTGGTCACACACCACTTTTAAAGCTATCAGGGATTGGCGTGCCAGCAGGTGTTGATGTCTATGCAAAGCTTGAAATGATGAACCCAGGTGGAAGTATTAAGGATCGTTTAGGTGATATGCTGATAAAAGAAGCGTTAGCATCTGGCAAACTGCGACCAGGCGGGACCATGATTGAAGCGACTGCAGGAAACACAGGAATCGGGCTTGCGTTAAGTGCAAGGAAGCATCAATTGCGCACCATTTTCTGTGTACCAGAACACTTTAGTCAAGAGAAACAACAACTCATGAAGGCACTTGGTGCAGAGATTATTCATACACCAAGAAAAGAGGGGATGAAGGGTGCGATCGATCGAGCACTTGAACTAGAGGCAAGCCTTGACAATGCGTATTGTGTTTTACAATTTAAAAACCAAGTAAATCCATTGACTTACTATAAAACACTCGGACCAGAAATATGGTCTGACCTACAAGGGAACATAGATATTTTCGTGGCAGGAGCGGGCTCTGGCGGGACCTTTCAAGGATGTGCCGCCTATTTAAAGGAGCAAAATGAGGCGTTAAAAACGGTTGTTGTGGAACCAGAAGGATCGATTTTAAATGGCGGGGAACCGGGACCTCATAGAACGGAAGGAATTGGTCTTGAATTTATCCCAGATTACCTGGAATCGTCTTTATTTGATGAGATTTATACCGTCAGTGACGATGATGCTTTCCGAATGGTGAAAGAAGCAGCTGAAATAGAAGGAGTGCTGCTCGGAAGCTCCTCTGGAGCGGCTTTATTTGCCGCTTTAGAGGAAGCAAAAAAGGCAGCACCTGGGACAGTCATTGTCACCATTTTTCCTGATAGCAGTGAGCGGTATTTAAGTAAAGGAATTTATGAGGGAGGAAAATAGAATGAAACCAAAAACAATGATGATTCATAGCGGAACAACAGGTGATGAAAAAACAGGCGCCGTGTCTGTACCTATTTACCAAGTGAGCACCTATAAGCAGCCAAAAGCAGGTGAACATACAGGGTATGAATATTCTAGAACAGCGAACCCAACACGAACCGCACTGGAAACGGTCATTCGTGATCTTGAAGGAGGAGCTAACGGCTATGCTTTCGGTTCAGGTATGGCTGCGATTACAGCAGTGATGATGCTATTGAACAGCGGGGATCATATCGTACTGACAGACGACGTTTACGGCGGGACCTACCGTGTGATCACGAAGGTACTAAACCGTATTGGCATTGAGGCCACATTTGTTGATACAAGTGACCCTGAAGCGGTGCAAAAAGCGATTTTGCCAGAAACAAAAGCCGTTTACATTGAATCACCGACCAATCCTTTACTCAAAATGACCGACCTAAAAGCCATCAGCCACATCACAAAAGAAGCCAACATCTTGATGATTGTAGATAACACGTTTTTTACACCGTATTTCCAAAAGCCGATTGAATATGGGGCTGACATTGTCCTGCACAGTGCCACAAAATATTTAGGAGGCCATAGTGATGTGGTGGGCGGACTTGTCGTAACAGCAACAAAAGAGCTTGGTGAAGAACTGCACTTTGTTCAAAATTCTACAGGTGGTATTCTTGGACCACAGGATTCATGGCTTCTCATGAGAGGGATGAAAACGCTTGGACTAAGAATGGAAGCTCATCAACAAAATGCCCAAAAAATTGCTAAGTTTCTAGAACACCATCCAGCGATCACACGTGTCTATTATCCAGGTCTGAGTGATCACCTGGGCCACGACATAGCGAAAACACAAGCAACAGGCTTCGGTGGTATGATCTCTTTTGATATTGGAAAAGAAGAAAATGTCGATGTGTTTTTAAGTCAGCTTAAGCTGTTTACAATAGCAGAAAGCCTTGGAGCGGTGGAGAGCTTAATTTCTGTTCCTGCTCGAATGACTCATGCATCCATTCCAAAAGGTCGCCGAGAAGAGCTTGGCATCACAGATGGTTTAATTCGAATTTCTGTAGGTATTGAAGATATTGATGATTTATTACATGATATCGAACAAGGGCTGAACGCTCTAGCGAATGGATAGATTTACATGCTCCTCGCTTTCTCTCACTATGTTAATCTATGAATAGACACTGAATACGGGAAGGTGAAACAAGTGAAGAAAAAGTGGAGTGGTTTAGTGACAGATTACAAGCAATACGCTTTTATTTTGCTTGCTGTCAGCACCTTTTTATATATTGGAACGATCTTACCTAACCAGCACAATGAAGCATTTCCAAAAATGCTGATGATGGGGGTAGATTGTGTTTTCTTATTAGCAGCTTTTCTTTGTGTAAAACGTGCGATCTTTTTTCAAAGAAAACTACAAGAACTAGATGAAGATTGATCCGAAAAGTCTCCTCATGTGATGAGGGGGCTTTTTTTATTGTATTGGACAATCGGACAAGAATGACTGTAGAAATTTAGTCAAAAACACAAAAATCATCTAAATTTCTAAAAACAGGTTTACAAAATGGTGCTTGCTGGATATACTTACAAAGTAATTAAAAACGTAAAGGAGGCTGAAGAATATGTTATTCGTATCTACTTGTGATCAATTCAACCTACAATTTCATCATGTCATCAGCCTGTGGAAGAGCTCGTGTCCTTCCTTTACCTATTACGGTGCACGCTTCAAAACTGTTTAAGTAAACGAGGATTTCACGCATCATCCATCGCGGGTTGAAAGACATTGTCTTTTGAGCTGCATTTTTGTGTGCCCGCAGGTCAACTGATATAGAAGATCTGCGGGCTATTTCGCGTGCTGCGAACTTGAAGGGAGGTGAGCGTATATGACAATCCACTTATTTTTTATTACTTTGACGATCCAGCGTAAATACAAAGACATTGAAACCGTTCTTTATGAACAACAAGTCGAAACCTTTTATGAAGAAATGAAGGAGAAACAACTAAAGTATATGAACTAATAAGGAAAAGAAAAAGATGAAAAGGAGGAGATTGACATGTTTATGATGCTTGCAATGCTTGATTGTTACACGAGGGAGAAGGACCAGGTTTAGACACGCTCCACATTGATCACCTGCACATATGATAACCGTAAAAGGAGAATGTGAGGTGATCAATGAATGTCGATGTCACCATATATGAGGTTTCCGTCAGTGGGACACGGGTATGCGTCCATTCCGCATTCCTTAAAGCATGGGTACGGCAATCCATACCGAATGCAAAGAGAGCAAGAAGAAATGCTCAGACGCTATATGTACAATTACAATTTTCCAACCTATTGGTATTAAAGAAAAGGAGCAGAAAACGTCATCGTTTCCTGCTCCTTTTACATTAGCAAATCCAGCTTGCACCAATGATGATCAACAAAATGAACAGTACAACAAGCAACGCGAATCCGCCTGCAAAACCGCCACCGTAGCCACCGCAGTAGCCTCCAGAATAACCGCCAAAGCCCATAATCTAGCACCACCTTTATCTAATCAAGATACATTCATAAAATATGCAGCTCATGCAGAAAACGAAATCAAACTTCGCACAATTAATGAAAACGCCTATTCGTTAAAATATTTTTTCGCGTCATGCGAAACATTTTCTGAAAAGGTGCCGTCTAATAAAGGACAAATAAATTAGGACTAGGTCTTAACTTTTGTGAGGCGAGAGCCGATATGAAAAGTAAGAAAATTCGTAAATAGTTTTATTTACTGGTGTAAAGCAGGTGTTAACATTGATTCAAAGCTGGATTGGAAAACAAATGAGGGAACCAAAAGGCTTGTTCTCAAAATGGATTGCCCGCAATATGGAGAAACATCATCATCATATCAATCAATGGACGATTCAACTCTTAAATATACAAGAAAATGACCGAATTTTAGAAATTGGCACTGGAAGAGGCATGACATTATCGAAAGTGGCAGAAAAACTCAATCGAGGAAAAGTATATGGAGTGGATGCCTCTCGTCATATGATCAAATACGCAAAAAGAAAAAACAAGAAGCTTGTGGAGCAGGACAAAGCTGTGATCACACTTGGAAAGGCCGAATATTTGCCGTTTGAAGATAGATCATTCAATAAATTGTTTACAGTGCAAACCATCTATTACTTGCCGGATATAGAGCAAGTGATGAAAGAAGTATACCGCGTTCTTCAAGTGGATGGAGAAGTATTCTTATCTTTTCAAAAGCAGGAGCTGCTGAAGAAACAAAAACGTGCACAATCCTTTTTAACGTACAGTGAACAAGAGATATGCGGCCTTTTTTCAGCATATCACTTTAGAGAAGTCTCGGTTTATCATTATGATACATACATCTGTATCAAAGCCTTAAAATGATGAAAATATTTCCCAGGTAATGAACAAGCACTCAAAAAAGAGGCTCTTCGTCAGAAGGGCCTCTTAGCATGCAATGAAATCCATCATTTATGACATCCAAGCGATGATGTCAATAAAGCAAGGCTCTTCTTGAGAAGAGCCTTCAGCGTGTAGACAAACCCTCGCATTCTTTGTCAG
>NZ_NKHG01000231.1 GCF_002744245.1 Bacillus pumilus | reverse complement strand
GATTGTTCTGTTTCCATAAATCATGGTGAACCGATTTTCATAAGGGCTGGAGATGGTTTTTCAATGGATCATATCGATGCTCCAATCTTTAGTTTTGTAATTAAAGAAAAAGGAATTCAATACAACTTTGCTGGAGCTCACAGATGAGCTTTTTCAACCCAAGGATAAATAACGGAATATCACTGAAATGGTCTTTTGAATATATCCCTAAAGAGGACGAACAAACAGTCTCGTTTATTGAAGTTCCAGATTACGACCCAACTAAAGATCAGCTTTCAGTTATTGTTGGAGGAGTTGAGTGTTCCTCTTCCTCTTATGTAAAAACTGATAAAGACAAAATAACCTTTAATAACCCAGTTGATACGAATTTGTTCGAGATCATGGTGAGATGTTTTGGATAGAAATGAGGTGATAATTTGAATTTAATCTTACAGACCATACAACACTTAGCTGGAAAAGAAGCAATCCTCGTTGTTGAAAGTAAGGCAAAGCTTATAAATGGACAAGAAGGAGCTATCTATGCTGTTTTAAATGATGAATCCCAATCAAATAAGCCAACTCTTTATATTTATAAGAATGGGCAATTTGTGCTTATTAGTGGTTCGTCAAACGGTGACTCTGAGCTGAGTTTTCTTGATCTGATAGACACACCTGCTTCGTATGAAGGTTATGCGAACAAGTGGATCAAGGTAAATCCAAGTGGTACTGGACTTATATTTGTAGATGTTCCTCAAGGCGGTGGTTCAGGCGGTGATGCTTCTACAGTTGTGTTCACCCCTACTGATTCAATTGAGTCAGACACCGTACAAACAGCTATTGAGGAAATTGACTTCAAAAAAGCTCCTGTTGATAGCCCTGTATTTGAAGGCGTTGTCCAATTGCCTGAAACAACTTCCATAGGAAATGTTAAACCTAAAGAAATTGCTTACTTACAAGGGTTGTCAGGTAATGTTGAAAACAGATTAAAGACTAACTCAGAAGACATCAGGACAGCTAATGATTCTATTGATCAGCTTGAGATGAAAAGTCATACACACAGCAACAAGCAAGTGATTGATAAATTTACTGAGCAAAATGGCAACCTGATGTATGGCAACTCAAAAGTGGCATCAGGAGATATGCAAAAATCAATCTATGATCCTGACGGTGATGACATTGTTGATGTAGCAAAAATGTTGTCTGGCCAAACAGCGTCAATCGATGAGATTAACAGCTTATTAGGCGTAACAGGTAATATCCAGGATCAGATTAATGGAATCGCTACTGGAGTTCAGTTTAAAGGTGAGTTTGATACATATTCAACTGCTATGCAAGCATTCCCTTCTCCTCAACGTGGATATTGGATTTTCATTAAAAGTGATTCAAATCACAGTGGAAGTAAAACGCAGTACATTTATAGTGGAGATATTTGGGTATATGCAGGAGGAGCTTCCTCCATAAATGATGCTACCTCAACAGTTAAGGGTGGAATTACATTAAGTGGCGATTTGACGGGCACCGCTTCCCTTCCCCAATTGGTTAAGAACGGTGTTGAAGCAGGAACGTATGTTAATCCCACTGTGACTGTCGATGACAAGGGAAGAGTTTCAAGTATAGCCAATGGCCAATCAACTGCTATTAATGACAATAACGTTGATAAGGTGTCTACATGGTCAAGCGATAAAATTAATGAGTCATTAAATTTTAAGTCTAATACTAATCACACTCATACTAACCTACACGAACCTGCTCAAGTAGGCACAGTTTTAGTTGATGAATCTAGTATCGGAAACAATAAAGTTCTTGCATATAACGAAGGCACTGAAAAACTGAATTACGTACCTGTTGAAAGCAGTTCGGTGTTTGTAGGCATGAAGAAAATCACAGGGAACTACGAGCTGATTGCTGGTGGGTACACGAAACGAGCTGTTGATGAAACTGGTAAGAAAATCACAATCACATCAATTAACAGTGGTGGAATTAAGTATCGCTATGAATCTTCACCGAATGATCGATCTATCCCTGTTAGGCTGTTTAATGTGCCAGAATACGAAAACAACAATGATACAATGATGGTTTACAAAAATGGTGTTCTTCAATCAAAGCAGATTGATTACATTGAAAAATCGAATAAATCCATTGAATTTATTAAAGAAATCCCTGTTGAAGACCGTATTGTTTTTATTGCAATGTCAGGAGGACGAGGTGGAGTGCCTACGTTAAACGAGATTAATGATACTCTGTTGCACTGCTGCCAAGTGAAACAAAAACACTCTCACTAGATGCGTGGTTTGATAAATATGATATTAGAACCATTTACGCAAAAGATGAGAACAAGAATTTAATATCCGTGTCTGTTTTTGACAAATCTTCAAATGGTGACGTTGTTTATCAAAGTTTGAAATCTAATTCAATCTACGATATCGCTAACATTCCTTGTCAAGATAAAGATGGAACGCAGAAAATACATGTTCAATTGATCAATCACAGTCAGAACAATGCTCAAGTAACACTAAAAATCAAAACAACAAACTTACTATAGGAGGTTATTTATGGGATACATATTTACAACTGAGACTTGTCTTAAGAGCGACCTCTACTCAGTGATTAAGAATTCTTTAATTAATGCTGGATGGGAAAACAAATCCTCTAACGCCGCTTCTGATTATGATGTCTTTTATTCTACTGGAGAATCAGGAGATAAAAAACTTGTATTTCAGATGAGAGCAACTGATATCACAGACAAAAACTCAATAGTCTCAACTGATTATTGCACAGCTTCGTTAAGATTAGTTGAATCATACACCCCTGGTTCAAATGGTGCCGCTGGAACTGTAGGTAGACCAAGTGAGCCATGGAAGTATTTTATGGTTTCTCCCACTACTGGATTGCTCTCTAAAGATACTGTAATGACGTATCGCCTAAATGTAAACAAGAATAGATTGATTATCGTCATTGAAAGTCCCTCTGCAACTGGTCTAGGATGTGTTCTGAATTACATTGGAATTCCTGACGAAATCTATGCAGATGAACCAGATAGCCGAGGTTTAATTTATGCTACAACAACAAGAGCAGACTCTGTAAACAACGTAATTATTTCAAATTCACCAGTGAATATTGCTCCTGCAACCAGTGCTTCAGTTAGGCCGATTATAGTAAACTTATCGCCAAAGAACCCAAACACTCAAGGTCTATACATGCTCTCTGAATTCTATTATGGGAATACAAGTGAAGGAACTAGAGGTAAAGTCACTGGAATTTATGGGTTGCCTAATGATAATGTGCTACATGGAAGTATTATAGAGGACGGTTCTAGACAATACTTTGTAATTGTGCCTGGGGTACTTTCTAGTAACTCTTTTGGCACTGCAGCTATAGCAATTGAAGTCACAGGGTATTAATCATGAGCGTTGTGTTCAAGAAGGAAAACATAAAGAAAAAGAATCTCTATAATCGCATTATATCTTTGTTAATCGATGCTGGATGGACTAATGTTACATCGAATCCAAACACAGATTTTGATGTTATGCATTCCACAGGTGAGACTGGTAAAGAAAGCATCTATTTTAATATCCGTCCCTTTGCCAGTGCAGTTACTTCCCCATCTGCTTCAACGAATTTTTCATCAACTGACTATGCTTACTTTTCATTTAGATTATGTAAGGAGTATGCCCCTTCTACTACCCCAATGAGTTCTGGAACCTTCAAAAGAAATGAAGCTTGGAATATTGTCTTTATAACAACTGCTACAACGCTTAATCCAGAAACTGATTTAACTTTGTATTACTCAGTAAATAGGGATCGGATAGTTTTCACTGTTGCCCCTCCTACTATCTTGAGATCAAATGCCAGCATATGCTATTTTGGGAAGCCTACTATTTATGGTAAAACAGCTAAGAATGTAAATTGTCTTTATGCTACCTCAGCTAACCCGTTGACTACTGGAAAGGCATTAATAGACGATCAAGCAGATTATCCTCAAGCAGCTTCTTATTTATTAAGTACCTTTATGAGCGATAACCTAACCAACATTTTTGGCACTATGTTCATAAGCCCAATTGCTTTCGGTGACACCCAAGAAGGTGTGAGAGGTTATTTAGACGGACTGTATGCTATAAAAGACACTGCCCTGTTAGATGGAGATGTTTACATTGACTCTAATACAAAGAAAAAATATAAGGTGTTCTATACTTACTACACGACTAACAGAACAACTTCTTTTCCCTCAAATTACATTGGAATTGAGGTGGAATAATGGATAAGTTAAAAGGATTTGTAATGAGTTCAACTCTATACGGACAAAGGAAGCCGTCTTATACTAATGTTAAAATTATTTCACCTGCGCCCGTTGTAGGATTAAGGGACTCTAATTTCGAGAAACAGATCATTGTTTCTGATCCGTTTGCAATTAAATCAGCTAAGAAGAAAACTGATATAAGAAAAGGATTCGTTTTAGGTGGATCGTCCACGAATTCCCCTAGACAAACACCTTTAGAGCATAGTTGGACTAAGGGGATGAAGAATTAATGTCTGATATAATTTTCAATAAAATAACTGTTTTAAAGAAAGATTTGTATTCAAAACTCAAACAAATCATGCTCGAATCAGGATGGCAAAATATTTCTAGTCGTCCATCAACGGACTATGATGTGATGTTCTCAAATGGTGATGATGGAAAGAAGGAAATTTATTTTCAGATGAGGGATATTGCTAGTACAATTGCTGGCTCATCCGCAACATTTTCAAATTCGAGTGCCAGAGTTTTTTCAATGAGGTTGTCTGGTAAGTATCTTCCTGGAGCATCTGGTGTCTCTGGCACGTTCGCAAAAAATAACGATACTTGGAAGACAGTTGCAATTACTTATCAATCGGAAGTTCCCCCTAATCAACCTATTGAACTCTATTATTCCTGCAATAAGGACAGAATTATCTTTTTGACTGATTATACTCCCTCTCTTGGTCTACCTTCCACATTGAATTATATTGGTGTACCAGTTACTTTTGCAGATGAGCATGAATGGAGTGCTTGCGTATTTGCATCAAGCAGTATTGGAAGTGGCAGAAGATTATATGTGACTGATATAAAGAATGATTATTCTGTTACTGCACCAATTTCCCGTCTAACGTATTTAGGATTGGGCGGTAAGAATCAAATTGGCGAAACCATATTGATGAGCAATATTATTTACGGAAGTACGAGTGAAGGATTGAAAGGTACAATACCAGAAGTTTTCTCTTTCGGTTCTACAGATAGGCTTGTTAATGGAGACTTAATTAAAGATCAGGATAAAGTATACAAGGTATTCGAAACAACACCTGGCACATCGACCATTTATTCATCATTTGTTTCAAAATTTATTGCAATTAGAGTTCAGTGAACAAAGCCCCTTCTCATTAGAGTGGGGGTATTTTTTTTCATTTTTTATATAAACAAAAAATAGACCTCCCTTGACCTCTGCAAAAGTAAAAGGGTAAGTCTATCCTTAAAAAGCATCTAGAGATAAGCCAGCCCCTTTAGACCCAAAGACAATCTCTGCTAGAGAGCCAGTCGCATAGGCGAACCAATGTGATCGAGAATATGCATCACCATCTATGACTTCTTTTTGGAATGAGTCTGAAATAGATTCCCCAATCGATTTGGATGTTTCACTTGTTTGGAGAAGACATTAGACCGAAGAAGAAACCACAGTAAAAGAATTTAAGCACTTAAAAGGGGCTGTTTGAAAATGATTTATCTGTTTTCTATTAAGTAAGGTGCAGTTTTTAAGAAAAATGGAAAACAAATCTAAAACTAAAAAATAACTCCTTCAATAACATAGCAATCGAACTAAAATCGGTTGCTATGTTATTTTATGACTTCTTCTTATTTAAAATCCTGTGTATCAATAATGCAATATATGAAGAAATTAATGAAAATAATGTGTAAACAACTGCCCAGCCTAAAAATGAGACATTAAAAAATGTAAATGTTAGGAGGATAGAAATAAAAAAGCTAACAACTGGCATTAAATAAATCTTTTGTACAAACAATGTGATGATAAATGAAAATATGATAATACTTACTGGAAGCCAGCCGAATGCAAATTCTAGATCTGTCATATCAATTCTCCCTTTAGATTACTTATTGAATATATTGATAACATCATTTCTATTTTGTTCTAACATGAAAAAATCATACTCAAACACATGATTCTTATCCAAGATTTTGTCAAGACCTCTTATCTCTAATGAACTCAACCTTTTCCCCGTATGGTATGAATAAGAAGAGATTTCATATGCTCCCGATTTTTTTCGGTTTAATAAATAGATATGATCAGAATTTAAATAAACAAACTTAACTTCCGTTCCTTTTCTTTGCTCTAACGAAAAGTGTCCCTCAGGTTTCATAGTCTTTATGTTAAATTTATAAATTTTAGAATTAGCAGTAAAGTGATATAAAATATCGTTTTTTATATAAAAGTGTTTTTCATTTGGTGGTATCAGTTGATCATCACTTTTATAGCTACCAAGAAGATATTCTCCCTTTAATTTGTTCTTCTTTACATCAAATACTGCTACTTTAAAAGACACATCATTTGAACCTTCAGGAGTATGATAGAGGATAAAATAAGCTAATTTGTTCTTAATGATAATATTTGAATAAACTTCCCAGTCTTCATTTATGAGTTTAACATTACCACCATTTTGAAGAGTCGGCTTGTTATTTAAATTCAATTCATGAAAAGTAGATTTATCAGTCTCCATATCTTGATTTATGACATAAATTTTATCATCATCGTTTCCTGTACTAACAAAGTATCCATTTAAAATCTGCTCCTGAAACTTTTGACTATTTCCCCATCTTATTAAACTTTTATAATCCTTTTCTCCAAAACCTTGGTTGTTTAATGTATAAAATATTTTTTTGTTTTTTAAATAACCAGTAGCTTGACCATAACCTGTATGAACTTTATTTTTGAACTCAAAATGCGCATTTTTTTCCCAAGAATATTTATTTCTGAAGGGTTTTCTTTCAGTAACATCTGATCACCTTGAGCAACGGAACCTAATTCAATTGCGCCTCCTTTTGAGATAGCCAATTCACCTTTTTTATTAACAAATATTGTGTAACTCCCTTCTCGTGTATAATCAATTGATGCTGAAAGATAGATGGTAGCTAATTTATCATTTAGAAAAGAATGTTTAATCTCACTTTCTGAAACATGAGTAGCATTTTCCTTTATGGATAAATTATTTAATATGTAAATCGAAGAAAACAAAACACAAGATATGACAACACTAAGGGCTACTTTTTTCTTGAGAGCCATTTTTACACAACCTTTCTAACTGGGCTGATATATTGAAAATAGATTTCTCAAATAACAAATTGCTCCCTTCAGAGAGCCTTAATGCTATCTGAAGGGAGCTTATTTTATTTAATAGTTCTCACCAATTTTGTATACCCTGAATCCCGAACATCTCGTGGATAGACTCCTAGTCCACCATTTTTGTCTATATCAATCTTTGCTTTCAATTTAAAGGCAGACCAAATTAACTTTGAACAATTTTTATTTCCATAATGACCAGTTGTCCTATTTGTAGCGAAATTATATGAATACCCATCTTTTTTAATACGTCCTTTTCCCCAGTCACTTGCAGCATTTTTTTTCTTCGTTGACACTTTTACTGATTTAACCACAGCCCCTTTTTCTACTTTGCGTTTACTGGATGAAATTGAGCGAACGCCGAGTTTTGGTACCGACTCTACAATTTGAGTATTTTTATAGTACATTCCAACATGACCATGATTGAGACCCCAAGTGTCTGCATTTGTATAATAAACATTTCCTTTTTTACTACTTCCGATTATTTTGGTACCTTTATTTTTTCCAAGAGTTGTATAATCAGCTTTATTTGATTTTTCCTGGACTTTTAATTCACTTTGTATTTGGTTTAAAATTTCTAATTCTGATTTCTTTTCATTAACTACAATGTTATTTATATCTTCCATTAATTCTTTTTTTGCAAGTCCAGGGTTCATATCTAAAATGTAATTGACAATTTGCTTTTTAGTAGCAACTTTATCTTCTGCTGACGCAACGCTTCCAAATCCTAGGCTAGTAAAAACCAATGCTGTAGTGGCTGTTGTTGATAAAATGAAATTTTTGAAATGCATGAAAAATCCTCCAGTTTTCTTTTTTTAGAATTTTTCTCTACCTAATTTTAAAAAGACAAGACTGTAAACACTTCAAATTTAACTTCATTGCGTAACTAAGGAGAAAATTTGGATTGACGAAAGGAGAAGTGAATTATATGGTGGGTTTAAATTTTACTTTATCAATTTTCTGGAAATAAAAATATAAATATTTATATATCTAA
>NZ_NKHG01000230.1 GCF_002744245.1 Bacillus pumilus | reverse complement strand
CAGGTTCTGGATCACCTGCAATTGACGTGACGGGATCACCTTGCCCTGGCCGACGGTCACCTCATCGAGCTCGGCCCAGGCCGCCCAGATGATGGCACTCATGAAAAACAGGAAGCAGGCCCACAGCAGGGCACGTGCCCGCGTCGGGGTACTCAGCAGGACGGCGGCCGCTCCGTCATCCACAAACTCAAGGTGTTCCGGAGCCGGCAGCACAGTATCGGATGGCGCCTTCTTGAACAGGCCAGACTTAGCCATTGGAGGCCTCCTGTACGCGTACCTTGCCCTCTTTCAGCTGTTGCAACACCATTTCCTTGGGACCATCGGCCACCACCTGGCTCTGCTCGATCACGATGACCCGTGAGGCTACGTCAAGCATGGTGGTTTTGTGGGTGATGACGATCAGGGTCGTTTCCGGCCCAAGTCTGGCCAGCTCATGCTTGACC
>NZ_NKHG01000229.1 GCF_002744245.1 Bacillus pumilus | reverse complement strand
CCCTGAAAAAATGCGAAGTTTTCTTACGAAAAATATGGATCGCTGGGTCGACCAAAAAGACAATGGCTATATGAAAATGTCTAAATGGCGGGCCTGTCACGGTGAAATACCTGATCTAAAAGAAATGGCGATATACCTTGGTGTAGATTTATCTATGACAATGGATTTGACTTCTGTCGGGTGGGTTGGCGTTCTTGATGGGTTTTATTATGTGGGCCAGCATTCCTTCATTCCAGAGGAAAAGGCAAAAGAGAAAATGGCTACTGATAAAGTGCCTTATGATCTATGGCGTGATCAGGGTTGGATGACATTCACACCAGGGGAGGCAGTTGACTATCAATTTGTCGAAAGATGGATCATTGAATTTGCTCACGTCAACAAACTGAGAGTCATGCAAATTGGATACGACAAATGGAATGCGCTGCACTTAGCGCAAAGGCTTGAAAGTAAGGGGTTTAATATGGTTGAAATACCGCCACGGTTCCATCACCTTTCTTTACCGACAAAAGATTACAGACAAAAGGTATATGAGGGGAAGGTCATTCATGGGAACGATCCTCTGCTAACTTTTGCGTATAATAATGCGATCATTAAACAAGATACTCAAGAAAATATCATGCTAGACAAAGCGAAATCACCGCAAAGAATAGATCCAGCTGCAGCCGTTATGAATGCTTTTGCTAGGGCAATGTATCACGATATGGGTACAAACGTTGACTTAAACGAACACTTTTCAGGAAATTTCAGTTTTTAGGATGTGAGAGAGTGAAAAAATTTATTGTTCTTCTGAAATTAATACTAAACGACTTGCTGTTTATCGGAGGGTGCATCTTTATTCTGCTGGCAGCGTATCGGGTAAATACAAACATCGGTCTATTTCTGACGGGTGTATTTTTTATGTTTTATGCCTACTTGCTGTCAAGTCACGCGCGGCAGAAAGAGAGGTGAAATAAATGTTTATAGACAAATTTTTTGAAAAACGATCCGACTCAAAAACAACAATAGACGGTTTCAGCCAGTTGTTTAATCTGTTCGGAGGCAGAGAAACGGCAAGTGGTGAAAGAGTCAGTGAAAGCAATTCACTTGTACAACCGGACATTTTTGCATGTGTCAATGTACTGTCTGACGACATTGCAAAGCTGCCGATCCATACTTTTAAAAAAGAGAAGCAGGGGGTCAATAGAAATCCCGATCATCCATCAGCCTATACGATTTACGCAAGACCTAACCCATACATGACAGCATATGTGTGGAAGAAACTCATGATGACGCATGTACTCACATGGGGAAATGCCTATTCGATGATTGAGTTTGGTCCGCATGGTTTTCCTGAAAATATTTATCCGTTGCGGCCGGATGCAACAAATGCATACATCCATCCCGAATCAGGGATGATTTGGTATCAAACCACTGTTAATGGAAGAATGATGGAACTATACGAACACCAAGTGCTTCACTTTAAAGGTCTATCAACGGATGGCATACATGGCAAGTCGCCTATTGGGGTAGTGCGAGAGCATATAGGCGCTCAAGCAGCTGCAACGAAATACAACGCCAAGCTGTATAAAAATGAAGCCACGCCGCGAGGTATTCTAAAGGTTCCTTCTTTCTTGGATGAAAAGCCAAAAGAGAACGTCCGTAAAGAATGGAAGCGAGTCAACCAAGGTGAAAACATAGCCATTATTGATAATGGACTAGAATATCAATCTATTGCCATGCCGTTGCAAGAAGCTCAATTTGTCGAGTCCATGAAGTTTAACAAAGCTCAAATTGCAATGATTTATAAAGTTCCGTTGCACAAGATCAATGAGCTTGATAAAGCCACATTTTCAAACATTGAGCATCAATCCCTGGAATACGTAAAAAACACATTGCAACCGTGGATCGTGAATTTTGAACAAGAATTAAATATCAAACTGTTTACAGACAATGATCAGAAATACGGTCATTATGTGAAATTCAATGTTGATAGTGAGCTGCGCGGCGATAGTAAGACACAAGCCGAGTATTTCAAATTTATGATCGAATCAGGCATATTAAATAAAAATGAGGTTCGCGACTTGATGGAAAGAAACCCTATCGAGCATGGTGACAAATATCTTGCGAGTCTCAATTATGTATTCCTTGAATTCATGGAAGATTATCAACGCTTAAGAGCTGGTTCAGCCATGAAGGGAGGTGACAGCGAGAATGAGTAAAGAAAAAGAAGTGCGGCTGCTCACGACGCCAATTGAGATACGTTCCGACGGTGAAGGACAAGCCGAATATGTGGAAGGCTATGCTTTGAAATTTGAAAAATGGTCCGAGCGTTTGGGATGGTTCAAAGAAATTATCAGCAGGAACGCTTTAGAATCTACCGATCTATCAAACGTCGTTGCACTGTTCAATCATCGAGAAGATTTTCCCCTAGCGAGAAATACCGTTTCAGGGGAGTCAGGGCGGCTTGAACTCGAAATAGATGGCATAGGTCTTAAATTCAGATTTAAACCGTCAGACACGTCATATGCGCGCGATCTCATGGAGAATATACGCAGCGGCGTTATTAATCAATGTTCTTTTGCCTTTTCGTTGGATTATAACGGCGAAGAACCTGATGAGTGGCGCATAAATGAAGATGAAGACATATACGAACGAAGAATAAACAGCATTCACCGCATTTATGACATATCTCTTGTAACGACACCTGCGTACAGTGACACCGAAGCTGTGGTAGGTGCCCGCAGTTTAGAGAAAGTAGAAGAAATGAAAGAACAACGAAGCACGCCAACAGATGAAACTTTAAAAATTGAATTGGAACTAATAAGCCTTGATCTTCCAGAGTAAGGCTTTTTTGTGTTCAATGAGGAGGAAAAATACAAATGTCTAAAAAAGAAATTGAATTACGTCAGCAGTTTACACAAAAGAAAGAAGATGCTGATAAAGCACTAGCAGAAGGAAAAACAGAGGAAGCGCGTCAGCTTCTTGATGAAGTGAGAGAGCTTAAAAATCAAATTGAATTGATGGTAGAAGGACGCACGCTGAACGTGCCTGATTTACCTGGCGGTGAAAATTTTGTGCCGGAACTAGAACGTAACCCGGAGGGACGGAAAGGCGCCGAAGGGGATAAAGAAGAACGTCAAAAGAAATTCACCAAGTTGTTCATGAAGTCTCTTCGAGGTAAATCCTTAACACATGAAGAACGTGAATTCCTAGAAACCCCTGAATTCAGAGCGATGTCAGGGAAAAATGAAGAAGATGGCGGAATCCTAATCCCCGAAGATATTTCAAGGACCATTAAAGAATTAAAGCGGGAGCAATTACATCAACTTGAGCAATATGTCACGGTCGAGCCGGTTGCAACTCGATCAGGTAGTCGTATGCTTGAAAAAAACGGAGACATGACACCATTCCTAGACATCGAGGAAATGGGAGAGATTCCAGAAACAGATCAGCCTAAGTTTACAAAGCTATCATACAGCATCACTGACTATGCTGGGCTTTTACCACTTTCAAATACATTGTTGCAAGATACAGACCAAGCCATTATGGCTTATGTCGCGAAATGGTTCGTTAAAAAATCAGTCGCAACAAGAAACGCTCTTATCTTGGCTATCCTCGACGGTTTGAAAAAGGTTGAATTTAAAGGCCTAGATGATATTAAAAAGACATTAAATGTTACTCTCGATACTGCGATTTCAGCCAGTGCGATCATCATGACAAACCAAGACGGATTTAACTATCTTGATCAATTAAAAGATGCGGACGGTAAATATCTACTCAAGGATATTCCTTCTGAACCAACAAACAAAATGTTGTTTGGTCGCCGCGTGGTTGTGATTTCAAACAAAGTCTTGAAAACAAAAGCAGGAAAAGCGCCTGTAATCGTTGGTGATTTAAAAGAGGCAGTTGTCTTATTTGATCGTCAGCAACAGTCTATCGACTATACGAATCTTGCAGCAGGATCATTTGAAACAAACACAACAAAAGTACGAGCAATTGAACGTGAAGACGTTGTGGCTTGGGATAAAGAAGCGGTAGTATACGGCCAGTTGTCAATAAGCGAGTAAATACAAAAGAGGTGAAGGGTCATGCGAGTGACAAAAAACTACACCACTGATGGCGGCGATCGAACTGTCATTGGTGGTGTTTTAGAATTTGCAGGAGGAAAAATCGTCAAAGATGGTCAGGAAGTGAGTCTAGGTGGCGGCGGATCAGCTGCACCAGGAAGCGTGACACATGAAATGCTGGCTGAAAAAGCTATCCGGTCGGTAAACATCGGGACGGGAAGTGTCATGCCGGAGCATCTTAATTCGTCTATTGAAACTAGACTCAAGGGAATGGAAGACGAAATAAAAGAGCTGAAAAGCAAACTGAACAAAGAATAAATAATTGAAAGGAATGGATTAATCATGGCTAAAGATTACCTAAACGAAAGTAATGGAGTATTCACGTCCGCAGAGGCTGGCGCCGATGGAAAACCTATTACGCCAGTTACGGTGAAAGATAATAGCGAAGAAAATCCTCTTTATGTGAAGGGGTTAAAGGGTGATCCTGGTGAACAAGGTCCTCAAGGTCCGAAAGGAGAAAAAGGCGATCTAGGAGAGCAAGGCCCAAAAGGAGACAAAGGAGATCCCGCAGTAATTGAAATGGGGTCTATTAAAAACGATCATTTAGGCGATGGTTCTGTAAACTCACGGACAATCGGTAAAGGTAGTGTCAAGTGGGAGAACATCAATTCCGAAGTACAAAAAAGGATCACTGATTTAGAGTCGAGAGTCGACCAACTTGAGGGTAAAGAAAATACTGAATAAGTAGGCGGTCTTTTATGGATTTAAAAATGCTGAAAGATGAATATTTAAAAATTGATACCGATCAAGATGACGCCTTGCTTAAATCCTTAATTACTGCAGCAAAGGGATATATCAAAAATGGTATAGGACGTTATGTGGAAGGAAATGCACAGTATGCGCTTGTAACAGGCATGCTTGTTGCTCATTGGTACGAAAATCGAGGGGTGTATGAGTCAGGCGTTTCCGGCTCATCCATCCCTTTTACTATTCGGGATCAACTAACCCAACTTCGCTATGTGGAGGCAGAAGAGGATGAAGAAGATAAGCGAGTTGAATCGTCGCTTAACCTTTCAAGTAAAGAAAAGGGTACAGGATGACGAACTGAAATGGAATGAATCTTATGAAAATGTTTTTGAGACATGGGGTTCAATCGAAGGATTTTCCGGCTCAAAGTCAGACACGCTTGTTGCAGGCGCGTTAGGCGTCAAGTCACCAAAGAAAATAACAATAAGATACAGAGAAGACGTTACACAAGACATGCGAATCCTTCATCAAACGGGAACCGATGACGCAGGAGAGCCAACATATCGCACTTTCGACGTAATGGATTTCAACGACGTCGAAAATAAAAAGAAGCAACTTGAAGTCACATGCAGTGAGGTTGGCATAAATGGCTGATATGGATATTGATGGATTCGAAGATCTAACAAGATTTTTTAATAAAATCGGTGACGACGTCGAAAAAGCTGAAAAGGTTGCCCTTAAAGCTGGCGGTGAGGTAATAGCAGAGTATCAAAAACGTAATGTGAATAAGAGTTCAAAAAATCAGCCTCACATGGTCGATAACATCACCGTTTCAGCTGCAAGAGAATCCAGAGATGGTGAACTGTTTGTAACTGTGGGACCGAATAAAAAAGTTGCTTATCGTGGTAGATTCCTGGAATGGGGCACATCCAAAATGCCGCCGCATCCATTCATCGAGAAAGCCGGAATCGAAGGGGAGGGACAAGCTGTGAAGATCATGGAAAGAATTATCACGGCGCCTATTAAATGAGTCTTGATGCGAAGAAGGAATTGAGTGCAGCGTTAATAAAAAACAAAGAGTTAAAGCAGCTTGTCACGGGTGGTTTTCATAACCTAGTGGCCGATGATGTGGCCGCATTCCCAAGGGTTGTGTTTTCAGAGATTACAAATAGGGACCAGGAGTACAGAGACAACCATTCCGCAGCAAGTGAGGTACGGTTCCAACTAAGCATATTTTCAAAAGCAGACACACGGAAAAACGAAACAGAGATAGCGAAACAAATAGATCGTCTTATGAAAGATTTAGGTTACGGAAGATATGATTCAGTGGATCTTTACGAAACAGATACAAAAATCTTTCACAGAGGCATGAGGTACGTCAAAACATTTTTCTAGGAGGAAAACAGATGGGGAAAACAATCTACGGATTAGACATGTTTCATTATGCGGAGCTGATTCAAGACGACGACAAAGGACTTGAATATGCAAAGCCTGAAAGACTGCCAGGAGCCGTAAACGTCAAAGTCGATCCAAAATCAGAGCAGTCTAAATTTTGGGCTGATAACGGCGTGTTTGATTCATTTAACAACATGGGTGACATTGACCTTGAAGCTGAACTAGCAGATTTACCTATTGAGGTGCAAAACAAGATTTTTGGTCACAAGGTCGAGAATGGGATTTCTTTTGCCAGCTCTGATGATAAGGCGGTTTTCTTGGCTTTCGGGTTTAGAGCGAAAACATCCACAGGCGGGCATAGATATTATTGGTTCTTGAAGGGGCTTCCTGAATTGCTGGCCAATGAAAATAAAACCACAGAAGGTAAAGCAGATCCTGAAACAGCAAAATTTAAAGCTGGTTTTATGACGCTTCAAAATAAAAAGGGGAAAAACCGATGGAAGGCTCAAGCTGAATTCGACGAAGGCTTTGATCCCGATGAATGGTTTAAACAAGTTGTATACGATGGGGCATCGTTTGCAAAAGGAAAAG
>NZ_NKHG01000228.1 GCF_002744245.1 Bacillus pumilus | reverse complement strand
CACATCTAATGCAACTTTTAACGCTGCCCTTAGTGATTCCATCCCCTCTGGGTAAGTTGCAACTATCGGATTTGCCTTGATCCAGTTCGACTCATCCTTTATATCGTCTTCAGGATCAAGCTCACAGATCATAACAAAATAATCATCGTTTTCAACTTCAGTGTCAGGATCAAGAATTTTGGATACATACTGATACTCTTTAAAACACGGCCCGTTTAAGTTAAAACCTGCAGTAGTAATGATAATCATCAAAGGGCTACGACGTGCGACCATTCCACTGTCAATAACATCATAAATTTCACTTGTTTCATGAGACATATATTCATCCACTATCCCTAGTGATGGGTTTTTTCCGTCGCCAACTTTTCGAGCTTCACGGGATAACGGTTTGATAATTGAATTTGTCGCATATTTCGTGACCTGCCCGTTGGCGTCTGTGTATTTCCCCTCTAAAATAGGTGCGTGCTGTAGTTGCTCAAGGATTGCTTGATAGACTTCATCTGACTGCTCCCTTGACCAACCAGCAATAAACACACGATGTTTTTCCTTAGTGGGAAATATTTCATACGAGGCCATGATAGCCAGCAATTGTGATTTCGCATTTTTTCTCGCTAACTGAATATAAGCCTTTCTAAAACGCCTGGCACCATTGATCTTTTTGTAAAACCCATAGATATTAGCAGCCATGAATAGCTGAAAGTCTGTAAGCTCAATAGGTTTACCAGCCAATACGCCTTCAACATGGTTAAACTGATTGGCCCATTCATAAAAATCTAGGACTGCTTCCGCGTCAAAATAATAAGGGCAACCTTCATCTGCTAACCGCTCTACGTCTTCAATAAATCTTTGGACAGCCCACTTGTGTTTCTTGCCTGCTTTTATTTCCCCCGATTCGATCTTTTCGCAATATGACCATACACGCTCAATTAAAAGCTCTGCGGTCATTTCCTGCGTTAGCATTACATGCGACCTCCAAAGCGTTCCTCTTCTTTTGACTTCGGTTTCCCATCATCTTTTTTCGGAATGACAAGTTTGCAGCGAGAGGAAATGGTTAATCCTAAATCACTTGATGCTTGTCTGCATTGCTTAAACAGCTTGTCTTGATTTATAAGAAGATCACTGTAGGCAGCATTCGCAATTTCAAACTTTTCTCCCTCTGAATTTTCAGCAAGGGTTGTGATCGGTGTCTCTAATATGATTTCTGTTATATCTAAATATTGTTTTCTT
>NZ_NKHG01000102.1 GCF_002744245.1 Bacillus pumilus | reverse complement strand
TTAACAATCTAAAGCCGCTCTGACATGAGCGGCTTTTCTTAAGATTCAAACATTTTATGACACCATTCAATCGCTTCTATATAACAGCCGTAGGCTTCTTGTTTCGGGAGATTTCCATTTAACATTTCATCATCCCATTCATTTCGTTCAATACGTTTGGCAACATCTAACACAAAAAAATAGTCATTTTCATAACCAAGTAATGCTTCACCAACTTCATCAGAAAGCGGCAGCTCTTTCACAAGCTCTGTAATGTCTGCCCTGACAAGCGTATCAATGAGAGAAAACATCCCTGTCAGCATATAAGCGGCAGGATGCTCCCTTCCCGAACGATAGGCAATGAGTTCACACGTTTTAGCACGAATGAACGACATTTTGATAATTTCTTTTTGGCTTGAGTTGGCTTGGACATTCAGTTCTTTAAAGGAAAGGATAAAGATCCAGCGCCGAATCTCATTAAATCCAAGCAGAATAATCGCCTGCCGGATACTTTTAATTTGATAAAGACGTCTCATGCCACCTGAATTCAGCATTTTTAGTAATTGATATGAGAGCGAAAGATCACATTCAATAAATTGTGTCACTGCCTGAATATTCGGCTGTTCCTTGCTCAGCTCATTTAAAAGCTGATGATACGCATGAAAACTAGTCGATAATGCTCTTCCTGAAATGACGCACGGCTCGCTAAAGAAATACCCTTGAAACAAATGGAAGCCGGCTTCTAGCGCTTCTTCATATTCTTTTCGCGTTTCCACCTTTTCTGCAAGGAATCGAAGTCGATACTTCTTATATGTATTCAGAATATCTCTTCGTTCTTTCAATGTTGTTTTCAGAAAATCAATTTTTAAAATATCAATGCAATAGAGGAGTTCATCAAGCAACCTGTCACTAAAATGTGTTCCATTGAGAAAGAAATCATCGAGTGCAATTGTATATCCCCATTTTTTTAATTGTTTACATCTCATTATAAGTGCTGGGGTAATCGGTACATTTTCTAATATCTCGATCACAAGCTGATGTGGATCAAAATAGGTGAGCAGATCAGACGAAAGTAAGCTTTCGGTGAAATTAATGTAGCATCGTTTTCCTTCTGTCAGTGTTTCGATACCAATGTTTAAAAAACTGTTAATAATGAGGTCCGTTGTCGCTTGATCACCATCTTCAGCGTTATATGTATTGGTTTCACTATCTCTATAAAGCAGCTCATATGACACGACTTGTTCTTTTCTGTTAAAAATAGGCTGTCTGGCAACAAACACCCTCAACTGCTCCAATCCTCCTTTATGCAATGACAAACAAGATGTGCTTTCAGTATACCAAATGATTGCGATTTTGGATCATTTTGAACCGGTCAAAATAAAAAAAGAGACCACCTGACTTGATGATCTCCTTTTCTGTCACAATTAGCTTTCATAAAGCTCTTTTTTGATTTTATTTTTCACATCGTGGATAAATTGCATCTTATTATCCCAACATTTTTGACTCAAATCGACTGGATATTCTTCTGGTTTGCTGATTCGTTTATACTCCTCCCAGAAAAGTCCGAGACTTTCCTGCACATAGGCTTGAATCGTTTGAATATCTGGATTATCATACACAAGCTTTCCTTGTTTGAAAATTGGGACGTGAAGATCCTTTGCCGCAAAGTTTGTGACAAACTTGCTGATAAATGTATGGACGGGATGGAACATTTTCAGCTTATCTTCACTTTGTACATCTTCCTCTTCAAGAGCTATGTAGTCTCCCTCAGAGTGATGATTCAATTGATTAATAATGCGGTACACACGCTTACGGCCCGGTGTTGTCACTTTCTCTGGGTTGGATGAGATTTTGATGGTGTCGTTCATTTTGCCGTTTTCTTCTATAGACACAAGCTTATACACTGCACCGAGGGCTGGCTGGTCAAATGCTGTGATCAGTTTCGTTCCAACACCCCACACATCAATTTTTGCGCCTTGTGCTTTTAAATTCATGATGGTGTGTTCATCAAGATCACTTGATGCAATGACTTTTGCATCATGGAATCCCGCTTCATCCAGCATTGTCCTCGCTTTTTTAGACAAGTATGCAAGATCTCCGCTATCAAGTCTAACACCAATGAAGTTGATTTTGTCTCCGAATTCTTTTGCTACTTTAATCGCATTCGGAATGCCTGATCTGACGGTATCATACGTATCCACTAAAAAAACACAATCTCTATGTGTTTCAGCGTATTTTTTAAACGCGGTATATTCGTCGCGATATGCTTGTACAAGCGCATGGGCATGTGTCCCTGATACTGGGATATTGAAGCGTTTCCCTGCTCGAACATTACTTGTTGCCTGGAATCCACCGATCAGTGCCGCTCTTGCTCCCCACATCGCTGCATCCATTTCATGTGCGCGTCTTGTTCCAAATTCTAGTGCCGTCTCATCTTCAATGATTCCCTTGATCCGTGCCGCCTTTGTTGCGATCAGCGTTTGGAAATTCACGATATTGAGCAATGCCGTTTCGATTAACTGTGCTTCAACAAGCGTTGCCTCGATGCGCATAATCGGTTCATTGGCAAAAACAATTTCTCCTTCTCGCATTGAATGAAGTGTACCTGTAAAGGACAACTGGCTTAAGTATTCAATGAAATCGCTTTTATAACCGAGTTCATCTTTTAAATAAGCAAGGTCGCTTTCGGTGAAGGAGAAGTCCGATAAATATTCAATCGCTTTCTCTAAACCAGCAAATACAGCGAAGCCATTGTCAAATGGAAGCTTTCTAAAGAAGAGTTCAAAGACTGCCTTTTTCTCATGAATGCCGTCTCTCCAATACGTTTCTGCCATGTTAATTTGATAAAGATCTGTATGTAGTGATAAACTGTCGTCATTAAACCGATGCTCCAACTTCCATTCTCCTTCCCTTACTTAACCACTTTCGCACCAAGCGTATGCTCAAAGTGAGAAAGCGCCCACTCGTGCCCTACTTCATTGAAACTCGCCACGGCATTCTGATGAATCACAAGCTCAAAGCCTTTATTGTACGCATCAACAGCTGTATGAAGTACACAAATATCGGTACACACTCCGGCTAAATGAAGTTCAGTGATGCCACGCTCGCGCAGTTTCATTTCTAATTGAGTGCCTGCAAAAGCAGAGTATCTTGTTTTTTCCATATAGTAGACATGTTTTGCGTGTTTTGACGTGTGAAATAGTGAACTTAGTTTCCCATAAAGTTCAATTCCTTCTGTCCCGCGAATATTATGGGGCGGAAATAACTTTGTCTCTGGATGATAAGGATCTTGTTCTTCATGGTGATCGACCGCAAAGACAACAAAGTGCCCTTCATCAATAAATGAAGAAGTGATCTCTGTGATCATAGGTTCAATCGCCTGTCCAGGCTTTCCGCATGTTAGTTTCCCATTGTCTGCAACAAAATCAACTGTATAATCAATACAAATCAATGCTTTGCCCATCCGCATCTCTCCCATATGCTCTTTTGAATCATTATAGCCTATTCATTTCACTAGGGAAACCTATTCAATAGATTCACGAGTAAAAGCTTTTTGAAACAGCTCATCTTCTATATAGATGTGCTCTTGATTGATCGCATGTGGCACCTCTATGACAAGACCAAAAGGAGAATGTGACTCGTGATGATTCACCACTTTAAAAGAGCAGCCAGAGGCATTTGCCATCTTGACATATTGAGAATAAGAAGCATAAGACAATTCACCATTTAAAAGAACCGTAGCTTGTCGATTGGCCTTCAATACTTGCTCTACCTCTTGATACGGTTTATTTCTTGATACCTGTCCCTTTGTCAGGGCCAGAAGCGCTCGTTCTCTTAATGAACCGAGAAACATTCTTCGTTCATCGGGTTTTGTTTCAGCAGGTCCAAATATCCCTTGCTGCAAATAAAAATCGACAGATTCTTCTTTCATCGCTGCTTTCACTCCTCGTTTCTGAATTTACATTTCTGTGACCCAGTGCACAATTTTTTGTGCGAGCTCACTGGCTTCGTCTGCTTCTACTCTTTCCCTTAAGGAATGTTCAAGTGATTGTTCAAGCTGCCTCTTTTCGTCCTCATATGCAATGGAGATGCTCCATTCAATGTCAGGTACGGCGACAAGCGTTTTATATTCTTTTTTATTTTCATGTAAATATACATTGTAGGTCTTTGGTTGGCCGCTTGTGATGTGTGCTTTTCTTATTTTCATCCGACTCTTTTTACACCTCTTTTTCTTCTTACTTCCATATCCATTGTACCATAAAAAAAGACAGCTTCTGAAACGGAAACCCTTTCAAAGCTGACTACGCATGAAAGCTCTTTTGCTGACTGATCAGGTTTGAATCCCAAACAAATGTGACATTCTCGCTGTTGAAAAATTGGACAACATCTCCTGCATGATAAGTGCCTGAACCACCGGCAGAGTGATCCACACTTTTTGAAGAAATGGCAAATACATCACCGAATTGTACTGACCCGGTACCAGCCACATGTTCTATATGAATAGGTCCAACAAACGCTCGCATCTTTCCACCACGTTTACTCCCCTCATCATATGCCCAGCACAAAAATCCGTGTATATCCAACATAAAAAAAGCAGCTGAATTTGAGTATCATCAGCTGCTTTTCTATGCATTAAATGATTGAGGCTGGTTAAACAGTGAAAAGTCCCAAAGCATGGTGGCATTTGGATCGTTTGTGAAAGACATAAAATCACCTGAATTAAAAGCTCCCGCACCGCCGCTAGAGTGATTTACAGCCAAAGGAGCGATGGCCAGAACATCACCGAAAGTAGCCGCACCGTTCCCGCCTAATAAATCAATATGAATGGGTCCAACAATCGCAGGCATCTTGTTTCTCCTCCCTATCTGCTTATGTGAGTCATCTTATGCAAAAAGGGAAAAGTTGTGCATATGCCCTAGACGTTTAAATGCTGTTCTTTTCGAGAACGTTGACGAAGCTGAATCAATCTCACAATATTTAGTGTAATGGCTTTGAGCAACGCATAAACAGGGACAGCAAAAATCATGCCAAGTATTCCGCCAAAGCTCCCTGCACCAATTAATAGCAGGATAATGGTCAATGGATGTGTGTTGAGACGCTTTCCAATGATTAATGGAGAAATCACGTTTCCATCAATTTGCTGGACGACAAGAATCACAATCACTGTCACAACCGCTTTTCCAGGCGAATCAAGAAAGGCAATGAGCACAGCCGGTGCTGCGCCAAGATAAGGCCCAAGATACGGAATGACGTTTGTGACAGCAATGATAATGCCGAGAATGAGCGCATATTTCACACCAATTAATAAATATCCGATAAAACAAGCGACTCCGACAAATAAACATACAACAATTTGCCCCTGTATGTAAGCAGCAAGCGTGTCGTTTAATTCTTTGAAGATCTTCAGTCCTTCCTTGCGGTAAGGCATTGGCAAGAACTGAACAAGCTTGTCCGGAAACTTATGCCCGTCTTTTAGCATATAAAATAAAATAAATGGAACCGTAATCACTGCAAGTGCAATATTCGCAATCACGCCAAACACAGCAGACATACTTGATGCAATATTTTCTGGTAAATCTTTCAATGTCGAAACGATCGTCTGTTCAAATTTGGAGACAGACACATAATCTTGATTCATCATCCAAGTAAATGTTTTAGAATGCGAGAAGTCGTTAATAAATTTTTGCATGTCCGTCACATAACCAGGGAAGCTTTGGACAAGTCCACCCACCTGCGTGACAATGACAGGCCCAGCAGCATTAACAATGACCGTGATGAGTCCGATGAACAGGAGATAAATGATCAGAATGGCGAGTGTCCTAGGAATCTTCTTGGACAGGATTCGCACAATTGGATTAAAGATGAAAAAGAGAACTCCTGCCAGCAAGATGGGGACAAACAGTGTTGACGCAAATAAAATAATCGGCTGAAATAAAAACGAAACCTTTGTTGATACATACACAATGAGTAAAACAAGTAGTATTTGGAATGTCCAAAAATGGACTTTAGATTTTAACAAATATGCTCCTCCTGTTACGTATTGTTCTTATTAAAAACTACTATTCAACCCACCTTCTGTCAACCGCTTCTCGTTTTAGAACCATATTTTTTGAAAAATAAAGAACAATTGGTATATCATGCACTTTTTCCAGATATACATTCTGTAAGCATGAAAAAAGCAGATACTCATGCATCTGCTTTACACTCTTTCACTGTGATCAGGCATCACCGACACGATTTGCTGGATTCGCACATAAAAAACGGATTTAGTCCCCGCTTCAATCACAATATGATCCGGCATGACTTCCTTCAATTTTCCACGTACTGTATCTTTCACTGTTTGAACAATCAACCTCATACCGACCACTTTCTGCAATGTTTGATAAACATATGGATCAACTAATGAAACAAGCTGTGGACTTCCTTGTTGTGCCATCCTATCTGCCCCTTTACTTGTGTATTTACCCACAGCGTATGCAATGACCCATGTGAATGTCACTCGGCAAACCTACAACATTAATACCATATTTTTACAAATTGTATGTTTTTACATTTTTAAGAAGTATAATAGATTGGTGCTGCCAACAATTTAAATTATTTGAAGAGGTGAATTATCATGAAAAAATTAATCTGTATCGTTGCTGTTATGCTCTTTCTATCCTCTGCAAGTTATGCGTATGCAGGCACAATTGGAGATGGATCTGGTACACCAGGCAAGTGGTTTAAAGGCGAAGAGCCGGTTCAAAAAGACCAATCAAAACCCCCACTTGTTTTTGTTCATGGCATTAACAGCTCTTCCTCCATATGGTTTGATCGAAACGATATGGCAAAACAGGCTGTTCTGAATGGATACGAAAGCGCGTTCATAGATTTGTATCCAGATCAGGACATGAAAAAGAATGGTAAACTATTAGCCGAAAAGCTAAAAGAGATCTATGATACTTTCGGAAGAAAACTCATTGTGATTGGTCATAGTAAAGGCGGGGTGGATACACAATCTGCACTTGTATATTACAACGCCCATTCATATGTAGAAAAAGTCATCACACTCGGTTCTCCTCATTACGGAACGCCGTTAGCGGATTTAGCGTATAGCAAAGGCGGAAGTTGGCTGGCGCAAATTCTTGGACTAAAAAGCGACGCACTCTATTCTTTACAAACGGGTCTCATGGCGGCTTTTCGAAGTGAAACCGACCCGCTAGAGACGTTCCCACATAAATATATCACCTATTCTGGTTCAGAATGGGGAACTTTTGGCAGTGTATTGTTTTTAGGCGGCATGTACTTAAAGAGCTTTGGTGCAAACGATGGCGCCGTCACGGTAAGCAGCACAAGGTTATCGTATGCAAACAATATCTTACCGGGAAAATGGGATCACTATTCGATCAAAAACGGCACAATTATGTTCCCAGTGTTCCAAAACCATCTGCTAGCAAGCATCGCAAATACTGAAAATGAAGATGACCCGAAACAACATGAACCAGTCTCTACTGAGCTGAATACAGACGTTTATGTAAGAGGCGGGGAAAATGAAAAGGATAAAACAGAAGCGTTCTATGTAGAGGAAGGAACGAATGGCTTATCGATTCAGTGGTTAAATACAAGGCAAGAAGCAAAACTGGAAATCGTCGCCCCAAATGGAGATGTCTTAACAAAATTTAAGACAGCGGAAGCATCATTCCCATATGAAGGCGCATATTCACACCATGTGCAAATCAATAAACCCGTTCCTGGAAAATGGACGATTCGATCAAATTCAGGGAAAAAGGCTCCTTATTTACTGCTTGTGTCCTATGATTCACCATTAAATGAAGAAATCAAAGTGGTAGCAGCGAAATCAGGAGATGCATCGACACATTCTAGCAGTCTGATCAAACGATTAAGCAAAACAGTAGAAACAATTTATTTTAAGGATGCAAAGAAAGATCATCCACTGAAAACGACGAGTTCTTCATCAGCCGTTCAATTGAAAAAAGAAGGTGCTTATTCCGTCACGGTGCATTACACAGGACTCACTGCGTCAGGAACATCTGCGTTTAACCGAACCGTTATTCGCACATTGTATGTGGATCAGCATGGAAAGATTCATGGGGACATCCCATACTAAACAGAGCGTTTCATGGGCTGAAGTGCCTGCTGCACCTTCTGATCCAAATCAGCGATTTTTTTTAGCGCCAAAGATTCATCTATTTGTCTATAATGATGGTGTCCGCCAGGCTCTTCATCCATTTCATCTGCTTTTTTCACAATTTGCTGGAGTGTGTCCTTATGCAGGTCGCCCTCTGGCAAATAAGAATCTGTGTGAAGTAGAATCGCAAGCGCAATATCTTTGGCTGCTTTCGGTTCCTCACCGAGTCGTATGAGCAGTTTGTGTGCCCGCTCTGCACCTTTAATCGCATGAATATCATTCCGTCTATATGTTTCGTAATCCCATTCTCCGCCTGCTGTATACCATTCATAGTGACCGATGTCATGCAACAGTGCTGCTTTCACAGCAAGGTCTGGGTTAATTCCTGCTTGCATCGCCAGTTTGAATGCGTGATAAGCACAAGCAATTGCATGGGCTTTTCCTGAACGATTTAAATATTTTTGAGCGACTGGATGGGTATAAACATCCATTAATGTAACCTTTCTCATGGAAACCCCTCCTTATCTATATTTTTAGCATCCTAACATATTCTGAAAAGAAACTCAAATGTTCTGTCATATTTTATATGAGTTTCAAGATTAGCTTATGCCATGTAAGCTGTCTTTGCTTGTACAATACGAAAAAAGCAGTCGTTATGACTGCTTTCAGATTGTTGA
>NZ_NKHG01000080.1 GCF_002744245.1 Bacillus pumilus | reverse complement strand
ATTTTTTTCTTTCAAAAATAAACCGATACCAAAGATAAACAATAGAAAACTAAGCGGATTAATAAACAGGATGAACTCCTGCATGAAGTTTTCAATTTTGATATTGAAGCTAGATTTATAGATAACATAGGTTTTGACCCACATTAGCAATGTCGCAATCAGTAAAAATGAAATCGCCTTTAATCTTTTATTTCGCATTGTAACCTCCTTATGCTAAAACACACAACGGTTAGGGACATGCCCTAATTATTGGTGCTTCTTCAAAAATAACTAAAGTATATCTTATCCTGTCTATGCTGGAAAATCAATGTCTTTTTCCCCATGACAAACTTATGAATATGCTAAACATTCAATTTCATGCCCATATATCACGTTTTTAATAAAAATGACATCATTATGACATTTTTGTTGAAGACAGCCACTTGTTCCTTGCCATCCATGCACCGCCAATGACGCCTGCATCATTTCCAAGTGATGCAATCACAACTTCTACATCTTCAGCACAAGGCGGGAATGCATGATGTTTGACCACACGCTCTACTTTACTACGAAGAAGCTCTCCTGCTTTAGAAACACCGCCGCCGATGACGATTTTTGTTGGGTTTAAGGCACTGGCAAGATTCGCTAGTACAAGTCCAAGGTATGTTGTCACTTCTTCTACAACACGCATTCCAAGATCATCTCCGTTATTTGCCGCCTTAAATACATCCTTAGCAGACAGCGAAGTGAGCGTGCCGAGTGAAGAAGTATGCTGCTCTGTTTCTAATTTATCCTTCGCAAGCCGAACAATGCCGGTTGCAGATGCAATGGTTTCAATACAGCCCTTTCTTCCGCAGTTACACGGTGCCCCCTGAAATGGAACTGCGCAAATATGGCCAATTTCTCCGCCAGCACCTGTTTCACCTTGAACGACTTCTCCATTCACAATGATGCCGCCCCCTACACCCGTGCCTAGTGTGACCATGAGAATATTTTTGGCGCCATCTCCTGCACCTTTCCACATTTCACCGAGTGCAGCAATGTTCGCATCATTTTCGATGACAGATGGAAGTCCCGTCTCTGCCTCTAAGTGATCTTTCAAGGGATAGTTTGTCCAGCCCAAATTCGTTGTTTTATAAACAATTCCGGATACTTTATCGACTGGTCCTGGTGCCCCCATTCCTATACCAATGAGAGTCGATTTTGGCATACTGATCTCAACCAGCTTATGGTCAATTGATTTGGCAATATCAACTGTGATCGTCTGACCAGATTTATCCGTAGGAATCTCCCACTTATGCTGAATTTCACCATACAGATTTATAAACGCAAGCTTAATTGTCGTACCACCAAGATCAACACCTACAAACCACTCCCCTGTCATTATGCCCTCCACCTTCACATTGTTTTTCGATTTAAGTTGGTTAGCTCCATTTGAAGAATGGTCATCGCGTTAGACCATTCGGTCCGGTCTATCATTCCCGATGTATACATTTCCTTCAATTCATCCGCCATAAATTCTAATTCCAGTTCACGATCTCCGAAATATACATAATTTCCAAATCTCATGAGCAGTTGCTGTACATCATATAACGTTTTCATTCATTTTCACCATTTCTTTAAATCAACAGATAAGATAAGCGTATTCATAAATACGCTTTCAGTCAAGTTATTCAACGAGTTTGAGTGTTTTTAATATATTGTTTCAGCTTTAAAAATTGATCATTTTGAGGATCTTGTTTTAACGCTTCTTCAATTCGTTCTTCTGCTTTCGCTGTATCTCCTTTTTCTGCGTATAACAATGACAAATGATACAGTTTATTCGGTTCATTTGGATCTTTTTCAAGCGACTTTTGCATCAATTGAATTGCCTTGTCAAGGTGACCGAGCTGCGCTTCAGAGAGTGCATAAATGTGAAGTGCTTCAGCTGATGCATCCTTTTGCTGTACATATTCCTCTAAACGTTTACTTGCTTCGCTATACTTCTTTTCATCAAATAAACTGGCTGCCTCGCTTGTTGCCGCTGCTTCCTTTTGCTCATCTGAATGAAGTCCTGTATACAATCCAAAACCACCAATGAGTAGAAGGAGAAGACTGGCAATGAGCATTTTGACAGGCTGCGTTTGCTTAGGAAGGCGGACAGCTAAAGCTGCCAAAAATCCACCAACAAGCCCGCCAAGGTGTCCGGCATTATCAATCCCTGAGACGGTGAAACCTATTCCTAGGTTGATCAAGATAATCACAATAATATTTGTTCCCATCGTCCGAAAGAAAAGCTTACGGTTAGAGATCGCTAAATATAACAGTGCACCTAGACAGCCAAAGATCGCTCCTGATGCTCCAGCTGCTATCGCCGTATTAAACACAAAGCTTGCGATTGACCCAAATATGCCGGAAATCAAATAGATGAGCAAAAATCTCCCTGACCCGTAGATTCTCTCCACAGCCGCTCCAACAGACCAAAGAGCAAATGTATTAAAGAGTAAATGCGTCAGCCCAATGTGTAAAAACATCGGTGTAATGAGACGCCACCATTCACCTTCTAAGATCAGCCCATTGCTTTTAGCACCAAACGCCGTTAAAGTTGCCGTATTTGTACTTCCGCCAGACAGCTCAAGCAAAAGAAACATCACAACTTGAACAGCGATCAGCATGTAGGTGAAAATCGGTCTGCCATTTTGAAAAACAGCCCGTTCTCTTTCACGTTGCTTTTCCTGGTCATCAAACGCCTGAAGCACGTTCATTTTAAGCTGCACAGCATCTTCAGCTGTATCTTCCTTCGCTTGCTCTACATCAACTGCAAGTGATGTATTCAGCCATTTTTGCAGCTCGTTCACATCGTGCTGAAGAGCTTCTCGGTTAACTAAAACAGGTGTAATCGTCACCTTTTGCTCTTTATGCGGATGACCGTTTATATCCTCCCAATCATCTACTGGATAGTCAGCCGTAAATTGAAGCTGCAAGAGATGGAGAGATCGTTTACGCATGGCTTCTCTCAGCTGATTCATCCGATATGTCTGCTCTTGGATATCTCGAACGATCTCCTGTCTAAAATTCACATCTTTTCTATATAGACGGATGAGATCATATCCTGAGTTTCGTGGTGCTTCAAAAAAAATTTCATCTTCTGGGTAAGGACTTTGAATCATCTCGTATCCTTTTTGTCTTAGTTCATCAACAACTCGCCAAAATAGACTATCTATGACATTCATTCATTCGCGCTCCATTTTTTACATTATTATAACAAGAATCGTTGTTATACGCATTTCTGAACAAAAAAATCCCGGCTTTTGCGGGATTAAAATGCTTGGCGAATAAATTTCGTCCGAAAATATGGGATTTTCATCAGCCACTTTATGAAAAAGTGACGCACTTGATTTTGACCTAATATTAAATTCATGAGCCGATAACGATTTTGCACAAGTACGAACGCAAACAGTATGAACACAATGCTCCAAATCATTTTATTCATGATATTCCCTCCTATGTTCGTATCGTGGCTTAAATAAGATTGGTTTATGCATGAACATCTTTTTTTGTCGACAAGCGATCCTCTTGAGATCGGCTTTGCTTTTGTGAAGCATGATCAACACAAAAAGTCCGCTCTTCATGTGAAGGTAGCGGACTTTTACCTTAGATAGAATGTACCTTTTTCACTCACAATCATAGACACAGGTATGTCGTGCGTTTCAGCCGGCACATGCTCTATTTGCTGTACAGACAAGCAAAGAGCAAGTGTTACGCCGTGATAGTCAGCTAAGTAGCGGTCATAATAGCCGCCTCCATATCCAACGCGGTAGCCTTGTTGATCAAAGCATACACCTGGCACTATCATTAAATCGATCGCCTCTTTATGTACAGCTGCCGAGGTTTCAGGGTCTGGTTCTGTTAGTCCAAAATAACTGGATTTCATCTTGGTGTGCGGCGTATATTCATAAAACGTCATATCTTTCGTATCAGGAAAACAGGTTGGCACACACACTGTTTTCCCCTCCTGCCACGCCTTTTTCATCAGAGGTCTTGTAGGTACCTCTTTTCCTCTGGACATGGTCAGCGCAAGCATTTCCGCCTGTTTCCATGCTGGTAATTGAAACAGTTGCTCATACAGTAAAGAAGTGTTACGCTCAAATTCTTCAGCGCTCATCTGATCAAGCTTTGCTAATGTTTGAAGCCGCAGCTCTTTTTTCACACGGATCATCTCCCATCATAAAAAAACAGCAGGAAAATTCCCTGCTGCTTACTTTGTTTCACGATGTAAAGTTTGTTTTTTATCACGTGAGCAATACTTTTTGAATTCAACGCGATCTGGATTGTTTCGCTTATTCTTTTTAGTAATATAGTTACGCTCACCGCATTCAGTGCAAGCTAGAGTAATATTTACGCGCATGTTTTTCCCTCCAAACTAAAATCAATTCACATTCAGACCTAATTATAATACCACTTCTAGCTTCGGAATGCTAGAATGTTTTTTCACCAAATTTATTTTTCAGTGCATTCTCCCAAGCGTCCTTCTCCTCATTGCACTGTCATTTGATGAATAATCGCTTACTCCCTATAAAAACTCATCCTTTATCGTACTGTATACATGAGAACCTCTCTTCTATCCACAGTCTTCCTTTATTTTGACAATGAGTGGAGTTTTCATACTCGTTTCACCTTTAAAAAGAAAAATGATGAATAAAAGGTGATTTTCTTCTGCAATTCCTTTTGAAACTAGCTTTTTTATGGTATAAAAAAGAAGGGTCGAAAACTGTCTGAAACAATCATGAAAGTCTTTTCCTGACTTTCAGCATTAAAATATGAATAAAAGGTGATGAAACATGGAAATTGCAATTATCGGATTGCTTGTTGTCAGTATTGTACTGATCGCATTCTCATATTTTCAAAGAGAACCGATTAAAGAAGTAGAGCAGGAACTTGAAACACTTCAACTATCTGCAATGCAAGAAATCTATAAACTGAAAAAGAAAATGAAGGTCCTTGAGGAAGAATTACTTGAAACAAATATCGTTGTCCGCAAACATTCAGAAATTGATCCGTCAATTGCGAGACAAATCATTTCAAAACATCAAAATGGCATGTCTCCTGAGGCGATTGCACGCGCAGAGCATGTATCTGTAGAAGATGTCAACATGATCATTAACGACAACGAGAAGGTGCTTGTATGACGAAAAAAAGCATCCAAACCTTTGCAGCGGGTATGATTCTTGCAACTGGTGTTCTGGCCATCGTATTTTTCCTCACTGGAAAAGATGAAGCAGCAGCTGATACAACGACAAAAGAAACCCTCGCAGCTAAAGTGACAGACACTGACGTGAAAAATTATTTAGACTCTAAAAAAGAAGTATCCATCAGCCGTGAAACGTATCAGCAGCTTCTTGATTATAAAGAAAAAGCGCTGAAGACTAATGAAGACGGCGATTCTAAAGACAAACAAACAACAGAAAAGCCAAAGGGCAAATCCATAAAATTTGTAATCAAAAATGGTATGAGCACAAGTGATGTTTCAGACATGCTTGAAAAGGACGGAATCATTAACTCGTCTAAGGATTTTAATGATTACGTGGTTGACGCAGGCTACCACAAAGAAATTCGTGCCGGCAAATTCAATTTAAAAACAGGTATGACATTCAAACAAATCGTCAAAGCCTTAACAAAATAACAATAAAAATCCCCTGGCGGCGCTAATCTCCAGGGGGTTTTTATTATCCAAAACGTCCAGATATATAATCATTCGTTCTTTGGTCGTTTGGCTCTGAGAACATCACATTCGTATCATTGACCTCAACAAGCTCGCCCATCAAGAAAAAGGCTGTTCGATCTGATACCCTTGCCGCCTGCTGCATATTGTGCGTGACAATGACGATCGTGTATTTCTCTTTCAGTTTCATAATCAATTCTTCAATCTTTAAAGTTGATACAGGGTCAAGCGCTGATGTGGGTTCATCCATTAATAGGATGTCTGGGCTTGTGGCAATCGCTCTTGCGATACAAAGACGCTGCTGCTGACCGCCGGAAAGACCTAATGCAGGCGCACTTAAACGATCTTTCACTTCATCCCAAAGGGCAACATCACGAAGCGCTTTTTCAGCGATTTCTTTCAATTGCTGCTTGCTCTTCACTCCATGAATTCTTGGGCCATATACGACATTATCAAAGATAGACTGAGGGAATGGATTCCCTTTTTGAAATACCATTCCGACGTTTTTACGTAGTTCAACTAAATCGACACGGCCTTTTAAGATGTTTTCACCGTTATACATCATATCCCCTGTGATTTTCACACCTGGCACTGTTTTGACCATGAGGTTTAAAGTTTTAATAAATGTTGACTTCCCGCAGCCTGAAGGGCCGATAATCGCTGTGACTTCATGCTCCCTAATGGCTAAGTCGATATGTTTCAGTGCATGATGCTGTCCATACCAAAGGTTCATATTATTCACACGAAACACTTCTTTTGCTGCTGTTTCAGTTGCTACTGCATTCATTAAAATCCACCCACCTTATCCAAATCGACCATTGATATAGTCTTCTGTTTTTTGCTGCGCAGGACGTGTAAAGATACGTTCAGTGGCATCATATTCCACTAGATCACCGTTCAGGAAAAAGGCCGTATGATCAGATACACGTAACGCCTGCTGCATGTTGTGTGTGACAATGACGATTGAATAATCATTTTTTAATTCTGTTAATAGCTCTTCAATTTTTGCATTTGAGATTGGGTCTAGGGCAGAAGCAGGTTCATCTAATAGAAGCACACTAGGTTTCATCGCAAGTGTACGTGCAATACACAGGCGCTGCTGCTGACCGCCTGATAATGACAATGCAGAACGGTGCAGACGATCTTTGACCTCATCCCATAACGCCGCTTTTGTTAAGCTTTCCTCTACCGCATCATCAAGCACTGATTTTCTTTTTTCACCCGCATACTTTAATGCATGGGTAATGTTATTGTAGATTGATTTCGGGAATGGATTTGGCTTTTGAAAGACCATCCCGATTTCTCTTCTTAAATTCACCACATTGATGCGATCATCGAGAATATTTAACCCTTCGTACATGATCGCCCCTTCACTTCTCGCACCTGGAATCAGGTCATTCATTCGGTTAATGCTGCGTAAAAAGGTTGATTTCCCGCAGCCTGATGGGCCGATTAAAGCGGTAATGGCGTTCTTTTCAATTTCGAATGAAATTTGATTGACCGCTCTTTTTTCACCATAATAAATGCTTAAATCCTGCACCTGTAAAATCTGTTCCGCCTGAAGTGGAGCCTTTTTTGCTGCAATCTCTTTTTTTTCTGCGAGCATTTGAACCATATCCCCTTCACACCTCTCTCAATTTATTTTGACGTAAGCTTCTTATGAATAAATGAACCAAGCCATCTAGCGGCTAAGTTAAACATTAAGACAGAAAGGACAAGTACAGCTGATGCACCATTTGCAATGGCCTCTGCATCAGGAATGATCCCTTGTGTATTGACGTTCCAAATATGAACGGCTAACGTTTCTGCCGGTCTAAAAATATTTAGTGGTGACGTATCAGAGAAAGGACTCCAGTTCGTAAAATCAAGCCGCGGTGTTGAGAGACCTGCTGTGAAAAGAAGTGCCGCCGCCTCACCAAAGACTCTTCCTGATGCTAAAATAGCGCCAGTAATAATAGACGGAATTGCACCTGGAATGAGAACGGTCTTGACGGTGTGCCACTTTGTCACACCGAGTGCAAGTGATGCTTCCTTTTGATCCTTTGGTACTGAACGAATCGCGTCTTCTGTTACCCTGACCATCACTGGTAAGTTAAACACAGTGAGGGCAAGAGCTCCTCCGATGATCGTATAACCCCAGCCTGTTAAATTAACAAACATCAGTAAACCAAACATACCAATGACGATTGATGGTAGTGACGATAGCACTTCAATACATGTACGAATAAAATCTGTGACTTTGTTTTGAGGTGCATACTCAGCCATATACACTCCGCCACCGACGCCAAGGGGAACTGTGATCAGCATTGTAATAAACAGGATGTAAAACGAGTTAAACAACTGATCTCGAATTCCGCCGCCAGAGCCAATCGCACTTGAGCGTGTTGTCAGAAAATCAAAATTTAATTCTTTTGCACCGTTGAAAATGATATAAGAAAACAAACCAACAAGTATCGCCGTAATGATGGCGGCACATAATCCAAAAACAAACGTGGCAAAACGATCAGTCACTTTGCTATTCATTAAATCTTCCTCCTAGACGACAAGTATCTGATAATGAGTATGAACATAAATGATACAACTAGAAGGACAAGTCCCATTGACCAAAGTGTATTGTTTTCAACACTTCCATACGTTGTGTGACCCATGTTTAACGTAATAATGGTTGTTAATGTACCAGCTGTGTCCATAATACTCTCTGGTAGATTACGCGTATTTCCAATGACCATCTGAACGGCAAGGGCTTCTCCAAATGCTCTAGCCATCCCAAGCACGACCGCTGTCATTAATGTCGGAAGAGCTGCCGGTACTAGAACACGTCTGATCGTTTGCCACCTTGTTGCTCCTAATGCATACGATCCCTCACGTAAACTTTTTGGAAGTGAAGCCATTGCATCAGTGGCAATGGATGTAACGGTAGGTAGAATCATAATAGACAGGACAATCGTTCCTGCTAATACACTATGCCCTGAGCCGCTTGACTTAAAATGTCCAATAAACGGCACCAATACTGTAAGACCTATGAATCCGTAAACAACGGATGGAATCCCTACAAGCAATTCAATGACTGGCTGGAGAATTTTCCGTCCCCATGCAGGTGCAATTTCCGTCATAAAGATCGCTCCTGCGATGCCTAGCGGTGCTGCAATGAGTGCCGATAGCAGCGTGACGGCGATTGATCCAAAAATAAATGGAAATGCGCCGTATTGCGGGTTTTCTGCTGTTGGGTTCCAATTGATACTGGTTAAGAACTCAATTGGGCTTACACCATTTACGATGAAAGATTGTAAACCCTTAATGCCAAGGAAGATCGTGATGGCGATCGATACAGCAATCATTAAGAATGCGCAAAATCTCACCAAGATACTTCCTCTTACTTCATCCATTTGCCTATTTTTCTTCGAGCTGATCAGTCGATCGCTCGCTTCTGTATGTTCTATCTGTTTCATCTTTTTCTACACTCCTATGAATGTCATAAAAGGAAAAGTGAAAAGCTCCACTTTTCCTTCATTATCAATTCAAGACCTCTTACTTATCTGTTTGTTTGCCTGTTGCGTCTCTTTCTACTTTCATATTAGAGACTGAGATGTAGCCTTGGTCTTTGACAATATCTTTTTGTACTTCGTCACTCATTAGGTAATCTAAAAATTGTTTTGCTAGACCGTCTGGCTCACCTTTTGTATAAGAGTGCTCGTATGCCCAAATTGTATATTTACCGCTTTCTACATTGCTTTCTTCCGGTTTCACACCATCAATGCTAAGCGGTGTAATGTTGTCATCTGTTAAATAAGAGAAAGCTAGGTATCCAATCGCACCTGGTGTTTCTGCAATCAGCTTTTTCACTGTGTTTGAAGAATCTTCTGTGATTCCTTCTGCAGGAGTTGCACCATCAAGTGCATATTTCACAAATGTTGCACGCGTTCCTGAAGAATCAGGTCTGTTAACAAGTGTAATTTTTTGGTCTTTCCCGCCAAGCTCTTTCCAGTTTTTGATTTTGCCAGTAAAGATTTTTTTCAATTCGTCCATTGTGATGTCTTTGACACCAACTTCAGGGTTAACAGCTGCTGCCATTCCAACAACTGCCACTTTGTGGTCTTTTAAAGCTTTTGCGTCGATTCCGTCTTTCTCTTCTGCGAATACATCTGAGTTACCAATTTGTACAGATCCCTCTGATACTTGAGAAAGTCCTGTTCCTGAACCGCCGGCTTGTACTTGAATATCGGCTTTTGGATGTTTATCCATGAATTTTTCTGCTGCCGCAAGAACTAAAGGCTGCATCGCAGATGACCCTGAGATGGTAATGGAACCTGATGCCTCTTCTTTGTTTGAAGCATTTCCTTTACTGTCTTTTGAATCACCGCTTGAGCTGCTATTTCCGCATGCTGTGACGAATGCTAACAATGCGATAGTAAGGAAAGTAAGCAGCCATAATTTGTTCTTTTTCATTTCAAGAATACCCCCTGAATAATTTGTCCTACGAGTAATACATTAAAGGTTCTTTATTAATTTCGTTTAAATGGAATGTTAAGGTTTTGTAAATGTCGAAGTTTTGTAGAGATCTTGCGGATTTTTTATGTTTTTTGTCAATTTAAATCGAAAAGTTTGAAGAAAACATAAAAAAACGCCCACAAAAAGTGAGCGTTTTTACCTAGGAAAGGCCTAGTTATTTGTTTCTGCTTCATTTTCAATTTTATTTTTATTTTTTGCTTGTGTATCATTGCTTTCCTGTTTTGATTTCAGTTCAAAGTATTTGTCTAATACTTGTTCACCAATATCATTCGTAATCGGATAACGCTGATTGTAGTCTTGATACACCCACGGGACAACGACCGAAATGGCCACTTCTGGATTATCAGCAGGCGCATATGCAACAAGTGTTGTGTTATATGTCGGTGTGCCGCGTTTGCTTTTAATTGGGCCGTCATAGAACGATTGAGCGGTCCCTGTTTTTCCAGCTGGATTGTACTTCTTGTTGCCAAAGTTCGAATATGCTGTTCCTCTTGGGTTTTGCATCACAAGTTTGAACCCTTGCTGTACCCGTTTGATCTCATCACTTGTCATATCGAGCTTATTCAATATATCCGGCTTAACGGATTCCGTCACAGCGCCAATACCGCGCTGCGGATCTGGCTTTCTGACTTCTTTTACAAGCTGCGGACGTAAACGGTAACCGCCATTTGCAACCGTTGAGACGTATTGCGCCATTTGCAACGGAGTAAACGTGTCGTATTGTCCAATCGCATAGTCAAGTAAGAGACCAGATTGTGTAGACGTTCCTCGATAGCCGGTTGCTTCATTAGGAAGATCAATACCTGTTTTGACTCCAAGACCAAATTTACTGAAATTATAGCGGAACGTATCAAATGCTTTCGTATCAATTGGGAGCGGCTGATTCTTACGATATTCCCCTTTCCCAATCGCAATGGCTGTTTTGAACATATAAACGTTTGACGAACGCTCCAGCGCAGTTAAATCATTAACGAGTCCCATATTTTGATAGGATTTCTTCGGCGGTGATTTCGCGATATAGAGCGGTTCATCATACTGGGTGCTTCCAATATGAATGACGCCTGTTTTATATCCTGTCAGTACTGTTGCGCCTTTCACTGCTGATCCCATTGCATAAGATGATGTCATGCTTCCTAATGCATAGTCATCGAATTTGTATTTACCATTTTTGTTTGTAATCTGCTTACCTGCAATAGAGAGAACCTCTCCATTTCTCGGATCCATCATGACCACAAACGCACGGTCAAGAAGCTCTGTTCCACCTCGTTGCTTCGCACTTCTCAAATTCTTTTCAATGATATTTTCAACCGCTTTTTGCAACTGAATATCAATGGTTAGCACGAGGTCTTTCCCGCTCTTTCCTTCTGTTAAGACTTTAGAGCTTGTGACATTGCCCTCTTTATCGGTTGTACTCTGTTCTTTTTCTTTTTGACCTTGCAATACATCTTCATATTGATATTCAAGATAGCTTTTTCCTACACGGTCATTTCGGCTGTATCCTAGTGACAGATAATGTTCAAGCAGTGATTGCGGAAGGCCTTCATCACTTGAAGACACACTACCGAGCATACTGCGGAGCAGCCCTTTATATGGATAACTGCGCGTCCAGTCTGTTGTGACATCAACGCCTGGCAGCTCGTCCAAATGCTCTGAGACGTAAGCAATTTCGTTTGGCTTCACATCTTCATTTTTGATGAATTGAGGTGTAAGCGCATAGCCTGCATCCATCTGTCTTTTAATCGCCAGCACTTGCAAATCTTTTTTCGTCAGCTGATTTAATTCCTTATCTGTGATGCGTTTTAGTTGAAGTTCGTATAGTTTATCATCAGAGAGCTTATCGTCACCCTTTAATTCTGATTCCTTTTGAACAAGCTTTTTCGCTTCATTCGGATGCGTTAAAATCCAAAAATCTTTTTTATCACGATCTGTGACTTTTTTCGTACTCACATGAATCATATCCGCTAATTTTGTTGCCACTTTGAGCCGCTCTTCTTGTGATGTCGTCGAGGTTCTCGTATATGTAATGGCATTTAGCGCTTTATTATTGACGATCGTGTTATAGTTTCGATCATAAATTTTTCCGCGCGGAGCAGATGAGCTGACATTCACATCCTCTTGTTTTTCTGCCTGCTTTTTATAATCTTCTCCATTGACAATTTGCACAAAACCGAGTCTGACCACAACACCGGTAAAAATTATGAATGCAGCTAAAAATAATAAATTCAGCCGAATCGGAAGTGTTTTGCGCCCTTCCTTCGCGCCTTTTTTGTTTTTCTTGTTTCTCATCACATCACCTTTTCTATCAAGAAAGAAATGGCACCCCTTTTTGTGTATAAAAGGTGCCATCATCATTTTAGCTGTTTTTCTAGGATTTATCTAGAAATTTGCTGTTCCAATGGTAAGAAATTTTACCTTTCTCCCTTAATAAGGTTCGTGTGAGATACTGGCTTTTGACCGTCAGCCTCTTTCCTATCAGCTGTTTTTTCTTTTAAGTGAATATCCTTTACAAAATAATAAATAAGAGTATGTCCTGCTCCGAGAACAACTAATGATGCAGGGATGCCAAGCTCATCGCCAAGTAAGGTGACAGATAAAAGAAACAAGACAATGGAACAAATACGTCCCGCATTTAAAAAGAGTTCTCTAACCACAATATATTCAATCCGAGCTTTTCTTGCATACCTAGCGTGGCCGATCACATCGTAGGTTAATGATACATACGGGACAAGCAGGAGCGGATATCCTATTGCAATGGCCACTGCATACATGAGAAGCGATACATAGGACAAGTGAAATACAATTAAAAATAGTGCGCCATATAAAATAAGCCCGCCAAGCATAATTGCTTTCTTCCGCCATTTTTTCTTAATCAAACGTGTCGCGAAAAAATAAGCAAAAAAGGCGACACCTGAGTTCACTAAACCAAATGTTCCAAGAGCAAGCTCACTGTTTGTCGCAATAAACACAAAGACACTAATTAAAAAGACAAAGACGCCTTCTCTAAGCCCCTGAAAGAAGTGAGCCGTTGTAATCTTACGCCAATTCTCGTCTGCATGCCGCTCTTTCCAAATTTTCTTGATCATAAACTTCCCCTTTGACTGCCTTCTCTTGAGAAAGAAACTCATGACGACCGCTAATGAAAACAAAAAAAGCGATAACGTAAAAATGACGGTATAACCCGTATCATCCGTTAGTTGAGAAATGACAATACCAGCAATCAGTGGACCGATCATGCCAGCTGTAGACGTGAGCACTCCTAGAAATCCATTGAAAAAATCTCTAGTTTCAGGTTCAGTGATTTCAAAGGTGAGTACGTTAAAAGCCAGCCAGTAAAAACCATAGCCGATCCCAAGGACACTCCCTAACAAGACAAGCCGCGCAGCCGCTTGTTCTCCTGCCATTAGTACAATTAAGTAAAAAGCGGCTAAGAAGATGACACCAAAACGAAGGACAAACGCACGGTCTATTTTTTTAGCGAGCCGACCAGCAAATAAAAAAGTAATGGGCTGAAGCACAACAATCGCCAAGTTATAAATTGCAAGATCCGTAAATCGCCCTGACTGTTTCCATAAGTACACATTCACAAACGTATTCGAAAGCGCAATGGCAAGTGCGTACAATCCGCCAATCGTGAGGAGGAGCAATAAATCTCTTGTAACATCCATGTCCCCGAACATTTTCTTTAATCTGCTCATATATTTCATTCTCCTTTTCTACACAATAGTCTGTCTCATCAAAAGGCAGATATGTAAGAAAAGGAGGGAAAATATAAAAAGACCCGCTCTATTAAGAGCAGG
>NZ_NKHG01000227.1 GCF_002744245.1 Bacillus pumilus | reverse complement strand
GGGACTGACCCCCGTTTTTGAGACAGGGATCAAAACACCTTTATGAAACAGCCAGTTGCCGAAACTCTTTTGGTGACTGGTTGTTTAATTTCAATTGAATTCGGATATTGTTATAATAATCAATATACTCCCTGACTGTTTTTTCTACAATGGCTGTTGTAGTGTTTGTCAGGTGGTGGAGATAGAATCCTTCTGATTTTAAACTGGAGTGGAAGGATTCGATGGGGGCATTATCAGCGGGCATTCCCTTACGGGACATGCTCATGGTAATGCTTTTTTCCTTTATCTCCTTTTGATAAGCATATGAAGTGTAGACCGAACCTTGGTCACTATGAAGTACGCAGCCTTTAGGCAATGCCTGTAACTGCTTCAATGTATCTAAAACAAGAGAAACATCCTGTTTATCACCAATCGTATAAGCCACAACCTCACTAGTATATAAATCTTTTATGCTGGATAGATAAAGTGTTTTTTGGCCAAATGGCAAATACGTTATATCTGTCACCAGTTTTTCAAGTGGCTTTGTCGCAGAAAAATCTCGTTTCAAGTGATTTTCTGCAATGTAATAGGGTTGACCTGTC
>NZ_NKHG01000226.1 GCF_002744245.1 Bacillus pumilus | reverse complement strand
ATTCGGTTGGCAAGGAGGCCCTGAAACGGTACATCTTCCAATCAGGGAAGCAAGAGTGACATAGCTCGTCTTTTGCTTCTGTCGCATGACGCCCCTTTCCTTTCTGTCCCACCATCGTACTATCGCCTATCAGAGGCTATCCTATCAGGCTAGGGCTGATGGCCCGCCTCTCTCCTTTTTCCCCCCTCTGGCGGCGGGCAGCGAAGCTGCCCTGCATAGCCAGGCATTCTTCCCCGTTATCCACAGATAACGGGTGACAGACAAGATCTGATCTTTTAGGTATATCGATCTCTTAAGTAATCATGCATCTATTAAGCGTTCCCG
>NZ_NKHG01000073.1 GCF_002744245.1 Bacillus pumilus | reverse complement strand
TAAAGGTCATTTTAGTCCTTTGTCAACAATCTAAAAGCACTTGCCTCATAGGGCAAGTGCTTTTTCGTTATTCATCAATCATCTTCTTTTCGAGAAGTAGAATTTGAGCTTTGAGAATTGGCTTTCGTGTCATCTTTCTTTTTATCTTTATTGGCATCAGTCTGTGAGCTGCTGTTCCCATTTGTACTGTTTGAGCCATCATCGGAACCGTCATTGCCGTTTTCCGTATTTCCACCTTGATCTTGATCCTGTTGATCATCTGGCTTCTGCTCGTCAGTGCCTGGGTTTTGATTTTTGTTATCGTCTGTTTGATCTGTCTGCTCATCATCAGGCTGCTGCGGCTCTTCCTCTTCTTTGTTCTCATCATCTGCTTTTTCTTCTTCATCTTCGTCACCTTTAATAGTGAGGAAGGTAGAAGCCGCTTTACTTGTGACATCCTCTACAGTCGCTGTCACTTGGAATTTATATGTGGAGCCAGGCTTCACATCAGAGATGACCGCTTCTTTAGCAGAGCTGTTTTGAATGTCTTTATAGCCGCCATCATCGACAGCTTGCTTCACATTAAATGTAGCATCCGCGTCATCATCATAGCCCCAAGTGAGCGTAATGGATTTTTTCTCTTCATCATATACCGCTTTTAAGTCAGATGGTTTATCCGCTTCTTTTTTCTCATACGTGTCAGAAACTTTTGACGGTACAGTTCCTTTCACGAAGTATTCTGTTGTCTTCTTATCACTAGGTGTATTTGGTCCGGCTAATTTTGCTGGATCTGATCCTTTTTCAACGGTGGCTTCAACGACGCTGTCTGGTTTTTCAAATGAGCCGCTTCCGTCATCAATTTGAGAAATTAATCGCTGGAAGACGATTTTTGCCACGCGCTGCTCATAATTTGTGAGCCACATTTTGCCGTCTGCATCTTTTGAATTACCGATTCCCGTCCAAACGGCGGCTGTATATTGCGGCGTATAGCCGACAAACCATGAATCTTTCGCACCGCCAGAAGGGATATTATATTTACTAATATCATCTTCTGTAAAGTTAGTTGTACCTGTTTTACCAGCTACTTGAACGTTCGGGACTTGTGCAAGTGTTCCTGTTCCAGATTGTACAGCTGTTTTCAGCATATCCGTGATCATAAATGCTGTGTAATCACTCATCGCCGCTTTAGAATCTGGCGTTAGGTCAAGCTTTGTTCCGTCATTAAATTCAACAGACGTAACAGCATGCGGTTCATTATAGTACCCGTTATTCCCAAATGCACTAAATGCACCGGCCATCTTTAAAGAAGAGACACCTTCGTCAAATCCACCGATTGAGTAGGACTCTGGAATATCAGACGGTAAGTCCATGCCTAAATTATTGGCGAATTGAACGGCATTATCTGTGCCAGCTTCTTGGAATGCTTTTAGGGCAGGGATGTTTCGTGATTGTGCCAAAGCGCTTCTCATCGACATTTTCCCTAAATGTCTTCTGTCAAAGTTGTTAATTGGTGTACCGTTTGAGTACGTATATGGTGCATCATCAATTTGCTGATATGTTGACCATTTTTTGTTTTCAATGACTGGACCGTAATCTAGGATGGGTTTGATTGTTGACCCAGGCTGGCGTTTTGCATCAGTTGCATAGTTAAATCCGCCGACTGGTACATCACGTCCACCGCCAATGGCTCGAATTTCGCCATTTTTCGTATCAAGCAGGGTCACACCAGCCTGCATGCCTTTTGTAAATCCGGCTGCATCCCCATTAATAATACTGTCTAGGTGATCCTGTGCATTTGTATCAAGTGTTGTGTAGATTTTTAGTCCATCAGTTGATACATCAACTTTGGCTTTTTTCTGCACTTCTTCCATGACTTCTTCAATATAAGCAGAGTATTTACTAGAGTTTTGGCTGTTGTATTTATCAGCTGAGACGACGGTCTTGCTGACAGGTGTTGCTTTCGCTTCGTCATACTCTTTATCTGTAATATAGCCTTGTTTTTTCATGAGGCTTAAAACGATATTACGGCGTTTTTCCGCTGCTTCAGGATGTTTGACTGGGTTATAGGCAGAAGGACTCTGCGGCATACCTGCAAGTGTTGCAGCCTGTGCAATGGATAGTTTATTTAAGTCTGTGACACCGAAAAATTGTTCAGCGGCTTTTCCAACGCCATAAGCCTGAGGCGTGAAGAAAATTCGGTTTAAATACATTTCTAAAATTTCATCTTTAGAGTATTTTTGCTCAAGCTGAATAGAGAGCCATACTTCCTGTACTTTACGCTTTAATGTTTTGTGATTGTTTAAAAGGGTATTTTTCACAACCTGCTGTGTAATTGTACTTCCACCTTCAGCTCCAAAACCATCCTCAACGTTTGCTACAAGAGCACCGCCGATCCGGATTGGGTCAATGCCATGGTGTTTATAAAAACGTGCATCTTCAGTGGCAATAAACGCTTCTTTTACAACATCGGGTATATCTTTAATCGAGACATATGTTCTTTTTTCCGCACCGACTTCTGCAAACACTTTTTTGTTTTTATCATAGAGTTTTGAAGAATACGGTGTTTTGAGCTTACTATCATCAATAGAAGGAGCGCTTGATGCAAAAACGGCAAATGTTGTGATTCCGGCAACTAAACAAAGAAGACCGATCACGAGTAAAGATAAAAATATTTTTTTAAATAGTCCGGCTTTCTTTTTGCCTTTTTTGTTCTTTTGCTTCTTATTGTTTTCTTGACTTGCTTTACGTCGCTGTTCACGACTTGTAAATTGATCAGACATCACATCTCAACCTTTCGTGTTAAACCTTTTTCGAACGTAAATGTTGCTCACTTTCATCCGAAAAATGAAGTGTCTCCACTACTTTAATATAATCAATTCTTGGCGAATATCCAAGTGTCATCAAGTGGCCAGCCTCCATTAATTCATCTTTACTAATGGATTTTCGCCCATTTTGCTGCTGCCGCTCCCAGAAAAAGAAGAGGTCAGAAGCGGATAAATAATAAACGGAGCCAAATGCGGATATAATAACAAAACAAATTCCACCTTGCTTTTCAACCTGTTTCATATGCTCAATTTGATGAGCGTGAAAATTCTTGAGCGGAAATGAGGTGGTGCTTTTGGTTTCCTTTGCTTCAAAGTCAATATAGCGCCCTTTATAGACCCCGTTATAGTCTGTTGTCGATGATTGTTTAAAATAGGCTTCCTTGATAACAGCAGCGCTTCTTTTCGGATAGTCCACATTGACAATTTGAACTGGGGTAGGCTTTTTATGAATGACAGCAATCCCGTTTAATAAATAGTACTGGTTGGTTTCATTTAAATCAGCCTCAAGCGTCATCCCGCGATTACTATAAGAGGATTCGCCGCTGATTCTTTTTTTTGTCCCAATTTGTTGAATGGGCTGATACGATTTTCCGTTTGGATACCGAATCATCAAGTTTCAGCCTCCTTTTAATGCATTTTGTATTGGAGAGATGACCATGTTGTCACAAGAAGAGCACATCATTACTCAGCATATTTTACGTGAAACGAAAGCGAAAAATAAAGACAACCTAACGAGGACAAATGCTTACAAGCGCTTTTATGATCGTCATCCAGAAATGAAATGGTCACTGCTTGCTTCCTTTGTATCAAGAAATGCAGGATGGTCGATGACGGATTTAAAAGGCGAGCTTTTCCATCCTGGTTTAACTGATGAGCAAAGGCATCTGTTTTTTACAGCATATGAAAGAGCGAACTGGCTCATCTTTTCGGATGCTTACCCACAGCTTCTCTTGTATGAATGGTCAAAGCGGTGCAGCAAACCTTTATTTCATCTGTTGCCATATTTCTGCGTGTCTCGTTTTATGAGCGCTGAGTGGGAACGTTTTTGGCGAAAGCGTGACACAGAGCGTCTGCTTTATGCACTCATCATAAATGAACAATATACTATACAATCTCCTATTATACAAAATCCTCTTCTGAAAAAGAATGTTTTTCACTCGATTCAATATCTTTTCAGCGAGTGGGGACATTTTCAAACCGTCGTTTTCCCAACAGTAGATGGGCATTTGTATGGGTTAACCATACGGAAGTTTTCCCATGTCAAAGAGCGCATTACATTAGGAAAAAAACTAGCGAAATTATTATTTCGGGCCGATTTGTTTTCGGATTTTTATCATTTTTTGCATACCGTACCGCATACTGGGTCTCGGTTTGATTTTGAGCCGTTTTTAGGGATCGCTAGAAGGTCAACACCTTTTCTTCGAACGGTTTATCCGGTGATGACACATTCATTAGACGATCAGAGGGTAGATTGGTTTCAAAAGAAATTGAATCCAGCCTTATTCGATGCAGAACCATTACCAAAACAAATCGAGCTGACCGACTGGTACTTCCATAAAAAAAGGCAGCTTCGTTTTCTTTTTTCATTAGAGCACTATTTTTTGCATAAATAAAAAGCAGGGGGTACCTGCTTTTTTACGTGGATGGACGATTAGGACCACCGAGCTTTTTATCAAGGTGATCTGTGCTGTTTTCTTTCCCTTTTGGCTTTTGCTCTTTTGGTGCTGGCTGCTTTTTCATGAAATCTACCTCCTTTGTCCTTAGACTTTACAGAATCGGACGCAATCATACAAAGAAGGACAAGCGCATGTCGAAAATGAAGAAATAGCGCTCATCGACACTTAGATTGGCGATTTGTTTCTAGTTTTGTCATGTATGAAGGATGGTGAGAAAGAAAAGAGAATGTAACGAGAGACGATAAAGGAGGAATCTGATGATGAACGAATTTGTATCAAAAGAATCCATTATGCAGTTGCTAGAGGAAATCGAGCGAAAGATTGATGCGGTGGAAGCGGAGCTGTCTCTTGCTGTCGAGCAAACAAAACACGCAGCTAATCAGGAGCAGGAACAAATGATTGACCGCCTTGAATCAGAAGTGAAGGACTGTGAATTGAAAATTCATGCAGCTGAGTATAAACTGGCGGCAAGACCGGCATATCACGCTGGCTAGCTCTCATATTTGAGCATTAAGTGAACGTTTGGTAGGATGGTTCATAGAGGTGAACACTTTGGATAATCAAACATTACTTAAACATACACAAGAGCTGAAAGCATGGATCGAAGAAGCGTATGAGCAGTACCAAAAGGGAAAAGCTGAAGAGGAATACCCAGCATATGATTTTTACAAGGATATTCAGCCGGCCGTTGACACCTTTGACAAGCAAATGGAAGAATGGCTCACCGCTGCCATCTCGTTTATTCATCAGGCCAAACCTAAATACTTACACGAAGAACAGCTAGAAGCCGTCAAAGAAAATGGAAAAGAGGTTGTCATGCAATCTTATTTTGGCAAACAGCACGCACCACGTGTGAAAAATTTAGTTGAGTCGGTACTATACACACTGAACCTTTTGATAGAAGAAATCAAAAAGCGCAGCTGATGAAACAGCCTGCGTTTTTCTTATGGCTGCTTTAGGCACACCTTCTGTTTTTGAACATAATATATCATTGACATCAATATGTTTTGAGAGCGAGAGGAGCGAGATACATGTTCCCTTATTCAAACCAGCAACCTTATGAATTGAACCAATTTCAACAAGGGCCTTTTGCGTATCCAGACATGCAGCAGCCTCCACAGCCTCCAGAATATTTCATGCCTCCATATCAAGGTGGAATGAGCCAGGCGCCGCCTTCCGCCTATCAGCCGCCTTATGGATACCAAGAGAATGTCCAGTCTTTTCAGCCGCCAGAAGTGATCAATCAGCCGCAGATGCAGCCGATGCCCATGCAGCAGCCTATGAATCCTTATCCTTTGCCAAGACCGCAAAAACAGCAGTCATCTCAATTTAAAAGTGTGCTGTCCCAATTCAAAAAGACGAATGGACAATATGACTTTAACAAAATGTTTGATACAGCTGGGCAAATGATGAGTACAATGAATCAAGTGGGTTCATTGGCAAAAGGATTTACAAGTATTTTTAAAGCATAGCAAAACCCAATAGAAGTATCTATTGGGTTGTTTGCTTTGGTGCGGTCACACGAAGTGATTGATCTTTCCAAACACTCATCATGTTTGTTTCATCTATTTTTGCAGGCATTAAAATGGTTTTCGTAAAGCTGGAATAGGAGGAAGCCGTCTCTGTTTTGATTTTCTCCTGCACCGATAAGTGTAAATATTGAGCTTTGACTTCTAGCGCAATATCACCTTCAACAAAATGGTCTGGAAATTGGATCTCGATATAAACAAATTGATCATCTTCTGTCACATCGGTTGTAATCGATGCAAGTGAATGGGACGTAGTCATGAGCGCCTCCGCACTATTTAAAATCTCGTGAAACGGGGAGGATGCAAAAAATTGTTCAATCGCTTCATATAGAATATCTTCATTTGCCAACAATTCATGTTTCTTTTCGCCTTCATGTTTCATTTGAATCACCTCTCATCTACAGACTATGCAAAAAGGGCTCAGGCGGTTATTAATTGATGGGAGGAAAAAATTATGATTAAATAGTGTTGAATGAGACAAGGTGTATGGCGCGAAGGTCATACGCTGAATATATCTAGGAGCAAAGCTTGAAGGGAGCAAATGAACATTGCTGAAAAAATTATTCGGTTTCGGAAAAAACCAAGATGATGTAAAGGAAGAAGTCATTTATTCTCCAGCTGATGGGGAGTTAATGGATATGACTGATGTACCAGATCCTGTCTTTTCTCAAAAGATGATGGGAGACGGCGTAGCAGTAAAACCAAGCAATGGCACCATTGTGTCACCAGTAGAGGGTGAAATCATTCAGCTCTTCCATACAAAACATGCAATTGGGATTCGAACACTCTCAGGGCTTGAGCTTCTGATTCATATCGGACTTGAAACAGTTGGGTTAAATGGAGAAGGATTTGAAGCGCACGTGAAAGAAGGGGATAAAGTGAAAGCCGGTGATCCTCTCATTTCGTGTGATTTAGAACTCATTGCAGAGAAGGCGGCCAGTACCGTGACACCTATTGTCATCATGAATGGTGATCTGGTAGAACGACTTGATAAAGAACCAAAGGGCTCTGTGGAAAAACAGACCTCCAAGCTCTTTACAGTGAAAATGAAATAATAAAAAAGCACATAAAAAACTACCCTCACATGGGACTGACCCCATGATAGGGTAGTTTTTTTATGAAATTAATCCTCCATCGGAACCCAGCCTTGACTTGCTTCCATAACAGACCACAATCCCTCTGGAATCAGGTACTTGTCTTTTTGGCTGCGTTTAATGACTGTTTCAATCTCGCTTTCCCGACCTTCTTTAATTTTCTTTGCCCAATCTGGATCAACAATTAGCTCTCGTGCGACAGCAATCAGCGGGATTCCTTGATTGTACGCACTCAATGCATCCTCAGCTGTAATGACGCTGCCTACACCAATCAGCGGAAGGGTATCGCCGCAGCGCTCTTTTAAAAGCGCCATACGCGTTTTGCTAGCATCTGCGCCTCGTCTTGCTTTAGAGTCAATCTCCATTAATGAAATATGCAAATAATCGAGGTTTTTTGTTTTTAGAACATCCACTAACGTAAACGTCTCTGTCATTGTTAAACCAGGTGTTTCTGGTTCTTCAGGAGATAGTCGATATCCAAAGATAAATGGTTTTGTCACGTGATCCTTGATCGCCTCTTTGACTGCATCTACAACAGCGATAGGGAATGCTAGACGCTTTTCTTCACTTCCGCCCCATTGATCTGTGCGCTGATTGCTATGCGGGGAGTAGAATTGCTGTAATAAATAACCGTTTGCTCCGTGAATTTCCACACCATCAAATCCAGCTTGAATCGCTCGTCTTGTTGCTTCTTTGAATGAGTCGATCATATGGGTAATTTCTTCCTCTTTTAAAGCACGTGCAATCTGTTTTCCATCTTTGAACACATCACTCGGCGCAACCACGTCACCATTTGGTACGAGATGCGAGAGTGCCTGAGAGCCGCCATGATGAATTTGAATGATGGCTTTTGTTCCCTTTGCTTGAATCTCAGAAGCTAGTTTTTTCAGGCCAGGAATATCTTCATCTCGTGCAATAGAAGGCTGTCCTTCAAAAGCTTTGCCATCTGGAGTAACGTTCGCACACGCTGTGATGACCATGCCCATTTCACTTGATCTAGCTGTAATGAAATCAATCTCATCCTGAGAAATGGTGCCATCCTCATGAGAACCAAAGTGTGTCATTGGAGCAACAACCAACCGGCCATCAATAGAGGCACCCCCAGGGAATGTAAATGGTTCAAATAAAGGCTTAAATTCGTTTTTCAATCTCATCATCTTCTTCCTTGAAAAAATCATTTCACTATAGAAGTGTAATGGATACTGTTACAACACTTCAAAATATTTGCTCACAAGCACGCATCAAAAAATTGCCGCCTAGTCATGCAAACAAATATTCGGTACACTATGAATGAGAGGTGATGCGATATGAAAAAGAAAACAATGAAAGAACTCATAGAAGAATTAAAAAAAGACGAGCAGGTAGAGCATTGGCATGAAATTGAAGCGAAGCCTGCACAGACCTTTCCGGTTCCTGAAAGAGTGGACGAAAGGCTGAAAAAGGCGCTTGAGAAAAGAGGCGTGAAAGAACTATACATTCATCAAAGGGAAGCCTTTGAACGTGTCATGAATGGCGAACATGTGGTGGCCGTCACACCTACAGCTTCAGGTAAAACGCTTTGCTATAATCTTCCTGTACTTCAGTCGATCGCAGAAGACCAGACAAACCGCTCTCTTTATTTATTCCCAACGAAAGCGCTCGCGCAGGATCAAAAAAGTGAACTAAACGAAATCATCCACGAGATGGATATTCCGATTCATAGTGAAACATATGATGGAGACACCTCACCAGCCATTCGGCAGCGAGTTAGGCAGGCAGGACATATTGTTATCACAAACCCAGATATGCTGCATTCAGCGATTTTACCTCACCATACGAAATGGGTCAGTTTATTTGAGAATTTGAAGTATATTGTGATAGATGAGCTTCATACATACCGAGGCGTGTTTGGCAGCCATGTCGCCAATGTCATTCGCAGGCTGAAGCGAATTTGTGCATTTTACGGAAGTGATCCGATCTTTATTTGTACGTCAGCGACGATTGCGAATCCGAAAGAGCTTGCAGAGCAGCTGACCGGGAGCAAGGTGCACCTGATTGAACGAAACGGAGCGCCTAGCGGTAAGAAGAATTTTGTTTTTTACAACCCGCCAGTCGTCAATAAGCCATTAAACATTAGACAAAGTGCGGCCACAGTCGTCAATCAACTGGCTAAAGCATTTTTAAAAGAAAAAATCCAAACGATTGTTTTTGCAAGAAGCAGAGTGAGAGTGGAAGTCATCTTAAGTCATATTCAAGAGCTAGTAAAAAAAGAAATTGGTCCAAAATCGATCCGTGGTTATCGCGGAGGCTATTTGCCAAAAGAGCGGCGTAATATTGAAAAGGGATTAAGAGAAGGAGACATACTAGGAGTTGTCAGTACGAACGCATTAGAATTAGGGGTTGATATTGGTCAGCTAAAGGTATGTATTATGACGGGGTATCCGGGCAGTATAGCAAGTACGTGGCAGCAAGCAGGACGAGCTGGAAGGCGTCACGAGGAAGCACTCATTATCATGGTGGCAAGTTCATCACCCCTTGATCAATATATTGTCAGACACCCTGAATATTTCTTTAACAGACCGCCTGAAGCAGCGAGAATCAATCCTGAAAACCTCATTATTTTAGTCGACCATCTCAAATGTGCGTCCTACGAGCTTCCGTTTCGAGAAGATGAACAGTTTGGCGAGATGGATGTAGAAGAAATCTTGCAATATTTACATGAGGAAGGGGTTCTTCATTTTAGCGGGAACCGCTATTATTGGTCAGATCAATCGTTCCCAGCGCATGGCATCAGCCTGCGGTCTGCAAGCCAGGAAAATGTTGTCATTGTGGATCAATCAGATGTAGCGAACGTTCGGATTATTGGTGAGATGGATCGATTCAGTGCGTTGACGTTACTTCATGATGAAGCCATTTATTTACATGAAGGGGTTCAGTATCAAGTGGAAAAGCTAGATTACGAGCATCGTAAGGCCTATGTAAAACAGGTAGATGTTGAATACTATACAGATGCGAATTTAGCGGTTCAGCTCAAGGTGCTTGAAATTGATCAGACGACGGAGAAGGAAGCGATATCTGTTCACTTCGGTGATGTAACCGTAAACGCACTGCCGTCCATTTTCAAAAAAATTCGATTATCAACTGGTGAAAATATCGGGTCCGGCCCGATTCACTTACCTGAAGAAGAAATTCATACGAGTGCCGCTTGGTTTGAATTACATGAAGCAGGACGGCGATTTGAAGAGAAAACACTTGAGCATCTGCTGCTTGGCATTGCAAATGTTCTTCAGCATATTGTCCCTGTGTTTGTCATGTGTGACCGCTCAGACATTCATGTCATTTCTCAAATTAAAGCTGCACATACCGGGAAACCGACAGTATTTTTATATGACCATTACCCTGGTGGAATCGGCTTAAGCAAGGAAGTCCAAGCTCGTTTTGATGAAATTGCTCGTGCGGCTACTCAGCTTATTGAGCGCTGCCGCTGTGAGAATGGCTGTCCATCCTGTATTGGCATGGAAATGAAAGAGATCAATGGAAAAAGCAGCATCGTTGAATTGATGTCATGGTTTTAAAGGGAAAGGAGGGAGGCACCTACTCATGTCTTTAAAAGGGAAATTAAACAGAATGAAAAAACACCTTTCGCACAATCAGACAGATGAAAAACGGCAGGAAATAAAAGCAGGACAAGCTGTGAATGCAGAAAACATCCCATTTTTAAAAGAGTGGGAGCAGTTGGGTGCAGCTCCTTACTACTTTGAAGATTCCTTTTGTCTGATTCGAGAAGTAACCTATCAATTGGGTGAGCAGCATGGACTGTATTCGTTTGCAGAACTACCGAAAATCGTGGACGCATGGAACAAAAGTGAGATCCACCATTCTCTTTCGGCAAAAGGTTACAGGTCGCACGAGCTGTTTTTTTTCGATACAGAAACAACAGGTTTATCTCGCGGGACGGGAAATATGATCTTTTTGCTAGGACATGCACGTGTCTTTTCAGACAAAGTGGTGGTGAAACAGCATCTACTCACCAACCCAGGAAATGAAGCAGCTCTGTACAAAAGCTTTCTTGACGAAGTGGACGTAGAATCTCTCGTTACATATAATGGGAAATCATTCGATTGGCCGCAAGTGAAAACGAGACATACGTTATTACGCGATCAAATACCTGCCCTCCCGGAATTTGGTCATTTTGATCTTCTACATGGTTCTAGAAGATTGTGGAAACATAAATATGAACGAATGGCTCTTTCCGTTGTAGAAAAGGAGGAGCTGCACGTCAATCGAGAAGACGACACGCCTGGATTTTTGGCACCGATGATCTATTTTCATTTTTTAAAGGAACAAAAACCGTCGCTGATTGAAGGGATTCTGACTCATAACGAACTAGATGTCCTATCATTAATCAGCCTCTACATTCATCTGTCCAAAAAAATATTATCTAAGGATGCGGTGAAGGAAAATAATGAGAAATACGCACTTGCTAGATGGCATCTTGCTCATCGTGATGTACAGGAAGCAACGAAGCATTTGCAAGAACTAACGGATGCTGAGTTTGAGCATGCGAATCAAGCGGCTTATGATTTATCCTTACAATATAAACGATTAAACCAATGGGATGAAGCGGTTCGTATATGGAAAGATCTATTTGAATCAAACGATGTACATTTAGCGTTAAAAGCGGGTATAGAGCTGGCGAAATATGAAGAGCATCGCCAAAAAGATGCAGAATCAGCTCTTTCGATGACTCAATCATTATTAGCTCTCTCGTCTTTAAGTGAACGAGACATTGAAGCACTTGAAAAGCGAAAAACGCGGCTCTTAAGGAAAGCTGGGCAATGAAATTATTGCCTGGGAAAGCGCAAAAAATGACAACGTTCGGCTATCGGCCGAAAATAAAAATTGTTTAGCACTTTTATTGTAGAAAAGTCATGAATCCTGTAAAATAACGTTAGATATTGAATGAGGAGCGTAGAGCATGTATAAGGGTCTTTTTTACTTGTTTTTTCTTGTTGTCATTTTGGTCGCTTTTGTGTTTTCAAACTATAAAGATGTTTTTCTTGCAAACTTTTAAAATAGGTTAATGCATTAGTACATGTACACCTCTTGATTCATACATTGTTAATGTAAGAAAATCAAGGAGAGGGGAATGCTACATGTACCATCATCATCATTGCAAGCCAAATGTTACAAAGCCAATTGTTCATCCGACGAATCATTGCTGTACACACAGTGAGTCAACAACAATTGTGCCGCACATCCATCCGCAGCATGTGACAAATGTTCATCATCAAAAATTCCAACATGTTCACTACTTCCCGCATACGTTTTCTCAGGTGGACCCAGCATCACATCAACACTTTAACTGCGGTGGACCTTGCTGTAACAGATAACGTGAAATGGGACTTTATTAAGTCCCTTTTTTTAAAAGCAGGTGAAAAAATGAAAATTATTGCTGTCACAGGGTACAAGCCATTTGAGCTTGGGATATTCAAACAAGACGAGCCTGCACTTCAATACATAAAAGCAGAACTTCGAAAAAGGCTCATAGCACTCATCGAAGAGGGGCTGGAATGGGTTCTCATATCAGGTCAACTAGGTGCAGAAATCTGGACAGCTGAAGTGGTGTTTGAGCTTCAAGAGGAGTATCCAGCTTTAAAACTTGCTGTCATTACGCCATTTTATGAACAAGAAGAGCGTTGGAATGAACAAAATAAAGAGTTGTATGAAGGGGTTCTTGCACAAGCAGATTTTGTAGAAAGTGTCACGCATAGACCGTATGAAAGTCCTGCACAATTTAAACAAAAGAACCACTTTTTTATTGAAAAATCAGATGCTCTTCTTGTCTTATATGATCCCGAGCATGAAGGCTCACCAAAGTATATGATTAGAGAAGCTGAAGCCTATACGGATTACCCAATTATGTACATCACAATGGATGATCTAAGAGCGCAGGTCGAGGCGGAAGATCCGTTTTTTGACTAAAAGCAAGAGAAAATTTGACAACGTCACGTATTTCTGAAAAAATATACTATGAATTCACGATATGAGGTGAAAAAGATGCTTGCTGATAAAGTAAAGCTTTCTGCGAAAGAAATTTTAGAAAAAGAATTTAAAACAGGTGTCAGAGGGTATAAACAAGAAGAAGTCGATAAATTTCTAGATATGGTCATTAAAGACTATGAGACATTTCATCAAGAAATCGAAAAGCTTCAACAAGAAAACCTCCACTTGACGAAACAGCTTGAAGAAGCAGTTGAACAAGGGAAAAGACAGCCTGCACAGTCCAATACAACAAACTTTGATATTTTAAAAAGACTATCTAATCTTGAGAAGCACGTTTTTGGCAGCAAACTTTATGATTGAGTCATGTCGAAAAAACTTGTGTCAAATGACATTGTCGTTTATAATAACGCTAGTTGATTAACGTTCGGGTAATCGCTGTAATGCTGTTAGGCGTTGCAGAGGAAAGTCCATGCTCGCACGGTGCTGAGATGCCCGTAGTGTTCGTGCCTGGCGAAAAAATAAGCCAGGGCAGCCTGGGAAAGGCTGACGGCAGGAAAAATGCCTACGTCCTTTTAGGATATGGCAAAGTATCCTTGAAAGTGCCACAGTGACGAAGTCTCACTAGAAATGGTGAGAGTGGAACGCGGTAAACCCCTCGAGCGAGAAACCCAAACTTGGTAGGGGAACTTTCTCAAAGGAACCAAACGGAGAGAAGGACAGAGAATTCTGTAGATAGATGATTACCACCTGAGTACGAGGCATTTGCCGTTTGCAGTACGATGGAACAAAACATGGCTTACAGAACGTTATATCCGTTATAATAAACATGATGAAAACAAAGCTCTCCTATTGCTACATATGGAGAGCTTTTATCTTGAATAAAGAAAAGGACAAGAAAACAGGTGATAAACGAATGAAAACCTATACACTCATCGCGACAGCTCCAATGGGGATTGAAGCAGTTGTTGCAAAAGAAGTAAGAGACCTTGGCTATGAGTGCACAGTAGATAACGGGAAAGTCATTTTCCAAGGGGATGCCCTTGCGATTTGCCGTGCAAACCTTTGGCTGCGGACAGCAGACCGTATAAAGGTACAAGTCGCTGAATTTTCGGCAAAAACATTTGACGAACTTTTTGAACGGACAAAAGCGATTGATTGGGCCGCTTACTTGCCGAAAAATAGTACGTTTCCTGTCATCGGTAAATCTGTCAAATCACAGCTCGCAAGTGTGCCTGATTGTCAGCGCATCGTCAAAAAGGCCATCGCACAAAAGCTTAGATCATCTTACAACATACAGTCTGAATGGCTTGAGGAGACGGGCCCTGAATACAAAATTGAGATTGCGCTTTTAAAAGATAAAGCAGTGCTAACCCTTGATACATCTGGTATAGGTCTTCATAAACGTGGGTACCGTGTGGATCAGGGAGGAGCACCGATTAAAGAAACCCTTGCTGCCGCGCTCGTGTTATTAACGAATTGGACACCTGACCGTCCATTTGTTGATCCTTTTTGCGGATCAGGTACAATCGCCATTGAAGCAGCCCTAATAGGACAAAATATTGCCCCTGGATTTAACCGGGCATTTGCTTCAGAATCATGGGAATGGATCGGTGAGGACGTATGGAACAAAGCGCGTCTTGAAGTGGAAGAAAAAGCGAACTATGATCAGCCACTTCACATTATTGCGAGTGATATCGACCATCGTATGGTAGAGATTGCAAAAATGAATGCAGAAGAAGCTGGACTAAGTGAACTGATTCAATTTAAGCAAATGCAAGTAAAAGACTTCCAAACAAAAGAAGAGTATGGTGTGATTGTCGGAAACCCGCCTTACGGAGAACGGCTCAGCGATAAACCAGCTGTTGAAAAAATGTATCAAGGGATGGGTGAAGCATTTAAGAACCTAGACACTTGGTCAATTTATATGTTAACGTCACATGAAAAGTTCGAAGAGTGCTTCGGAAGAAAAGCAACGAAAAAGAGAAAACTGTTTAACGGATTTATTAAAACAGATTATTATCAATATTGGGGAAAAACGCCCGCCTAGAAAGCAAACAACTGAATCATAAAAAATAGTCACACCTAAAGAAGGTGTGACTCAGATTGTGACAA
>NZ_NKHG01000036.1 GCF_002744245.1 Bacillus pumilus | reverse complement strand
ACGCGGCCTCCCGCCTTTTCAATATAGTCCTTCGTTTCCTCTGCATCACGATGTTCATTCAAGTAAACAATCGCTACATTGGCTCCTTCTTTTGCAAATAAGACAGAGACTGCTCTTCCAATCCCACTATCTCCGCCTGTCACAATGGCTGTTTTTCCAGCTAGTTTTTTCCCCTGCACCTCTCGATCAAAAATGGGTCTAGGATTCATTTTATATTCATGACCAGGACGTTCATTCTGGTGTTGAGGCGGCAATGTTTTCTTCGGCTGCTTTGTTGACACGTCAGTCCACTCCTTCCTTCTATCTTGTTTATTTTTATGTGTTGCCCATTTTTTTATGTATGACGTGCTTGTTTCCTTTCAGATGTATGATTTTCAGCATTGTGGAAAAATTATACATAACAAAAAACTGGAGGCGACAACATGGAACAAGAACATAAAGGAATGGATCAGGCGAAATCGTTATGGTTAACAGAGAGTAAGAGGCATTCTTTTCCTACTGTAACAGAGGACCTAACAGCAGACGTGATTATTGTAGGTGGTGGTATCAGCGGTATCGCCACTGCGTTTGAAATGACGGAACGTGGATTTGATGTCCTCATCGTCGATGCCGATCGATTGCTTCAAGGGACGACCGGACACACGACAGCGAAAGTAACATCACAGCACGATGTATACTATCATGAGCTGATTCAGCATATTGGCATGCCAAAAGCCCGTTTGTATGTAGAAGCGAATGAAAAAGCGAAAGAGCTCATCCAAACACGTGTCAAAGAGCACAAAATCAATTGTCAGCTAGAGATAAAAAATGCGTATCTTTATACAAAGGAAGAAAGTGGCGTAAAAAAGTTAAAGAAGGAATTAGATGCCTACACACAACTGGGCATTGATCGAGAATGGAAAACGGAGCTCCCTTTTGATGCTGACATACAAGCAGCCCTTGTAATGACAGAGCAGGCACAGTTCCATCCACTTCATTATATCAATGCACTAATCGAGTTACTCATTGAGCGAGGCGTGCGTATTTTTGAACAGACAACTGCAGTCGATGTCAAAGAAAGTGAGCGGCCTGCTGTCGTCACAAAAAGTGGTCATCATTTGACAGGACGCTATATCATTTCATGCTCACACTTTCCTTTTTATGATGGCAAAGGACTTTATTTCACGCGAATTCATCCCGAGCAATCGTATGTGGTAGCAGCCAAAACAACCAAACCGCTCCCAGACGGGATGTACTTAGGAATTGACCAGCCAGTCCGCTCTTTAAGAACGGCAGAATTCCATGGGGAAGAAGTGGTTCTCATTGGAGGAGAAGGCCATAAAACTGGACAAGGCGGGGATGAATCCGCTCACTATGAAGCGCTAGAAAAATTCGGAGACAACACACTTGGAATAGAAGAGGTCCTCTATCGCTGGTCTACTCACGATATGGTCACAATGGATCAAATTCCTTACATTGGCCACCTGACTAAAAATCATCCGAATATCTTCGTTGCTACAGGTTTTAGAAAATGGGGCATGACCACAAGCCATGTCGCAGCGACTCTTATTGGTGATTTGATCGAGGGGAAATCTAATCCTTATGAATCGATCTTTACACCATCAAGACTTGTTTCTTACCCGTTCGTCAAAGATTTTATGAAAGAAAATACCAATGTCGCTGCGAAGCTGATTAGTGGTAAATTAAAACAAACTGATCAAACAATTGATGATTTAAAGCCAGGAGAAGGCGGCATTGTATCCTATGAACAAAAAAAATGCGGTGCCTTTAAATCAGAGGATGGCAATGTCTTTCTTGTCGATACAACATGTACGCACTTAGGTTGTGAAGTCGCTTGGAATAATAGTGACCGCACTTGGGATTGTCCTTGTCACGGTTCACGTTTTTCAATAACTGGAGAAGTAGTAGAAGGTCCAGCAAAGAAACCACTAAAAAGGTCATATAAAGAACAGTAAAATTTAACTGGTTTTCCCTTTAAAAAATCCAATATTATCCGATAAAAAACATAAAGTCTGATATTTGTGATGATTATGGGGGGACTAAAACATTGTTATTTAAAAAAGAGACAAAAAGAAAAAACACTGCTTTTTTCACACAGCAGGATGATGGGATAAAAAGAATCAACTTTTCGGAGAATACAGACATTACCAAACAAATTAAAATGATTGATTTGACTCAGCAAGATCTTTTTATCCTGAAACAATTGAATCCAATCGTTCAAGATGATATTGAACATATCGTCGATACATTTTATAAAAACCTAGAAGTAGAGTCTTCCTTGATGCATATCATTCAAGATCATAGTTCAGTCGATCGTTTGAAAAAAACACTCCGCATCCATATTAGTGAAATGTTTGCAGGTGTGATTGACGAGGCCTATGTCGCAAAAAGAATTAAAATTGCACAAGTTCATTTACGGATTGGGCTCCAGCCTAAATGGTATATGGCTGCATTCCAAGACCTTTTGCTATCGATTATGGATTTATTTGCCCGCCACATCCAAAATTTCAAAGAATATCAGACGGCTATCAAAGCGACGACGAAAATTTTAAATTTAGAGCAGCAGCTTGTCCTAGATACATTCCAAAATGAATATTCTAAAATTCGTGATGAATCGGAAGAACAGCAAAAAGAGCTTCATACAAAAATTACAGAAACATCCAATTCGCTTGCTTCTCTTTTCTCAAACACAACAAGTGCAGTGGACAAACTTGTCTCAAAATCTGATGAGATGTCAGATATGTCACAGGCTGGAACGAAGATCTCAGCTCAAGTTGAGGAAAAATCAATTGGCGGTAAAAAAGAATTAGAAATTCAACAAACACAAATGAATCAGATTGATGGCAGTATGACAAAGATTGAAAAGGAAATAAAACGCTTAGAAGAAATCGCGAAACAAATTGAACAAATTTTTGGGATTGTCACAGGCATTGCAGAGCAAACGAATTTGTTATCTTTAAATGCCTCAATTGAATCTGCACGTGCAGGTGAACATGGAAAAGGCTTTGCTGTTGTCGCAAACGAGGTTCGTAAATTATCAGAAGATACCAAGAAAACGGTTTCGACTGTATCAGAGCTTGTGAACAATACAAATTCTCAAATTGCCATTGTGTCACAGCACATTGCAGACGTGAATTTACTTGTGACAGACAGTAAAGAAAAAATGACTCAAATTAATTCGCTCTTCGATGATATTGTGAGTAGCATGAACTTAAGCAAAAACCAAAACGGAAAAATTGAAATAGATCTCCAAACGTTCCTGAACGAGTTGAAAGAAGTAAAACAAACAGTGTCACAAGTTGCTAGCTCTGTCGAATCCTTAACAAGTCTGACAAATCGTTAATCCAGTCATTCTTCTTCTGCTTTAGTATAATGGAAGAAAAGATAGAAAAGGCGGGATTTGATTGACAACAATTTGCCTAGTCAGACACGGGGAAACAGATTGGAATGCAGCGAAACGAATTCAAGGACGAACAGATATCCCTTTAAATGAAACAGGTAAAAGGCAGGCTACACAAACAGGACTTTACTTAAAGAATGTTCATTGGGATGTCGTCATTTCCAGTCCATTATCAAGAGCGAAAGAAACAGCTCATTTGATTTTAAAACATGTGCATGCGCCTCTTATGATCATGGACGATTTCATTGAACGTGATTATGGTGATGCTGAAGGCTTGTCATTTGAGGAGCGTCAGAAGCTGTTTCCACATAAACAGTATCCAAATATGGAGCCATTACCGGCTATTCAAGACCGAATGTTAGAAGGTATTCAAAAGGTAAGAGCAGCCTATCCAGATCAACATGTAATGATCGTGGCTCACGGTGCTGCCATCCATGCCTTACTCACCGCCCTTGGTGATGAACATATGGGTCTTCAGGACACCAGACTTGTAAATGCTTGCTTAAATTACGTGGAATGGAAAGATGGTGAATGGAAGGTACGTGATTACAACGTGGTCAGCCATTTAACTCAATCTTTACCTTCTTAAAGAACCTGTTATCACCAATAGGCTTAGATTGTTGACAAAGGGCTAAAATGACCTTTA
>NZ_NKHG01000224.1 GCF_002744245.1 Bacillus pumilus | reverse complement strand
CAGCCTTGCTGCAATACCGCAGCTCTGTGACTCCAGGGGCGTAGTGCCATCATGTAGATACCAGCGGGGTAGCTTGCGCCGGGGATCATTGAATTCGGTCGATATTGATGGCTCTGCTTCAAGGTTGTCCATGAGACGTTTCATCCTTGGCCTGTTTCACGGCCGCTTGAGTTTGTGCACTGAACAACTGTTCCAGATTTTTTTCTGCCTGACTGGTCATGATCAACAGCTCGATTCGACGGTTCTGGCTGCCCCGAGGATCGGCGGTGTTTTCCAGCATGGTATCCGACATGGCAACCACCTGTCCCACTCGTTCCGGGGGCATGCCACCCGCCAGCAAGACACGTCTAGCCATCATGGCTCGATCCGAGGAGAGCTCCCAGTTGCTGTAGTTGTCCCCGGCAAAGGGGGTGCTGTCGGTATGGCCCGAGATCATGATGCGGTTTTCAACCCGTTGAAAAATCGGTGCCAATGCCATCAGCATGTGCCGGAAGAAAGGGCTGATACGGGCACTACCCCGGCTGTACATCTCCCGATCGTCATCATCACGGATCAGGATCCGCAG
>NZ_NKHG01000223.1 GCF_002744245.1 Bacillus pumilus | reverse complement strand
TGATGATACACAGTCAGCCGCACAAACAGCTTGAGCTACCGGGTTTGCAAATAGAGTTCCTTCAGGATTGATTAAGAATGTAAGTTCATCATCCATCCACAGCGGATCAACTTCGGTCATATATGCTAAGTCGAACCCTTGTGTATCTTTACATGTTGAGTCAATAATAATATTGAGAAGGTATGTGAGTGGGTATACATACCAATGTGCTTGATATGTTGCGCCAGCATATGCACTATCCCCCCCTCTTGTTCTTCCTTGTCCATTGTTAAGTCCTATATCAATTTGTTTTCCTCCAAGATTGACCATACAACCTGGTTTCCGTGTTACATCAACCATCCTCACCGGCTCCCAAAAACCGATGTTTATACCAACCCTGATATACGGGGGGTAGGGAAGGGGACAGTAACATACTGGGCTGGATGGATTGGGCGAATCTGGTTGTTTGCCAGCTACAATTTTGGCCGAGCCGATTGTTATAGGAAATATACAAGACCAGCACACGTCAGTTATTGGGTTTGGAAATCGCCCTGTGCACTGTTCTCCAGAAGATGGAATATCTCCGTAGCTATTAAATGATAACAGCATAATGATTGCGAGGATGATTCTGTTCATATTTTTAACTCATCTATCAAGAGAATTCTTCCTTCTTGTCTTACAACAGCAGGAACCTGCTGTATATTCCATTTTGTTGAAAGGAATCCTGCTTGGTCAAAATAAAACTGTAATGACTCTTTCTTTGCCAGCTTAAAAGGTTCCCCTTGGATTAGCACGATCTTGGATCTATGAAGTTTTGAATATGCGACTGCCCACTTTACTTGTTCTTCATCATCCCCATTAATGAATACAATGTGCTTTGTTAGCGTCATTCTATCGAATGGGTTTATTTTGCTACCTGCTCGAGCTATTACCTGACCATTTGGTAAAATCGCATCTGTGTCTAGTGTTTGCGATGGGTCAATTTTACGTTGAGTTGGTGTTATGGTTCTTATGATTCCATCAACAGGCTTTGGGCGA
>NZ_NKHG01000222.1 GCF_002744245.1 Bacillus pumilus | reverse complement strand
GATGTTCTTCATTTGAGTTGAAATTGCTTTCATTTCCCCGTTAAATTGGGACGAATTTGAATACAGCTTTACTTTAATGTCTTTGCTCAATCCCTCACCACCTTTTTACAGTCCAGGTATTTGATCAATGTATAAAGGTTTATCCGATGCTGTAGCGTTCTTACTTGGCTTTTCCTTGCTTGCTTCTTTCCTGCGTGCAAGGCGTTTTAAGTGATACACAATGTCCATTTCGTCTATCTGATTTTGAGTAAAGCCAATGTCCTCTAATGCGTTATACATATCTAGGACAGCATCGGACAAACTTACTCCCCCGGCTCTGCTTCCTCTGCAGTTTCATGATTCAGGATCTTGCTCGCTTCAACGATATTTCCGATGACATAGTTTGCAGTTGCGTAGATTGTTCTAGTTAAAAGTCGTGAATCAATGCCTTGTTCAAATTCTTCTGCAGTGAATTTGTTTCCGAAGACTTCGCAAATAAACTCTGATTGTGCGCTTGTATAAAGTCTTTCAGGATCATTTGATTCAAAGTCTTCTGTTACTTCTACCGCGGTTCTAAACAAAGCACCTGTGATAAAGCTAGGTGTCGAGAACTTCTTTTTTTTACCGTTTAAATGCAAAGTGATTGTCATTGCTTCCATGTGTTATTTCCTCCCGATTACAAAATAAAAAAAGAGCGTTATTAAACGCCC
>NZ_NKHG01000221.1 GCF_002744245.1 Bacillus pumilus | reverse complement strand
AGTGATTCCATATCAACGTTTAAGACCTGTAGCATCCAAATAAGAGTAGCCATTCCGGCAACAGCTTCTTTATCCGCTCCATTCGAACGAACTCCTCTTTCTCCAAAGTCGTTCATCCGTTCAATGATTTGATTTTGTTGCTTTTTATTGAGCTTCATCGGTGTTCTCCTTCCAGTGAGGATAACCCTCAAATTCTCCTATATGCTCATCATGGGATGCTGCATACTCCTTCTTTGTCATGTCCCAGCAGTCTTTACACATGCTTGAGCCGATGTCACCCATAAAAGGTGAAGGCCGTACTTTGTTTGATAGTTCATCGCAGTAATCACATAAGCCGCCATTATGAAAAGAAACTTTAATCTTTTTTAGCTGCTCATCCGTTATTTCAACTTGTCCTATTGGTTCCTGACAAAAGATATGCGTTTCTACTAATTCAGGAACCCCGCTAAAAGCTTTGTGCTGACTCTTTTCACCCGCTCCAAGATCAATAACGAGTCTGTCGTCAATCAAATATAGTGAGTAGTTCATTTCATTGACCCCTCTCATTTTTTAACACCATAAATCTTGATACTTCACCGAATTTTTTAAACGCTCGTTCAGCTGCATTGTTAGCAGTTATTTCATACTTATAGATTTTTGTATTTTCCGTAATTTTTTCTTCGCATATAGGGTAAAATTTACCTTGATGCTGATAATGTTCGCCTGTCCAATATCCGTAATGTTCAAGATGCCTACTTGTGGAATTTGTGGATGATAAATAAATCACATAGCCTGTCATTTGGCTTTCTCCCATTCTCTGAAACTGTATGGATAATCAGCTGTTTCAATAAATCCGATTTCCTTTGCCTTTTGACGAATCTTTTCACAGCTCTCACGACTGTAAGCCCATATTTCTTTATAGTCTTTAAGGTGACCACATTTTCCAGTGATGATAAATTTCCTAAAACTGTTGACCAGCTCCCACATGTTCCCTCCGTGAGAAAATCCGTTTGCTCGACCGTGCCCCAATTTATATGGATAAACATTTTCTCCTGTGTAATCGTCAATAAAAAATAGCTTGGTTTTAAATTTGAAAAAAGCAACTCGATCCTTTGATTTACAATAGAATGTTCTGCGATCAAGGCTTGCTATGAGCTTGATCAACTCGTTTATATCATTCATCCGTTTGATTTGTTCCTCGCTGGCCATTCACTTCCTCCTTTTAAATTAAATAATAAATTACTTTTAACTAATTAATTTCAATTGTTCTTTCATATGATCAACCCATTCAACAAACGCATCTATAATAGGCTGCCTGTTGCTTGAATCTGCCCATCCTGCAAATCCAATAAATCCATCTAAGTTAAAGCTGATTGCTTCCCGTTGGGTAAAGTAGTGACTGTTTATGTATAGATAGCAACTTTTCAATGTTCCATTTGTTCTGTACTTGCTATTTAGTTTTTGACTCATCCTCATTGTGTCAGTTGACATCGCTTTCGTTTTAACTGCTCGTTTAATATGCGTATTGAGTAGCATTACTAAGATACAAATATCTCCCTCTGTAATGTCTTCATAACGCAGTCCCTCTTTTTGAAAATAACTTCTTGCTTCTTCCGAGTTCAATTGGTCTTCTCCTCCTAATCAATTGAAATCTCTGTTTTACCCTAACTTATCGAACTTCCTTTTTAATCCGCCAAATCACATCAGCTTCTGATTATTTGTAATTTGTAGATTCAATTCATTGATTTCTTCTTGAATCAACGGTCTCCAATACTTGATGTATCTTATAATCCCACCTGTAATGAATGATACGTTCATTGTTATCCAAATGAATTCCTTATTCACGAATTCACCATTTCCATAACTCCTGGATAAAAGATAAATGAACAGATTTGCTATGATAAGCCCCACGAAAGGCTGCTTTAAAACTCCTGCCTTAATCAGATACTTTAAGTCTCTGGTCAAAATCCTCAAACAAACACACCTTCTATATATGTATTATTTTTTAATTAACCCACCATGATCTTCTTCTATATGTACAACCCACTGCTCATACAACTCGTCGTACCATGCATCACTAATCGCTGTATAAATTCCAATGCCTTCTTCATGTAACATTTTAAATACTTGGCCACAGCTTAATTCACTAAAAGGTTGTTGTATCCATACGCCTTCAACATATACTTGAACTTGTTCTGTTCCTATTACGGACATTGCGTCACCGCCTATCTTTTTGATTTTCCCTTGTCAACCTTGTACAATGTTCAAAACTCCTAAAGGATGATGAACATGTGTGGCAGATTTACTTTATTCTCTGAATTTGATGACATTATTAAGAATTTCAGTATTGATAAGTTCTTGCCCGAAGATGAATATCAACCGAGCTATAATATTGCTCCATCTCAAAATATCCTGACAGTTATCAACGATGGATCAAATAACCGTCTTGGCAAACTAAGATGGGGTCTTATCCCTCCTTGGGCTAAAGACAAAAAGATTGGTTATAAAATGATTAATGCCCGCTCTGAAACATTAACCGAAAAACCTAGTTTTCGAAAACCACTCATAAACAAACGTTGTATCATACCAGCTGACAGTTTTTATGAATGGAAGCGCCTCGATCCAAAGACTAAAGTTCCTATGCGGATTAAGCTTAAATCATCTAACCTTTTTGCTTTTGCAGGGTTATATGAAAAATGGAACACGCAAGATGGCAATACGTTATTCACTTGCACAATCATTACGACAAAGCCCAATGAGCTTATGGAAGATATTCATGATCGTATGCCAGTAATCCTGACTCAGGGAAGTGAAAAAGAATGGCTCAACCCTAAAAATTCCGACACTGATTATCTAAAGAGTTTGCTAAAGCCTTATGCTACTCATGACATGGAGGCATACCAGGTTTCATCCTTAGTAAACTCGCCTAAAAACAATTCACCAGAGCTCATACAATCCCATTAAGTACCACTGTTCTTTCGCTTTATATATCACCTTCACTTCGTTATTATGTAATAGGTAGGAGGTGATATTTTGTTTGTATCGCCAATGTTGTTGCATTCAATTAGAGAACCATTCGATGATGATAGGTACATTACAGAGCTTAAATTTGATGGGATAAGGCTTATCCTTTCCAAGTTTAAAGATCAGATAAAGCTTTATACTCGGCACAATAATGAAGTTACAAATAAGTTTCCTGAGCTTTTAGATTTAGATATCCCAAATGGAACAGTTCTCGATGGTGAGGTTATTGTAGCTGCCCAAGACGGCGCTCCTAATTTTGATGCTGTGATGGAACGTTTTTTGTCCAATAAAACTGCGCATAATATTGTTTACTGTGTTTTTGATATTATCTATAAAAACGGTAAGTCAATAGCAACTAAGACACTCACTGAACGAAAGACAGTACTAAACTTGCTTGAACTAAATCATCCGAATATATGCATTGTCGGGGGAATTCCTGGTAACGGCCTTGCATATTTCAATTTGGCCAAAGAAAAGAACTTAGAAGGGATCGTACTCAAGAAAGCTGACTCCCCTTATCAAATCAATAAACGTTCTCATAATTGGCTTAAAGTGATTAATTATGATTACACTGAAGTTCTTATTACTGGCTACACAAAAAAGGATATAAAGTTTCTTCTAACCTATCCTGATGGGACTGCAGCTGGGTTTATGGAATTCATGCCACCTGTAGAACGTAATAGATTCCACGCTATGAAACAAGTAAAGTCCGAATCTGACGATTATGTATTTATCGAACCTATTATATGTAAGGTTAAGCACAGATATAAGACCAAGAACGGAAAACTCCGTATACCATCCTTCGAATCATGGAGAGCTTGACCTCTCCGTTACATAACCCCTTAAAAACTATCTTTTATTTAAAATACTGTACTACTCCATTACTCTCAAAAGCAATTGGCTCTGGTGGCGGAGTTAATCCCAATAAATCGTATGATTTTTGTTGCATTTGATCAAATGTCATTGAAACATTTTTCGATTTCATCAACTTTTCAAGTAACTGTTCCCCTATTTGCTCTAATATTTTCATAGACTCCTTTTGAGTTATGTCCATTTTAGGTATAGGTAAGTCCATAACTAATGCACCTGTTGTCACCTCAGAAACCTTTAAGGTATCATCTATTGGTGTCACACAAAAACTATATCCTCCGACAATGACTTCGTGACCAACTGCCCGCTTCCAATGATTTTTGAAATTTAAGCTGAAACTCTTCAAATTAGGGTCAACTATAATTTTTTCATATTCCATATAGAGTATCCTCCACCTTGTAATTATTTGTATGTATCTTCTTTGAAATCCCATAATGTGGCGTCTGATTTTTCTTCAATACCATTATCATTTTCTTTCATTTCTAACTCTTCGGTATCAAACGAATGATAATCTTTTTTAACTTTGGCTAAGATTACTCTTTCATCGCCATAAATTTCATTTTCATTGATCTGAGTGTCCTCATTAAGATTATCTTTAGTTCGCTCATATGCTAAATTCGCTTCGTCTTCATTATCATAAACCCCAATAAGACCAAGCTCATGTTCATATACCATCCACAATTCATTATTTTTACTCATTTTATTGTCCCTTCTATATTTGTTTAAAATCACGATTTCATTTAAACTGATAGACCCGCTTGTCGATCATTCATCATGATTTTAATCAATTTGTTATTTCTCATTTCTTCTTTCTCTTTAAGAATGGCCTCCTCTTCATTAGCTGCCAGCTTCATTTTCAATTTTACGTTTTCTTTAATCAATTTCTTCATATTGCTCATATGTATTGTCTCCCTCTAGTAGTATGTTATTTATATTCAAACAATTCCCCTTCATCAGTCTTTGGTATCTGTGAGCACTCATTTGAGTTTGGTTTATAACCAACATAAATGAATTCTTTATCTTCGTTTAGGATTTCGTATTCCTTGTTCTTTTTAAACACTGGGTTGTTCGAATCGTCTGCAAAAGCAATGTCTTTCTTAAAGATTACTGAGTCCATGCCTTTCACCATCCTTCTTATATTCTTTGTGGGCTATATACGACTTCCAGCTGCAGTTCTCAAAGATGCTTATGTCTGCTTTATGGTGCATCTTATACCAGACAAGGTTGAACTTCGCTGTTTGATATACATGATATATGTAATTTATAATTTTAATTGCTAACACAATCATTCCCTTTAATGATCTTCTTGATATCTTCGATCTTGCATACTACATCAATTACATCAAATTTGTAGGCATCTTCATCTGTAAAACGAAATTGTTCAGCAGCTTTTTCTAAGTAACTCAACGCTTTAAAATTCCTGAGAATGTAATTTATTTCTGAGTCTTTTCTTTTAAGGAGTGTATCTAGAATGATTTCATTCAGTCCTTCAACTTGGAACTCTTTAATATTTAAGACATCTTGGTATGTTGAGTTTGAACACCACTTCTCCCACACTTCATAAAGATCGAAAGGACGATTTAAAATCACACTTCCAGGTTTATTTTGTAATTGTTTGTCTTCGTATTTCTCATATAGAATTTCTCGAATTTCATTTTGATATAGCTCTATTTCTTCTATTCCTGTCAATTCTACAGCTTTGAAAAGCAAATGAGCCAATAATAACTCGAATTTGTTAGGTGGGATACTTGATCCTACTGTAACCATATCTTCCCTTGGATTAGTGTCATACTGATGGTAAATGGTATATGTGTAAACATCATTCGAAAAAATTGATTCTTCTCTAGAAAATACAGATTTAATATAATTTTTGTTCATTTTAATTAATCTCCTTTTGTTTTTTAGTCTTCACACTCAGAATCATCAAACGGTTCTAAATCAGCTTTACTTTCCCATCCTTTTACAAAAATAGTTTCATTGTCTCTATGCTTCAAAAGATAATCTGCTAACTCCTCTGGAGTTCTAATCGATGTTTCTTCATCGATAATATCTAGAATAATATCTCTGGCCATTAAATTTGTTACAACTGTTTTCATATTGCTCCTCCTCCCAATTCTTTTAAAGTAATCCTTTTACACGAATATTAAGGTGGGTTCCTTGTCTTCTTCATATCGTTCATAACCAATAAAATATCGATCATGATCTTTTTGGATATATGGCGAAACCCAGTCGATGAATTTTGCAATCTCATCATCGTAGTCTTTTAAATTACATCTAATACTCACATAACAAGTGCCAACAATCATGTCATTTTCAATTTTGCTATAGGTTTTTCCATCAAAGTAGAAACTGTCTGATTGGAGCATCCATTTCCATCTAGTTTCATTAGAAAACAGTTCGTGATCTGGTAAATTATTTGGCTGCTCCTCTCTCTGACCAGTCATAAACTCTAAAATATCGATTATTGATCTTGGTGTTTCCTCAATAAGTTGAAAAGCACAAACTAATTCTGTATACATCCCCATAAATACATCTCCAATCATTTTTAATTTGCTAACTTGGTGTATAGTAAACATCTAATTCAAAATCATATTGCGGATACAGTCTCCATATTTCGTGACCTAAATATCTATTCTGAGCATAGTACAAACAGTTTGATGTACCGCTCCTGCTCCCGTCATAAATCGCTACAATACTCTTACTGTGATCAACCATATACTCATTTCTTCTACTTAGTTTTGCTACAGAGTATTCTCCAATTGGAACTGTACTGTCTTTGTAATTTTCTTTTTCATCCACTTTGATTACTTCATCTGCTTTTTTAAGCATCTTTCTGTACCAGGCCTGTTGCTCTGCAGACCATTTCCTATCTTGATTTTCAAATGGCACTGCAATAATATTTTTGATATGAGGATATTTCTCTTTCATAATATGTACACACCAGAACGCAGCAGTATCAGCACCTAAAGCTCCGCCAGTAATAAATCGTTCGCATTCATTTTCTTCAATCAATTTTTCAATCACTTCTAGAAGCTTTTCTTTTAACTTCAACATTGTTGGATTCTTCATGTCATACCCACCTAATTTCTGTGGACGGTGACCTGTGAAGCACACTGTTTTATGTCTTATTTTTTCACTTTCTTCGAAGATACGCCTTTCTTCTTCTCTCTTTTTCTCTTGCTGCTTTATCCACTCAGGATCAGACATTTGTTTGGTCAGTTTCTTGAAATCGATTGCCAATTCATCAACTCCTTTCCCTTAAAACAGTCTTTTTAATCTAATTCTCTCATATCATCTCTTTGTTCAATATAGGTTTTAAACCGCTCCCAATCACGTTCGATTTCTTTTATATGTCTCGCAATAAAATTCTCAGCTTCTTTTCCATCCACCTTTTTGTTTAAAGAAAGCTGATACATCAGCTCAATCCTGCTGATGTTTTCCAGAAAAATTCTGGTGTAATCTTTAGCTGCATTTAATCTTCCTTGACTTAATCCGTGTTTAGAATTCATTATTATTTCTCTCCTATTCTAGTTTTTAATATGAAATGCATCTTTTATTTGTTATTCAAGCTCATCCATTGCTTGATTGGCCAACTCATCCGCTTTTTCGTTACCTGCATCTCCACTATGTCCTTTTACTTTTAGGAACGTGACTGATGCTTGATTATTAACAAGATCATTCAATTCAATCCAGAGTTCCTTATTCAACTGGTTTCTTGTTTGATTTACGCCAATTGTTTTTAATCCAATTCTTCACCCAACTATTCATGCCGTTAACCACGTATGCAGAGTCAGCATAGACTTCAATATGTATGTTATTTGTCCTTATGTATTTTAAAGATTCAATTACACCTGTCAGTTCCATCACGTTGTTTGTTGTGTTTAGTTGACCGCCTTTTAGTTCAATTTCTTTTCCTTTATAGGATAACACTGCTCCCCAGCCACCAACATTTGTTTCATTTTGATTCCCTCTGCAACCGCCATCAGTATACACAGTGATCTTATTCATTAGAAATTCCCACCTCTTTCTCAAGTTGAATTTGATTTAAAGCTTCCCAAATGGTGCTCTCTATAGAATCTAAGCATTCATATGCCTCATGTGGATTCATATTTTCTTCCTCTACAAGTTTTGCTAAACCTGTTACAACGTGCATTAATCCTTCACTTTTCAGAATTTCTTCGTTTGTATATAGTTTCCCCAATTTCCTTCACTCCCTGATATTAGTTTTAAACCACGAGAATTAGCTTTTCTGCCGCTCTAGTGATAGCTGTGTAAAGCCATCTGTGATGTGTTTCATGATTTAATACTTCATTTAATACAACAACATTATCCCACTGGGATCCCTGAGATTTATGACAAGTGATTGCATATCCAAAATCAAAACGATTGTAATCAGATTCATCATAGGGCAATAATTTAAAACCTGGATTTCCTATTGAATCATTTGGAATATAAAGTTCTTTGAAAAATTCATCTGTAAAGTCTGGTCTAAAATCAATAACTGTTGACTCATATTTAGGATCCCTTTTAATTTCATCACTGCTATATACTTTATGTACATAACCAGTCATTCCATTCACTAGAGAATAATCGTTAACTGATTTATCCCAATCATTCTTCAGGCATATCATTTTATCTCCAATCATTGGATAGACTGAGTCGAAACCTAAAAGCTCTCTAATCTCATCGTTAATATGAGACCTTGTTTTATTGAACCCACAAATGATTTGATCAGCACTTTTATATAATCTGTTTTTGTGTGCTTCCCAGGTTACTTTATCTATGACAACAACTTCTTTGTTCTCTCCATATACACCAGGTGAAATTTCTTGTTTTGTTCTTGCCAGCATCGATAATTTAATAATCGGATTTTCAGCTGCCTGTCTATGAATCTCTGTAAGAGTGAAATCTGGATTGTTGAACATAGACATGAAATCTTCAATTCCATTTTGTGATACTGGAGGAAGTTGGCCTGTATCACCTATGAAAAGAATCTTGATACCAAATGATTTAAGATCTTTCATTATTTGGCCATCCACCATTGAAGCTTCATCAATCACAATCAGTTTTAAATGAGATAACTCGTCCTTGGATTTTTTCTCAGAATGTAAGTCACCATTTCTATCTGTTCTCACGTTGTAAATAAGTTTATGTATTGTACTTGCTGTATACTTCCCGTTTGCTTTTCTTGTTACGACCAAGGACGCTTTGCCTGTATAACAAGCAAAAGCCACTTCGCTATCTTTCATTTGTAATTTCTTAATTATGTATTCAACCAATGTTGTTTTTCCTGTCCCAGCATATCCCGCCAGGAAGAAAGATTTCTTTTTTGAATTCTTAAACCAGTCTTCAATAATCCTTACAGCTTCTTGCTGCATCTCTGATAACTCAAATTTCTTAGTCGATACACTCTCCTCCTTCACAATGTTCTACAATTGCTTTCCCCTTATTTACTACAAAGAAGTGATCACCGTTATCTAAATGAATCCAGAACGCTTTCTCTGGTTCTTCACGATAGTCATAGATAGAATATATCTTAGCTCCCAAGAAACCCTCTACACTATCTCCAATGGAATATGAGACACCTTCATCAATAAATCTAATTGACTTAATCAATGTATCCCTACTTTCAGCTTCACCATTTGCAATGTTACACATTTCAGATATCATTTCTTTTGCATGTGTGTAATTTATATTTTTAATTTCAAATAAATGACCCTTTACGATTTAGCCTTCACCTCCTAAAGTTTAAATAAAACTTACATTTTATCTTCTTTGTTTGTTACTTCATAAATGTACAGCATTTCGTAACTGTATTCGATTAAAGAGTGTATATCCCCAATTGCTTCAGGTTTTCCCTCTTTAATATTTGTTTCAAGTTTTTTTATGCTAGCTTTCATTTTGCATAATTTTGTTTCTAGAATTTTCACGTAATTCCTTTCTTTTATGTATTATTTATATTTTAATATTACCTTAACTCTTTTTGTTTTGTCAATGTATATTTGTTATTTATCGTTTATAAATTTCAAAAAAAGAACAGCCCTTGCTGCTCTCATGTTAATTTAAATATTGTATCATTAATTTTATCCCTCAGTTGGATCAAGTCTGAGGGATTCATTACTACTTTAAATTCATTCGATTGGGATTTACTAGAAAATATAAGCTCAAAATAAAAGTCCATATCCTTTAGCTTGTCTACTTGAAGTTTTAGATTGATTTCCTGGTAGTCTTCCTTTTTTATGATGACATTTACCATATCTGTCTTCTTTCCAATCCAATAACATGATGTCTAGATTCTGTGATGTAGGATTTAAGTTATTTAGAATTAATCTATTTCTTCAACATCTTCAAATGTTATATCCAAACATCCAGCTTCTAATTTTAATTCTCTGTCACCAATTTTCAATGTAATATCAGTGGTTAAATCATAAGGTGTCATTACTAATTCCGCTTTTTTATATGCCGCCTCTGCATCTTTGACATTATCCACTTCTAAGAATGTATCAGCGCTTATAACGAAGCAGGTTCTAAACTTTGCCATACTCATTTCTCCCTATTTGGTTAGTCTCCTGCAACATAAAAGGAACATGTGTTCTGTTTATTGTTCTAATTATACAGCTTAGTCCCAACAATGGCTACTATATTTTTTTCTTTTTTTATCAGTCATTGATTGGTATGATATGTAATAGAGCTTGCACATTTTAACAACAAAATGGAGGTTGTCCGATGTTAAATGTAGAGATCGGGCAATGTCATATTCCTAGACTCTTAAAAGAAAAAAATTGGACTCAGGCTGATTTAGCTCGTGCAACAGGCCTGACACCTCAAACAGTCTTTCAAATTATCAATACACCAGTAGACATCCGAATACGTACAGCAGCAAAAATTGCTTCGGCACTAGGATGTAAAATTGATGACTTGTATGAGTTTAGGATAAGGCATTGATTAACTGAGACATAAGTCTCAGTACACCTCTTTTATCAGCTTATTCACTGATAAGACTATACTACTATAAGCATAACACCTTGTATATATAATTTTTTGTCTTATTTTGTCGAATAGGGAAATTATTTTGAATTTTTCATAAAAAAAGACAAATCATAAAGATTTGCCCTCTTGTTCAAGTTCCTCAGCATAATATTTTTTAATAATTTCTTCATTCAAAAATTCTCTTCTGTCTGATACAATCTTTTGATTTAAATCAATCGTTCTAACTTGTCTATCTTCATAAATTTTGTTAAGGGCTTTCCTATTTAACTCTTCCCCTATTAAGACCAATTTAAATCCCTCGTATAGGAGACCTGACTTTACAATTCCCATAGGTCTTAAAAACGGAAAACCAAATATCTCTTTAAGGTTTCTAACTGAAGCACTTATTACAGATCTTGAAGTTTGACCTTGACCTGATGCATTTGTCTGTTTTGTTTTTATAACATATTCATTTTCAGCTAAGCTTATAAAAGGTTTTCTAAGTCCTGGCTTACCATTCAAAGGCTTATACTCCGTTTGTCTATTTGCTTCTAGACAATCTTGCAATGTAACTTTATCTACGCTTATTGTTCTTTCGCCAAACTTTGTATCACGTACAGTTAGCATATTATTATTGTTAAGTGCCTTTTCAATATCACTTCTAGTAAGACTGGTCAATTCACTTGCTTCGAAGCCTAATATGCCTTCAAAAAGCAGCCTAAATAATGCTCGATCTTGCGCATTAATTAATTCCGAACACATTTTCTCTAATTCATTTTTAGTTATATATAACTTTACTGACGAATCTATACAAGACAACAAATCGTTAGTTCTTATTAACCTTGCTAAATTATTTGACCCTTTTGTGACACCGTTTGCTATAGACCAATCAATGTAACTTACCAAAGTGTATAAAAATGTTTCCAAAGATCCCAGAGAAGTTGAATACATAACTCTTAATACATTTAAAATTTCTTCAGTTGTGAAATCAAATAAATCTTTTTCTCTTATTTCTTCTTCTTTCTGTGAATTATTAAATATTAAAGATATTTGTTTTTTTGAATATCACCTAATGTATCTACGTAAGTTTTCTTAAACTTCTCATTATACCACAAAACTATACACCTTCTACTTTATTCAATTTGTCTTTGAAATATTTTATAACATGATTTTTATTGTATGTGATTTCATTCTTTTTAATTATAATCTTATTTTTTGCCCACTCTGGATTATTTCTATTAAAGTCAACACCTGATTTTTTAATTATTTGTTGCGCCATTTTTGCATCGATACCACTATTGTACATAAAATAAGCAATTTCCATTAAGCCTACTAGAATAGTTTTATTAATGACAATGGTTTTTTTACTTTGCTCGAACTTATCTCCAAGAAACTCTTCATAATAAAGCTCTGTTAATTCATCGAAAAATTCAACTAAGAAAATCCCCACTTTTCTTACAGCAATTTGATCTTTTAATAATTTAGGGAATTTGGTAGCCTCAATTGCACTAGCAACGTCATTTAATGTATACAAATATTCAGCTTGACGAGTTACTACATCATGATCCAAACTGATTCTTTGACCAATAACACTGTTATCTCTAATATGAGTAGCTATTTTGTTAATTGGATTTTCTTCATTCATTTCTTTTAACTTCGATAGTCTTACAGGAGTCATTGTATTATGTTGCCCAAACAACTGCCTTGCAACCTTTTGAGTCACATTGTAAAAGTCTATTTTCATAAATTTATCATCGAAGCTGCCAGACCTCACCGCTTTAGAAATACCAACAATTCGATGATATCCATCAATTACATCAACCAGAGTATTAGACATAACAGTTAATGTTCTTTCGTTTGAGTCATACACAACTTCAATTCCTTCTGAAGAAGAACCAAACCTAGCGTTTAATATTAATGTAGAGCTAATCAAAGTGCCATCACTAACCTTTTGTGCTATTTGTTCAACTGCATCATAGTTAAGTTCTGGTACAGGTATTTCTCCACCTAAAAACTCGAAATTTTTAATTTCACTAGTCCTTTGAGTTCTAGGGTTGTACTGAAGCAAATGATTTTCGTACATATTAGCTATTTCGCTTCTTTTCAACAGAAAAGTAAAATTGTTGTCACCAACTTCTGTGACATTTTCAAATGTAATAGGAAAACTCAATATGCTGTTTGTATTAGATGAGAAACCTTGCCAAGTAGTTTCTATTTCTTTAATTATTCTTTCTGGAAAATAGTTAGCTGGGTTAATTTTTTCATTTTTTGTTGCTTCATAAATTCCTGATGCTAATATATATTTTTCTTCTTTACTAAGAACTTCTCCGCTTCCAAACCTAATAATAAGGTTCATTGTCTCGCCTGGGGACACATCCTTATGAGAAAGTATTCTTTGAAGTTTATCTCGAAAACTTTTCTCATGCTTATTTTTCTGTAAAAGTTCTGCAATTGTTTTGTTTAACAAAGCGTCCTTTTCATCATCAAAAATAACTAAGTTACTCATTCTAACACCTCTTCTAAATCAAAAATAACAGACAAGTTATGTTAAATCAAATCAATGGTCATAAAATTAATCTAAATGTAAACTTACCTCACAAAATCTAGGAATTTTTGCACAGTTAACCTATCAGCATTACGAAAAAAATTGACAAAATCATGTTTTGATGCATTTTCAATCATTGTCAAATCCATTTTTTTATCCATCAATATTCCTGCTGAATTTTCAATATTGTCGTTTTTAGATAAGTATCTCATCGGTGTTTTAGGATCTTTATGGTTTCCCTGCGTCATGGCAGCTCTTAAATCGTTTCCAGACTCTTCATAAGCAATATCAATGCCTACTCCTTTTAAAGAATGAGGTTTAAGGTTTCTTGAAGCGGGTATACCCAATCTCTGGAGAGCTCTGTTAAACGATTCCCTATATGCACGTGATGTCAGTCCACCAAAGACTAAATCATTCTCTGTAGCACTTTCTACTTTTAATTGCTGCAATTCATTCAGAAAGTTCCTATGAAGACCAGTTGAAGCAACATATGATCCCTTGTTCAATGCCTCAACTTTATATAATTCACCGTCAATTGGCTTAATATTCATCCACCTAACAGTAAGTGCATACTCAATTCTAAATGAGGTGCGGATTAAAAATTTTGTGAGGAGTTTTTTCTTTAAGCCATTCTCTCGTTCCAGCAACATACAATCAGCAATTCTTTCTGCTTCAGTTTGAGTTGTCTTACCATAGTTTTTACTGATTTCTTTTAATTTCTTTGTTTGATCAAACTGACTTAAATCTATATAAGAAGAATAGGCTTTAAATGACTTTAGAAACTTATACAACCCCTTAACAGATACCAGTTTCCGATTTATTGTTGTATTTGCTAAGCCTTCTTCTTTTAGATGGTTTCTATAGTTGATTAAGTTCATTGAATCTATCTCAATATCTTTTGGAGTTAAAAACTCTATCCCTACATTCGGTCTAATGTAATTAAAGAATTGCTTAATGTCTCCATAATAATTAACTGCAGTATTAGTCTCAAACAAACGATGTCTTCGTTGTACCTTAGAGAAATTGTTTATATTGCCTACGGATCCTTCGTCATCAATCTTTTTTAAGTAAGTTATAATATCGTTATATACAATGTAATCTTTTAATGGGACTGCTTTAGTGTTCATTCAGAAATCCTCCTTTATATTAGTTCTTCAATTGTTGTATTGAGAACTATCGCTATTTTGACCAATTCAATTAATCGACTGTCTCCAGGGTCAGATATTATTCGCTGAAGTCTCTCTATTGTGATTCCAGTTTCTGATGAAAGACTGTCTAATGTTTTATTTAATTGTTCTAATTTAACTGTTATTTTATTTGGCACTGGAACATCTCCCTTTAAAGCTTATGTATCTTAGATGTTCTGGCCTTTGATGTTAATATTATGTAGTAATAAAATATTCAAATTCATATTCGACTAATTTTCGAAGTTCTGATATAAATTTCATTCTTTTTGTGTAGGCTGCGAGAAGCTCTCCAGTATAAGTGTTTGTCAATACGCTTTGATTAAAAGAAAATTCGTCTATTTGTTTTAAAAGCTCAGCAACTGCTTGTTTAACTCTATACAGATCAACCGAGGAATTTATAGAAAAACTTATGTTGCGTAAATAAGCGAGCTCTTCTTTCAAGCATTTGATTATCTCGTATTGATATTCGATGTCCGCACAGTTTTTTTCTGGTGATGCAATCACTAGCCTTACCTCCTAACTATTCAATAATTTCATGTAACCAGAAATCATCGACTTTCTAATTTGTTCTTTCTTCATTTCTTTTTCTATGTTATTTTTATTTTCTTTATAATTAAACCATTCTCCTCCAAACTGATCTATCTTACGAGCATAAACAGTTTTATTAAAATTTATAACATTGTCTTTTCTAATAGCAGCAAACATATTTCTCCTCCTAAAATACGCATTTCCGTATGTCTTATTTTTATTTTAATCGAAAGAAATATATATGTAAAGCTTTTTTCACGACAAATAGCACATTTTTCATGTGCTTTTGTAAGACGATTATTGAATTTCAAAAAAACTGGCATATTGTCGTAAAAATACAAAATGACGCAAACCCTTAAGGTTATACGTCATGTTATGTATGTACAATATTACTTATGAATTATAAGCTTTCTTTTTCAGAATATCAAGAAAAAGGGGATATTGCTATCCCAAGATTAAGTAATGTTAGGCACCTCTTGATGCAGATGATGTTGATACTTTTTCATCATCTAAAGCTGTTGATTGCTGAGTTCCTGAGAACACGCCTGTTACTGCTGCGAGTAAAACTAATACTGTAACTAATTTCTTCATAAATTTCACCCCCTTTCAAGTCTATAGTTTTATATTGCCAATAAATCTATAAGTTCACTTTCAATCCCCATCTTCTCCAATTTAAGCAAAGGCAGTTTGATAAAGTATTTATCATCAGAATTCTTAAAATGTCTGACTGATTTAAAATAGCAACCCTTGTCTTTGTAGAATAAACCTTTCACGTAATATAAAAACCCTAAATCATTGTCATGCATAGATGTTGAATCTAATTTATTAAATAGCTCCATCATTTTCTCAGTCTGTTCATTTAGAAGATAGTGATGAGCCAACTCTATTAAATCAGAATCATTTTTTGGGTTTTGCTCTAGATATTTATTGTCCTTAACTCCCCAACAATTCTCTAAGAAGGCCAATGCAGATCTGAGCTTATATACATGAAAACTGTTTTTTGCAAACTTCAAGCCATTTAAATAATAAGTCTTAGCTTGATGATAATCTTCAAATACGTAAGAATTTCCACATGTTAGATGAGCAAACACTTGAAATCGGTTTACTTTTACATCTTCAATTATAATCTTGTTGCAATAGTCTCGTAGTGCTTTTAAATTGTTGTCATTTAAAAAAACATTGGCCATAAGCAGTAAAAATCTTGAACTTAACGATTCCTTAACGTAGCCCTTTTTAAGCTTACTTAAATCAATGTAAGCTGATGTGCTTTTCATCAGTCCAAATTCACCAGTGTTAAGATATTCATACAATATCATCATTCTTGAGAAAACAAACATTTCTTCGCTTTTTATTTTGATTTTTCCAGTTTCTTTAATTGCAGAGGTTAAATCAATCTCACCTTTTGTAAGCATTCTGTGTATTCGGTATACATTTCCCCATTCTTTGCTTACCGCATTATTTGAATTGCATAGTTTATCTACCATTTCATCTGTTTCATCGCCGAGCTGATTAGCATCTAGATACTCCAATGCTTGCCTTGCAGCTGATTTGTTAGGGTCAAGGGTTGTAATGTACTCCGTTATGATTTCAATTTCTCTATCTTGATCTATTGCTCTAATCAAATTTATAAGGCTACTGATATCATCCATTTCTTTATTTGAACTATTCAAAAATTTGTAAAGGCCAGTTCTATCTGAATATCCAGCGATTTTAGCTAATTTCATTGCTAATGATGAATCATTCTCACATTTGTTTTTTATGTATAATTTAAGATTCATATGACCCCACTCCCTAATATAAATTTACTATAGATTTGAATTTAAGTCAATATAATATTTGTTATTTGTTGTTTATCTAGGGAGTTTTATTTAAATTGATAGTGTATTATAATTGATCTGAAATTATTAGCTCTAAGGAGAAATCAAACAATGTTACAAGAACTTGACCTCGACAGAATATATGATATTCGTGAATACCCAGATAAGAAAAGTGGACGCTGCGATAATTGTGACACCGCTCAATTTAAGTCCACTATTTCCAAGGGTGAATTTATACGTAAATGTGCAAAGTGTGGAATGAAGAAGAGGGTTTAACCCCTCTTATCCACCTGGACGGATATCAGCCATAACCTCACCTCCTATTCTATTATCCTCCTACTTTAATTGCTTCAATAATCAATCTAACCACCTCCTCGTTGAAATACTTCTTTTATTTTAAACGTGAATAATATAAATTATTGATTCAAGACTTAGCTTGCTCACTCAAATAATCAAAATATGCTTCATCAGCCATCGCTTCAACATCAGGGTATTCTCCAGTAATTTCAAATCTAGCACCATCTAATAATTCATTAAAATTTTCAATATGTTTTGAAAAGAAATTGACAGTATACCCTTGACAATTTTGCAACTTATTAATGATATCTGAAAATTCCCCCTCTGTTAAATGAATTTCATAGTGCATAATTTGGTTTCTCTTTTTGTTTAAATAATTTAAACTTTTTTTTAAAAATGAACAAACTTCAATGTCACACATCAACTCTAGTCTTCTTATCGCTTCAGAAAAACCTATGGTTTTTAAATTTGGATTAATTTCAAATACGTTGTTTTTACCTTGCTGAATCATCTTTTCTTTAGCTTCCATATACGAATTAACACTAACAAAATTCAGTGCCTCGCTACATGACTGTTTTATTAATAATTTAAACAATATTTCATTTGCATGATTTAAAAATATCACAGCATCTTTCACTCTGTGCTCTACTTCATCAACGTTAAATTCAATATCCACTAAAACATTGTAAGCTGCCTTTACTGAATCAATTCCGTTGTCTAATAAAGTTAGTTTCATTGTATCCCCCATAATTGAATTAAAAGAATGAATTTATTTGACTATTTCACTGCTTAATCCAATGCTATACTCAGCAATATCCAAAGTGTCAACGTTGCCAGCAAAGTCATCATTTAATTGCTGTAAGTATACCTCATCTTCTTGCACTAACATTCCCCTAGCTGCATATGTATCAGTCACAGCATAACTGCCCATTCGATCTTTAACGCTAAACAATAGGCACCCATCTAGTTCTGTTCCATCCTTTAAAACTACATCTAAAACAACAACTCCATTAGGTTTAAGTTCTTCAATTTCAGTGTGGCGTTTGTCGATTGCATTCTGAAGAACGTGGGTAACTGTGTTACTTTCACTGCTTCTCAATGCAGCTTCCAGATCTTTAATTTCATTTCGTTTTTCTTGGATTTGGTCTCGCATCTCATAATCTCCTCTATAAACTGTTTAATTTCCTTTGTTTGTAAATAAATTTTAACATAATTCAGATTACAAAACAATCATTATATATGTTATTTTCGTTTTAATAGCCCTAAATACTTGAAAGAAAGGAGCATTTGCTCCCATTTACATAAAAACATCATTTTATTGGATTAATCACTTTGTCTACCTGTTTATCTGTCTTGATAATTACTTCACATTCAATCTTGTAATCAGTTTCACCAGTATCAACTGAACTATCGTTGCGATTGATTTTATATTTCCCTCCATATAGCATTGCGGAAATGGGATATGATATACCTTGTTTTAAGTATTTGAATATAAAGTCTTGTCCTTCTTGATAATTCTTTCGTGGAACATGACCCACTTTATAGCCGTTTACATAAACTCCAATGGCTTTTGCATCATGTTCATTGTTCTCTTCAAGCTGAAATTCACATTCAGAGAAAAATTCTTTATGATGAATGAAAATGGGTTCGTCATAAGTGTTTTCTAATATTTCAGAGTTTGTCATCCCATCATACTTTTCTTCAAAATTGAAGCCGTCGTTCTTCTCCTTGGAAATTGCTTTTTTAATTTCTTTTTGATAATGAGATGTTCCAGCAACTTTGAAGGTAATGTATTCAAAAAATGCAGACTCTTCTTCGTATTTAATTGAATAAACAGTTTCGCTTATTTTCTTTGGATAAACCTCTATTTTTTCAGGTTGATTCTTTGTTTCTTCAATAGCGTTTTCAATAGTCTCTGAGTCTGTTTTAAACATATTTTTGATAATACTCCATAAACTCATAATTCCGCCCCCATAATATTATAATCGTTCTAAAATGACCTATTATAATATCGGTTAGATTTCCATAATTTTTACACTTAAACTAATCTTTTCTTTTTATTCAACACCAATTTAAAGTTTATGAACGTTACACACTAACCAATATTCAATTACCATTATGGTACGGAATAGTTACAAAAAAAATGGAGGATTTCTCACTGCTTCTTAATTATGCCCCATGACCAAAACCATACAGTTTAATCGACCTATGATACACTTCATTCACATATGTTATATTTGTAATTTACTTTTTATTATGAATTGATAAATGCACTCAGTAACCATAAGGCCAATACACTAAAAACTCCAATAGCAATCAACTCATCCCTATACTTAGACAACCGCTCTTGAATCGATCTCAATTCCCCACCCCGTTTGTTATTTGTGTTTATTCGTTTAAAACTCATGTTTTATCTACTTTAGAAAGTTCTTTTTCAATGTAAAATAATTCAAGTCCTGTTTTTACAAAACCATAATTATGAATTTCTTCTTTCACGGTAATCTTTCTAATAAACCATAAAAACATTGTTTCTATTTTATTAGGTGCGAATTTCATCAATTTATGAATAATATCTTTTAATTTAAAAGACGCTCTATATTCATTTTTAAATGATTCATATGCTAAATAATCCTTATGTGCAACTGTAACCTCTGCTGAGATTGTTGAAGTTCCGGTTATCTTAGCCCACAATGTACGGTGCGTTCCATCTCCGTTAACTGCATAGAAATCATCATCTTTAAAGTAAATTAGCCTGACTGGAGATTCTTTATAAAAATCTTGAAACTGTTCGAGAGTTTGCTCTAATAAATGATTGTATGCTATTTGAGAACGCCTTGGATCAATGTTTGAACCTTTTCCTTCTGCATGGTCATACCATGATAGGCAACCAGAGCCTCTGAATCCTAAGCTTTTTATTTTTGAAAGAGGTATATCACCTAAAATTTCTTCTTTTTCTTTGTAATAAAGTGAAAACAACCGCTCTCCAAAGTTTAGAGTTTCTTTCATTTCTTTAATATGAGTCTCTGAAACACCTTTTTGAATTAATAGTTCATCTAGATTCCCCTTCAAGTCAATCCCCCCTCTTCCTATTATAGAATATTTTAATAATTTTGGGATTGGTTTGGGTATTTTTTTTTAGATCACCCTAAAAGAAACATTTTATTCAAAGTCTTTTTCATTTAATCATGAACGTTTATCGACGAAAATTCGGATTCAATAACATCCCATAGGCTTCTCCATTATTGCGTATGAAATCCTTGATGAACTCTTCTAATTCCTCATGAAATATTTGGTCATCAATAGCATTTTCAATGAATATGTCTACATCCTCTTTAAATAGACCATGGTCAAATAATTGATGCTCTCCGTTCTCTAATAGAAATTTAAGGAAGGTTCTATAAAGTTTATCTTTATCAATATTAAGACTCATTTTCTCATCATTCCTTTTCTGTAGATAGATCAGCGTTCTTCTTTTCTCATATCAGTTCTGCTCGCATATTCGAAATTTCTCTATTTTCATTTTCCATCTGCTTCATCGTGTCCATAGCTTCTTTTACTGTCACATCTTCGTTTTCAACCTCAAACCAATACTTCTCATCAAAATCTTTATTTTTATACTTGTAGAATGTGATTTTTCTGCGATATTCTACTTTGAAGGTAGCGCCAAAAACCCTGCACAGTCCCAATATTATTCCCTTAGAGCGATAAACGTCAGGAGTTTCATCTCTGCCGACTGGATTAGAGTTGTAGAGGTTTATCAAATAATTCTCAGCTTCTTCTTCCAACATTTCTCGTTGTTCAGCCTCATTTAAGTATTTCAGATAGAATCGCTCCTTTCTGTAGAAAATCAACATTTTATCAATTAAATTTCTTCGAGTTTGTAAAGCAATTCCTGTCCTGCGTCTGCATCTCTAAAGACAACTTCGCATCTAGTTAAATCAGTATTGTAGTCGAAATCTGTAAAATCTTCATCATAGCCTATAACGTTATGTTTATAGAGGTAATTATCAACATCTCTTATTGCATCTTCTAAGTTATAGTTTTTAACAGAAAATATCTTTGCGTGTTTAGGTACTTCAAAATGCTTATTTGCGACATTTAATAACTCTGCACGATACGTTTTTAATTCAAACATAAATTTTCATTTCCCTTCTGTTTAAAATTAGAATTTTATTTAGTATAAAGTAATCCATCCTCCATCTTTACACCAATTGCTTTTAAATAATCCTTATCAAATTCTAAAGGTCTGGACTGTGCTTGATCCATATAATAAGTTAGTGCGTGTTTTGGATCGCAGAAGAACTCTGTATACCATTCGCTGTACTCTACTTCTGTTTTATCTGTTATATGCTTGCCGCACATGCCACATTTAATTTTCTCCATAAGGCACCCCTTTATTTCAATACTTCTTCCAACGCTACATAAACCTTCTCATGAAGATGTATGGCGGTTGCGATCGCTTCTTCTTCATTTTTGAAACCAAGCTCTTTACCTAAATACCGAACATCAATATTGAATCTTTCTTGCCTTTTTCTGGATAAACAACAGCGACAGGTTCAGTCTGCGGAGAGAGGGCTTTGTAAATAACTTTGTGTCCTTTTTCTTCTTTAATTATGTATCTTTTATTTTGGCCATTCACTTGATTAGATTCTTTCATTTTTGTCCCTCTCCTCACCCGATTTTCTAACTGTTTTCGTTTATTTCTATGTCTTTATTATATATGTAATTTATGTTTTTGTAAATGGTTTTTATATGTTATTTATATTTTTATGTTAACATTAAAACCTTTGATGTATCTAACATATAGTAAGACTTGTTTTTCATTGTCTTGTTATATTCTCTCTCACCTTCGAATTCATTGATAATCGCTCTTTCCTCTTCGTTCATTTCAGTATACTCTGTATTACCGTATGATGGTGGCAGCCACCCTTTTTTCTGACTTCCGAAAATATTGAACTTCTTTAAAATCTCATCATTTTTAAATTCAATATGACATGTCCCTTTTTTGTAAAACGTTAAATAAAAATACTTCAAATCAATTTTTTTCGTTTCTCCATAGTGTTTTGACAGTTTTAAAACTTCATCAATATTAACATCTTCAGTAAGGCCATGCCACCCTTTATAAACCAATAAATCAGAATAAAAATGAGTATAAAATAATTTTCTTTTGTTTTGAGGTGTAAACACAATTTTCACAGCATTTTCATACTGAGCATATTTAGTTGGCTCAAAAGAATCGAATGTAATTTGTTGTGTAATAAATGACCCTAAATCAGATATGTAGCAAAGTGTGTATTTTTCACCTTTTTTAAAATCTCCATGTTCAAATTGTTCTTGGATTCCTTCTACTTCCATCAACAACTTATAAAGATTTTGCTTAAGTTCTGGTATGCCAATTTGTTGAATAATATTCTTTGAAAGATTAATATTGGCCAATTGAATTTTCTTTTTGAATTCATTTTTATAAGCTTTCCAACCTTCATTTTTCCATGTTTTACTCAAGTTTAATTCTTCAATAATAGATGTTGAAATATCTTCTAATATATCTGCTTGATTGATAAGTTTCTTTAAATCGTCTTCTTTAATAGTTTGTTGATGTTCAACTGTCTTTTTGATTTCACAGCCCTCTACTAACCCCACATACCTAGCATAAGCTTGGCCTTGAGCATCTACAATAAACTTCAATTCACCATCAAAATAAACCGCTACACCTTTTCTAAACCGCTTAACTGTTCTTTTCTCAAATTCGTCCATCATATCGTAATCTAAATATGAATTAATCCTATTATCTTCAGTAAAGCTGCCACCTGTTTCATTTAAGAAGTCAAAGTTATTCATTAACATATTCCCGAAATATTCAAACGCCTCAGGACTTTTAAAATGAACTTCTTTAGTGATTTTTACATCTTCGTTTGAATAATCGCCTTTTTCTATTTCATTCTTATAATCTGTTAATGTACAATTCTTATTTAAGTTAGCAAATTGTGAGTTCATCACAAAATATTGATTTTCTTCATTAAGCTCTTTAACTTCAATAGATGAAGTGATTACTTCTTCCTTTTTAGACTCTTCAAGTTGGATTCTTTGATATTCTTTATTTCTTCTTTCTTCTTCTTCGAGATATCGTTTAAATTCTTCATCTTTCTTTATTTTCTCCTCATTTGCTTTTTCTTCAGATTTTAGGTCATACATTTCACAGTCAGTTTTTGTGTCTTCGGTAAGTTCTGTTTGTTTGTATTCCCAATCAATTGACACGTTACCGTAAAAATTATAGCTTCCAGCATAATCTGTGTAAGGATCAGCAGCATCATAACAATTGCGGTAGTGATTAAGTAAAGTTTCACAATAAACACGAATCGCAGAAAGATAAATACTCTTTTTCTCATATGGTGTCTTCTTAATCTGAATGTTGATACTGCTTGTCATAGAAGTATAACTAGATGTTACAGAAAACTTGCAGTGCGGGAAACGTTTGGTTAAATGCTTTTTAATCTCTTTAGCTATGCTTTTTTCATCTTGTTCTTTATTAACTTCAAATGGTTTCCACTGTGTAGCATTCCAGAGATTAAAATCATTCTTTTTCACTTTTTTGTTCTTGTTTTCCGTTTCAATATATGTAATTTTGTTTTTAGTGATATCGTTAGCAACTTCTAAAGATTCGTTTGTACGTTTACTCCACCAACATTTTTTAAATCCAGAGTATCGAAAACCGTTAGATTTTAAATGAGTTAATGTTTCATTTCCTGGCTTATTATCAAAATACAATTCTATCCCATTCAATTCTTCATTAATTTTTAAAACTGCTGTCATTTTCAATCTCTCCCTTTAAAATATTCATTTTATTTAGTTTAATCTTATAATCTGTTTGTAACGTCACTTTTATAATTAGTTGCATAGAAATATCCATCTGCACACTCAACTTTTACAATCGGTGTAAATTCATCTTGGTTATTTTCATTTACTTCTTTATATTCATAACCTTCAATTATCTCCCCATCTTGATGAGTATACTTATATGCCCCTACACAATTAAATGTTGCACTTATAATTCTCATTGCTTCATAAGTTCCTTTAATGGTTTTGACTAGTTCCATAAATTCCATCTCCCTTGATAAATTATTTTTCCGTTCTTCTCTATGTCTTTATTATATATGTAATTTGTATTTTAATCAATACTTTTTGTATGTTATTTTTAATTTTATTACGTCCTATGAGGGGTTTGGGGTGGTGTAGGACGAAAGGGCAATTCAACTTGTTGAAGTGACCAAAAGTCAGCACCCCAAGGTCTTATTCAGAACAGTTTATTCTATCTATATTTGTTATTTTATTTTTATAC
>NZ_NKHG01000096.1 GCF_002744245.1 Bacillus pumilus | reverse complement strand
TTTGTCTACACGCTGAGGGATCTATTCCCTCAGCTTTTGTTTTTTATACGAGTGGTCCGCCTTTTGCTTCAATGTCACTTGCCGCATGGCTGAATTTTTTGAAGTTCTTTTTAAATTCATTGGCAAGGAAGTGTGCTTTTTCTTGATAAGCATTTTGGTCTGCCCATGTTTTAGCAGGCTGAAGCACTTCATCTGGTACACCTGGAATATGAAGTGGGATGTGTAATCCAAAGATATCGTCAGTGATCATTTCAGCATTGTCAAGGTCACCTTCGATCGCTGCCTGCACCATCGCTCTTGTATGAGCAAGATTCATTCGTTTGCCCGTACCATAGCCTCCGCCAGTCCAGCCAGTATTCACAAGGAATACTTTTGCGCCGTGCTCATCGATTTTTTTGCCAAGCATTTCTGCATAGACGTGAGCTGGAAGTGGTAAGAATGGGGAACCGAAGCAAGTAGAGAACGTTGTTTCTGGTGACGTCACACCGCGCTCAGTTCCTGCTAATTTACTAGTGTAACCGCTCAAGAAATGGTACATTGCCTGTTCTTTCGTTAAACGGCTGATTGGAGGTAAAACGCCAAATGCATCAGCTGTTAAAAAGACAATGGCAGATGGATGACCTGCAATACTCGGTTTCACGATGTTATCAATCATTTCGATTGGGTAAGCAGCACGTGTATTTTCAGTAAAGAATGTGTCATCATAATCCGCTTCACGTGTTTCTTCATCAAGTACCACATTTTCAAGCACTGAGCCGAAGCTGATGGCTTTGTAAATTTGTGGTTCTTTTTCTTCACTTAAGTTCACACATTTCGCATAGCACCCGCCCTCGATATTGAAGACACCTGTGCCAGACCAGCCGTGTTCATCGTCTCCGATCAGCTTGCGGCTTGCGCTTGCAGAAAGCGTTGTTTTCCCAGTTCCTGAAAGGCCGAAGAATAATGCGACATCGCCTTCTTGACCAACGTTTGCTGAGCAGTGCATAGATAGAATGTCTTGTTCAGGCAGCAGATAGTTCATCACAGAGAAAATGGATTTCTTCATCTCTCCTGCATATTCTGTTCCACCGATGAGAATCGTCCGTTTTTCAAAAGAAACGATAATAAACGTTTCAGAGTTTGTTCCGTCTGTTTCAGGATCTGCTTTAAAGTGAGGTGCAGATAAGATGGTGAAAGGTTTTTCGTTTGATGATGGTGTTGATCCGTCAGGTCTGATAAATAGCTGCTTTGCAAAGAGATTGTGCCATGCAAATTCGTTTACAACTGTAATCGGCATACGGTATCTTTCATCAGCACCCGCAAACCCTTCAAAGACAAATAGTTCATCACGTTCTTTTAAGTATGACACAACCTTTGTATATAAACGATCAAAAGCGTCTTTAGAGATCGGCTGATTCACATGACCCCAATCAATTTTATGTTCAGAGTTTTCTTCTTTGACGATAAATTTATCTTTAGGAGAACGTCCAGTGTAGGCACCAGTTGTGGCGCGGACAGCACCTGTTGATGTCAAAACGCCCTCATGACGCGCCAAAATCTTTTCAACAAGTTTCGGAACAGATAAATTTTGGTGCGTATTTTCTAATGAGAGCAATGACTGCAAATCTTCTTTTAAATCCACTGAGTTCATAAAAAAACCCTTCCTTTACCGTTGAATTTGTTTGTTTCGATTAGTATAACACATTAATAATAATAGTCTATACTATTTAAATATTTTTGTGTGTGTTTTTTCATTTCTGCTATGAAAATATGCTTTTTGGTGATGCTAATCATGAGGTGAAAAAAGAGGGGAGATAATTCCTATGAAGCATTGACATGACACAAGGGTTTAAGATAAGATATCTTATTGAACGGATACTCTTATCCCGAGTTGGTGGAGGGACAGGCCCGATGAAGCCCAGCAACCGGTTTCTTATGAAAAAGGCATGAATATGCTAAAGAAACCAAGGTGCTAACCTGATGCAAGGTACAAGAAAACCTTGAGCGATAAGAGTGAAAGGCATGCGATCCCAGACCCTTTCCTCGCAATGAAGGAAATGGTTTTTTTAATGTTGGGATACCATATGAACAAATTGCCAATAACATCTCTAATATAAACGTTTTCAATAAGAGGGAACGAGTTCCGTATCATATTGGAGACCTCATCTTGGGATGATGTGGTCTTGTACAGGAGGAAATAGCCATTATGAGTCAAAATCGTCGTTTATTTACTTCAGAATCAGTGACAGAAGGACATCCGGATAAAATCTGTGATCAAATTTCAGACAGCATTTTGGATGAAATTTTAAAGAAAGATCCGAATGCACGCGTTGCCTGTGAAACTTCTGTAACAACCGGTCTCGTATTAGTAAGCGGTGAGATTACAACGTCTACTTATGTTGATATTCCAAAGACGGTACGTGACACGATTAAAGAAATTGGCTACACACGTGCGAAATATGGTTTTGATGCGGAAACATGTGCGGTTCTTACGTCAATTGATGAGCAGTCTGCTGATATTGCGCAAGGTGTAGACAAAGCGCTTGAAGCACGTGAAGGAACAATGACTGAAGAAGAAATTGACGCAATCGGTGCAGGTGACCAAGGGCTTATGTTTGGTTTTGCAAACAACGAAACAGAAGAGCTTATGCCGCTGCCGATTTCACTAGCGCATAAATTATCTCTTCGTTTAACAGAAGTTCGCAAGGATGAAACACTTGCATACCTTCGTCCAGATGGAAAAACACAAGTAACAGTTGAATATGATGAGCAAAACAAACCTGCTCGTATTGATACAGTGGTTATTTCCACACAGCATGCACCAGAAGTGACACTTGAACAAATTCAAAGCGACTTAAAAGAGCATGTAATCCGCCCGGTCGTTCCTAGTGAACTGATTGATGAAGAGACAAAATACTTTATTAACCCAACAGGCCGTTTCGTGATCGGTGGACCTCAAGGGGATGCTGGTTTAACTGGACGTAAAATCATCGTTGACACGTATGGCGGCTACGCTCGTCATGGCGGCGGTGCTTTCTCTGGTAAGGATGCAACGAAGGTTGACCGTTCTGCGGCATACGCTGCTCGCTACGTAGCCAAAAACATCGTAGCAGCTGGCCTTGCAGATTCTTGTGAAGTACAACTTGCTTATGCAATTGGTGTAGCACAGCCGGTATCGATTTCAATTGATACATTTGGAACAGGAAAAGCTTCTGAAGAGAAGTTAATTGAAGTGGTTCGTGCGAACTTTGATCTTCGTCCGGCTGGCATTATTAAAATGCTTGACCTGCGTCGTCCGATCTATAAACAAACAGCTGCATACGGACATTTTGGCCGTCACGACTTAAATCTGCCATGGGAAAAAACCGATAAGGCCGACACGCTTCGCAAAGAAGCATTAGGACAATAACAACATATTAAACCGCTTATTTTAAGCGGTTTTCCTTATGATTAAAATTTTTTTAACAAAAAGCACAAAAATGTGAAACGAAATCGGACAAAGTACTGTCTAATTATAGGTCTACTTTTAAGAAATAACATAGCGTGGAGGCAATAATATGTGTGGGTTTGTTGGTGTATTTAATCACCGTCCATTGTCCGAAACTACTGAGCAGGAAGAGTTAATAAAACAAATGAATCGTCTCATCGTTCATCGTGGTCCGGATGATGAGGGGTACTTCCATGATGAGCATGTAGGATTTGGATTTAGACGTTTAAGTATTATAGATGTTGAACATGGAAAGCAGCCGCTTTCTTATGAAGATGAGAAATATTGGATTATTTTCAATGGAGAAATTTATAACTATGTGGAGCTGAAGGAAGAGCTTGTGAAGAAAGGCTACACGTTCAGCACAGATTCTGATACGGAAGTACTTCTTGCCACATATCGTCATTATAAAGAAGAAGCGGCTTCTAAGCTTCGCGGAATGTTTGCATTTTTAATTTGGGATAAAGAAGCGCAGCTATTATATGGCGCACGAGATCCTTTTGGAATCAAACCGCTTTATTTTACACAAATGGATGAGAAGGTGTACTTTGCTTCTGAACGGAAAAGCTTAATGGCTGTGAATGAAAACATTTTATTTGATGAGACCTCTTTGCAGCAATACATGTCTTTCCAGTTCGTTCCTGAGCCAAATACACTTGATCAAAAGGTGCACAAAGTGGAGCCTGGCCACCAGTTTACATTGCGCCCTGGCCATGACATTGAATTTAAAACGTATTGGAAAGTTCAATTCAAGCCTGAACAAACTCAAGAGCAGAAATTAATAGAAGAAGTGCGTGATGCAATCTATGATTCTGTGAAAATACACATGAGAAGTGATGTGCCTGTTGGTTCGTTCCTATCAGGTGGTATTGATTCTTCCTTTATCGTGTCTGTGGCGAAGGAGTTTCACCCTGAGCTGAAGACGTTCTCTGTTGGCTTCGAGCAGGATGGTTTTAGTGAAGTGGATGTGGCAAAGGAAACAGCTGATAAGCTAGGTTTACAAAACTTTAGTGCCGTCATTTCCCCTGAGGAATATATGAACGAGCTTCCGAAGATTGTTTGGCATTTAGATGATCCTTTAGCTGATCCGGCGGCGATTCCACTTTATTTCGTCGCAAAAGAAGCGAAGAAACAAGTCACAGTTGTTCTTTCTGGTGAGGGAGCGGACGAGCTGTTCGGTGGATATAATATTTACCGTGAGCCTCTTTCTCTAAAGCCATTTGAATCTGTTCCATCCATGCTGAAAAAGCTTCTTCTTCGTCTGGCACGTTTAATGCCAGAAGGAATGAAAGGGAAAAGCTTTATCGTTCGCGGCTGTACGCCGTTAGAGGAACGCTATATCGGCAATGCGAAAATCTTTGAAGAGCCAGTGAAGAAAAACCTCTTGAAGCAGTATGATCCGAACATCACGTATCGTGACGTGACGAAGACATACTTCGAGGAAAGTGCAGGCTACAGTGATATTAACAAAATGCAATATGTTGATATTCATACGTGGATGCGCGGGGACATCCTGCTGAAAGCAGATAAGATGACGATGGCGAACTCTCTTGAGCTTCGTGTTCCATTCCTTGATAAGGTCGTATTTGAAGCGGCTGCTAAAATTCCAGAAGAGCTGAAAACAAAAGATGGCACAACCAAATATTTATTGCGTAAAGCAGCAGAAGGCATTGTGCCAGACCATGTGTTAAATCGTAAAAAGCTAGGTTTCCCTGTTCCAATTCGTCATTGGCTGAAAAATGAGATGAACGCTTGGGCGAAAGACATCATTAAAAACAGTCAAACAGATGAATACATTAACAAGGAATATGTTCTTGATTTATTAAATGAACATTGTGCTGGGAAAGCAGATCATAGCCGTAAGATTTGGACAGTCCTCATCTTTATGATTTGGCACAGCATTTACGTCGAGCGTAGTATTGATCCACAGCAGTTGAATCACCAACCGAAAGAAGTCATCTTTAGTTAATGAAAAAAGGTTTTCAGCTTTGTGCTGAAAACCTTTTTTGTCATGATAGAAAGTGGTGTAAACGGGTAAAATAACAAGCGGTTCATAGTTATTGCTTAATATCCTGAAAAAAACATGATAAAGTGAAGATACACGTATGATGTTAACGCGATATAAGGGAAAGATAGTATTGTCCTTTTTCTACATATTCTCTGCGGATACGGTCCATGTCTTGGATATCCTCATCTGTTAACAGACGAACCACTTTGGCTGGACGGCCAAAAGCAAGTGATCCTTTTGGGATGACTTTTCCTTGCGGGATGAGACTACCTGCACCGATAAAGGCACCTTCGCCAATTTCCGCACCATCGAGAATGATAGACCCCATGCCAATGAGGGCATTTTTTCGAATGATTGAGCTATGTAATGTGACTTGGTGTCCAATGGTAGCACCATCTTCAATCAGAAGTGTTTTCCCAGGACTTTGATGCAGACAGGATAAGTCTTGAATGTTGACGTTTTTTCCAATTCTTACAGGAGCGACATCGCCTCTAATGACGGTTTGGAACCAAACGCTCGAATATTCTCCGATCGTGACATCGCCAGTAATGGTGGCATTATCTGCGACAAAGACCGATTCATGAATCTCAGGTGTAAACTGATGATATGGATAAATCACTTTTTCGACTTCCTTTCTTAATACAACATTTGTGAGGTGTTTACTTTTGTGGACTTGGCATGCTGAAAGACCAGTTGGTACCATTGTGATTGTCCATGGTGCTAGTGAATATCATGGCCGATATAAATGGCTGATTGAAATGTGGCGACATGCAGGCTACCACGTCGTCATGGGTGACCTGCCTGGGCAAGGGACCTCGACACGTGCACGTGGCCACATCCGCTCCTTTCAAGAATACATTGATTCATTAGATGAGTGGATTGAACATGCGAAGTCATTCAGACTTCCTACATTTTTACTTGGGCACAGCATGGGTGGACTTATTTCAATTGAATGGGTCAAGCAGTATACCCATACGAAGATTGATGGACTTATTTTATCATCACCTTGTTTAGGTCTGCAATTTAAACCAAAGAAGCTGATGGATTTTGCGTCAAAAGGTCTAAATGTGCTGGCACCGTCTTTTAAGGTTGAGTCCGGGCTGTCGATTGAACTTGCCACACGGAATCAGGATGTGATTGAGGCAGATTCAAATGATTCACTTTATGTGACAAAGGTGTCGGTTCGCTGGTACAGAGAGCTGGTGAAAAATGTCGATGCGGCGATGCAGCCAACGAATGTTTTTCGCTCAATTCCGCTTCTGTTAATGCAAGGAGGCGATGATAAAATCGTGGATAAAACGAGGGTGATCAAATGGTTCAATGGCATTGAATCATACAATAAATCATACCGTGAATGGGAAGGGCTGTATCACGAAATTTTTAATGAGCCTGAAAGGGACGATGTGTTTAAGGCGGCAAGAGCCTTTACAGATCAATATATTTGATTGTGAGCTTAAGTTGGGGGTGGAGTGATTTGTCAGTACCAGAGCGTCCTTTTGCACTGATGACAAAGGTGTATAAAGATATTTTTCCGCTTGTTCATCAGGAGCTAAAAAAATGGCGGGCTCATGCAGAAATGATTGAAAATGAAGAACTGAGAACGCAGGCACTAGCAAGCATATCCAGTAAAACATTTCACTGTGAAGGCGGAGGCATCTTATCTCTTCTAGCAGGTGAAGCGAAAGAAACATGTATTGAATTTATTGTGGCGTACCAAACGATCAGTGACTACTTAGATAACCTGTGTGACCGCAGTACGTCACTTGATCCACAGGATTTTCATATGCTGCATCAAGCGATGAGAGATGCGCTTGATATTCATGCTGAGCTCAAGCCGTATTATCAATTCCGTGATGACCAAGAGGATCATGGGTATTTACATGCGCTTGTCCGCACATGTCAAGACGTGCTGTCACGCTTAGAGCATTATCCGATCATTCAGCCCTATTTACACACGCTGTGTGAATACTATAGTGATTTGCAAGTACATAAGCACGTAGTCCCTCATGAACGTGTGCCTCGATTAGAGTCATGGTTTCGTCAATATGAAAAGGATTTACCGAAGATGGAATGGTATGAGTTTTCAGCATGTGCAGGATCAACGCTAGGCATTTTCTGTCTTGTGGCTTATGCACTTCAACCTGATTTTACAGAGAAGCAGGCGAAGCAAATTTATGAAAGTTATTTCCCCTATATCCAAGGTCTGCACATTTTACTGGATTACTTAATTGATCAAGAAGAGGATCGACTTGGGGGCGATCTGAATTTTTGCTCATACTATAGCTCCCATCATGAGATGATGGACAGACTTCAGCATTTTATCGAAAAAGCGGATGAGCAGCTGAAAGGCATTCCGCACGAGAACTTTCACAAACTGATCAACAGAGGATTACTGGCGGTCTATTTGTCCGATGAAAAAGTGACAGCCCAAAAAGAGATGAACAAGCTGGCAAAGCGGCTGATTAAATCAAGCGGGAAAACGTCGTTCTTTTTCTATATCAATGGAAGAGCCTATCGAACCTATCAGAAAATGCCTTGGATGAAATCCTCATAAAAAAGCTCAAATCCATTAGGATTTGAGCTTTTTTTCGATGGCTACCACAAAGGGTGGGTCGTTATGAATATTCATGTATTGATAAGACAAGACTTGTACTTCTTCATGATGGAGTGACCTGCAATAATCAAGAAGCACTTCTTTTTCTTTTTTTCCCTCCGGATGACCATGGTAAATAACAAGAACGATCAGACCTCCGGGTTTTAGCCAGTCAATGAGCTGTTTAATTGCTTCAATGGTCGTATGAGCCTGTGTGGTGACGGTTTTATCGCCTCCTGGTAAGTACCCAAGGTTAAACACCGCACCAGATATGTGTCCATAAGCATCCACTGGTAAGTGATCAGCAAGTTTTTCGTGTCCGTCATGGATGAGGTGAACGTAAGGATAATGCTCACCAAGCCTTTTGCTTGTTTGCTTTAAGGCCTCCTCCTGAACGTCAAATGCAAAAACTTGTCCATCTTTTCCTACAAGGTCAGCTAAATAGAGTGTATCGTGGCCATTTCCCATTGTTGCATCCATGACGATATCGCCTTTTTTACAAGCCCGTTCTAACAGCTCTTTACTAAAAGGGAGCATGCGTTTTAAAATCATTTGGCCGCTTCTTCCAATCTGACGAAACGTTTGCCTTGGTAGCTGTTACGTCTTTCAAGCTCAGCATTAATGGCATTGAGCACTTCCCACTTATTCACACTCCACATCGGACCAACCATTAATTCAATGGGCCCATCGCCTGTAATTCGGTGAATAATCATTTCTGGCGGCAGGATCTCCAGCTGATCACAAACAAGCTGAACATATTCCTCTTGGCTTAAAAACTCAAGCTTGCCTTTCTCGTATTGCTTGACCATTGGTGTTCCTTTTAAAAGGTGAAGCAGGTGAATTTTAATTCCTTGCACATCTAAATCAGCGACAGCTTTTGCTGTTTCCATCATCATGTCCCTGTTTTCAAGAGGCAATCCGTTGATGATATGTGAGCAGACACGAATTCCGTGTTTTCGCAGTTTTTCTACACCTTCAACATAGCATTCATAGTCATGGGCACGGTTGATCAGCATCGCTGTCCGTTCGTGTACGGTTTGAAGGCCAAGCTCTACCCATAGGTAAGTCCGCTCGTTTAATTCAGCTAAATATTCCACCACGTCATCTGGCAGACAGTCAGGTCTTGTGGCAATGGATAGACCAACCACTCCTTCCAGATTCATGACGGTTTCATACTTTTCTTTTAAGACAGGAAGCGGCGCATGTGTATTTGTATACGCTTGGAAATACGCCATGTATTTTCCGTCTTTCCATTTTGTGTGCATCCGGTCTTTGATTTCATTAAATTGAGTGATGAGATCATCTGCGCGGTTTCCTGCAAAATCACCAGACCCAGCGGCACTGCAAAATGTACAGCCTCCGTGGGCTACAGTACCATCACGGTTTGGGCAATCAAAGCCACCGTCTAAGGCCACTTTAAATACCTTATGACCAAAGTGCTCACGCAAATGATAGTTCCATGTGTGATAACGTTTTTCGCTGTTTGAATATAAAAAAGGGTTATGCTGATCCAAGTCAGTAACCTCCTTGCATTATAATAGGCATCCTAAAAGTTTAACAAAAATCACGAAGGAGAACAATTGAATCTGTCCAACATTTTCTTTAGTGAAAAAGCTTCACCTGGGCAAAATAGGCGGGAGCGATGATGAAATGGAGGGAATGCAAGATGGCAACAAGAAAATCGATCGATGAATTTATGCAAAAAAGTACTGAAACCCTTGAATTTGCTAGTGAACAATTTGACTTGAGCTCTCGCCAAGAGCATTATAACGAAGAAGAATTTTCTAAAGCACAGCTCATGCTTGAAGAAGCGGTGAATGAATTAGAAAAATTAAAAGATGCAGCCAACGATCAACAGAGAGAGCGTTTAGACAGGACGCGTGTTCAAATTCAAAGCCTACAAAATCAAATGATGTTAGGTATTTCATACGATAACGAATGATGAACAGATCCTTCTTTTAAGGGTCTGTTTTTTATTTTTCGAAAGGCTGTTGACTTTTCATTCGAGTGTCTATATTGTATTAAGTGTACTATATCAACTAATACACTATAGACACTTAAAAGTGAAGAAAGGTGCTCAACCATGAAAAAAGAAAAAAAACCAATTAATATGAAGTGGATGGTGCTGGCTGTTGCGTTAGCATGTACATTTTTTTTCGTTCTCGTTTTCATTGGTTATGAAGTTCAAAAAGATTTTATACCAAATTCGGTCCCTTTAATGCATGGACATGATCAAGCGATAGGACTGCAAAAGCATGAATGAGGAAAGAGGGAGCCATCATGATTCAAATAGATCCAAGAAGCGCTGCGCCAATATATGAACAAATCATTGAGCAGTTTAAAATGTTGTGCCTAAAAGGTGTAATGAAACCAGGTGACAAACTGCCCTCGGTGAGGGAGCTGGCCACGATCATCATCGCCAACCCGAACACTGTCAGCAAAGCGTATAAAGAGCTTGAACGGGAAGGGATTATTGAAACACTAAGAGGCCGTGGTACGTATTTGACAGAAGGAGCACAGCTAAAGCTGAATGAAGGGAAGGTGTTGGAGATGAAGGAGCAATTAAGACAACTCATCATAGAAGCTCATTATGCCGGTATTGACATTCATCAACTTAAGGAATGGCTAGAAGAGATCGGCTCAAGTCTAAAAGGAGGAAAGCAAGTTGATTGAGGTCAGAAATGTATCGAAGAAATTAAATGGACGCGAAGTACTCAGTGACGTTTCCTTTAAAATAGGCGAAGGGGAGATATTCGGTTTGCTTGGCCGGAATGGCTCAGGAAAAACAACACTTCTCAGGTTGATTCAGCAAATTCTTCTTCCAGATGAAGGAGAGATTTATTTTAAAGATGTACTTGTGAAAGACCACCCATTAGTGAAGCACAATATTGTGTATATGCCGGTCGTGAATCCTTACTTTGACAGGTACAATTACGGACAGCTCGTGCAGCTGTTAAAACAAATCTATCCGAAGTTTGATGTGACATATGCCAATGAACTTGTGAACCGGTATGAGATTCCGGAAAAAGTGAAATACCGTGAATTGTCGACAGGTTTAAAGAAACAGCTATCATTAATTTTAAGCTTTGCCATCAAACCAGCGGTCATTTTGTTGGATGAGCCGACAGATGGGATTGATGCGGTCACAAGAAACGACGTACTCCAGCTGATGATTGATGAGGTGGCAGAACGACAAACGTCTATTTTAATCACATCTCACCGTTTAGAGGATATTGAGCGTATGTGTAATCGAATCGGGTTTTTAGAAGGAAATCAGCTCACAAGTGTCATGGATTTAGATGAATTAAAGAATGATTATGTCAAAATCCAAATGGCATTTGAAGAGGATATGAACTTAAGTATCAGAAAAAAAGGCGTCTCCATTTTAGATCAAGCGGGTGTTTTCTATACAGCACTTGTGCTCAAAACAGATGTAGAGGCAAAAGAGTATTTGAAATCGCTACAGCCGAAAGTATGGCATGAACTGCCTGTGAGTTTAGAAGAAGTATTTATTGCAAAGTTTGGAGGGAAACGCAGATGGTAAAGCGGCAATTATTATATAAGGAATGGAAGCAATCAGAGCTGACATTCATTTTAGTAGTGGTTGTTGCAGTGTTTGCGACGCCCTTATCCCTCCTAATGGAATATTCATCCTTTCAAACTTGTTTAAAGGATGCGACATGTATTTTGGATAATTCACTTTTTTCCTATAGCTTTAAGAAAGATGCCTTTCTCGCTCTTTCATGGTTAATGGGAATCCTTTTTGCCATAATTCAGCTCGGCTTTGAAAGAAATAAAGGACAAATGGATTTCACCTTATCCTTGCCTTTTAGTAGAAGTGCCATCTATCATACAAAACTTTTCTTGGGTGCCGGGATTATTGCACTCATTCATGTATTCTCATATGCCTTAACTTACTTACTGATATTAGGCATCAAGCCTGTTGAGACACCTGGATTTAACAGTATGTATTTATATGCTCTGCTGTCAGCCTTGATGATATATACCTTGTTTTTTGCAGCAGGCACTTTGACAGGAAGTTCAATTGCCCAAGCAATCGTTGCTTTCAGTACAGCCATTTTACCTTTTTTACTGATTGGTCTGCCATTGGTCCATTTAGACTTTATATTGAGAACAAATGGGGAGTGGGTTGATCAGTGGTTTAATCATTTTATCGTGGCAATTTCCCCAATCACTTATATAACTCATTCTACTCAATATGAATATACGATTTGGTTCAGCGGAGAAGAATTCATCGTACCAATTGTCATGATGATCTTATTTTATTTCATTGGTTTGTTTAGCTTCATCAAACATCCAATTGAACGAAGTGGCCGGTTCTTCCTTTATTCAATAATGGATCGACCAATTCAAATTATGGTCATTGTGTTCGGAGTCTTAGGATTTGGCTGGGTTGGATTCTCTTCAAACAATTCCATGTTTGGATATGTCGCTGGCATGTTAATCGGTGGAGTTGTCGGCGCACTGACGAGTTATTTCTTAATCTATAGAAAAAGATAAACAGTGGGTAGGGGAGTAGAGATGATTCAGATTCAAGCGTTAGATCATGTGTTTAAAATTGGTAAAAAGGGCAGGGAGAATGAAATTCCTGTGCTCAAAGGCATTGATTTATCTATCAAAAGAGGTGACATTGCTTGTATTGTTGGGCGAAGTGGTTCGGGGAAATCCACCTTACTCAATTTAATGTCAGGATATATTACGCCAACGAGCGGACAAATTGTCATCGATGGAACCAATGTGACCGGCTTTAATGAAAAAGAATGGGCGGACTTTCGATTAGATCACTTTGGCTTTATCTTTCAAAGCTTTCAATTGATCGGGAGCTTAACAACATTTGAAAATATTGAACTTCCGCTCACTTTAAAAGGTGTGAAACCGTCTGAGCGAAAGGCGAAAGTAAAAGACATGCTCAAACGAGTAGGCCTTGAACATCACGCAGAGCATTATCCAAATGAACTGTCAGGTGGTCAGCAGCAGCGTGTGAGTATTGCAAGAGCATTGATTTTAAATCCATCTATTATTTTAGCGGATGAACCGACGGGGAGTCTGGATTCTGAAACCGAAGGGGAAATTTTAGCCTTTATCCAGCAGCTCAATCGTGAAAAAGGAATTACATTTGTCATCATTACACATGACGATGAAGTTGCTTCAATTGCAGACACAACGTTCCAGCTTCATGATGGTGTGTTAAAGAAAGGGGAACAGTCCATTGAAATTTAGAGATCAGGTCAAATTCATTAGAAGAAATATGAAGAAAAATAGATTGCGTGTGTTTATGACCATTCTTGCGACGACAATGGCATGCTCTTTCTTAATCGTTCTAGCGTCTGTCGGTTTTGGTCTGCAAAAATCGGCTCAAGATGAAATCATGAAACAGCAAATCATCACAGAAATTAAAGTGTTAGGTAAAGAAAAAGGAGACGTCAAGGTTGATGATTTAAAGAAATATGATCATGTGAAATCTGTTGTCGCAAGAACGTCGATCATTCCATTGCTAAATGTTGAGCTAGATGACCGTTCAAGTGAAACGCATGTTGCTCTTACAGATATGAAAGAAGAAAAAGAAGCAGGTCTTGAGCTAGACCGAGGAAAAGTTCCAACATCAGCGAACGAAATTGTGGTTGGATATCATATGGCAGAACAACTGTGGACGGAAAAAGAACGCAAAGCCTATGAAAAAGAAGTAAATCAGACGTCAAATGGTAAAGAATCACCGAAAGCGCCAAAAGGGTACACAAAAGATATTTTAAATAAAGTTATTCAAATCAAGGTGCCAAAACTCAATGAAGAAAATGAAGTCGTCAAAGACAAAACATTTGATTTCCGTGTAGTAGGTGTTCTGAAAAAGCCAAATTTGGAGTGGCAGCAGGATCATTCAATTCTGATCCCGAATGCTTATCAAAAACAATTTGGTCAAATGCTGGATATGTCTCCTGAAGCCGGCAATATCGACAAGACGACATCTGTCTATGCAGAAAAATTCGACAATGTCGGTGCGTTGACTGATAAGCTGACAGATGACGGCTATCAAGTGATCTCTGTGACGAACCAGCTCGAAGGAATGGATATGTTCTTTACAGTCTTCAAAATTGGACTCATTTTTGTCGGATGTATTGCGGTCATTATTTCTGCAATCGGTATTTTCAATACGATGACCATGGCGGTAACAGAACGAACACAAGAGATTGGTATCATGAAAGCCATTGGTGCTAATCCATCGATAATCAAGCGAATGTTCCTAATGGAAAGTGCTTATATTGGTGTGATTGGATCAATCATCGGTATTATCATTTCGTATATCATTAGTTTCGCAGTGAATTTAATCATTCCAGCCATTTTGTCTTCCATGTCTGAGGGAGGATCAAGCGAACAATTCTCGATAACTTTCTCCTATATTCCGCTAAGCCTTGTGATCACAGCGACAGTGATTAGTGCAGGGGTAGCGATAGTATCTGGACTCAATCCAGCACGTAAAGCAACGAAAACGAATGTATTAACAGCATTAAGAAGAGAAATTTAAAAAAGAACCTCCTGTGTCCCTAGTGGGCTGACAGGAGGTTTTTTCATCTTGAAACATGGCTATTGCTTAGGTGCTCGGTACCCTGCACGCTCTGCTTCTTCTACAGAGCAGAACATTTGTGTGACATTTTTTGTCCGTGAGTAGTATCTGCTGCTCGGCGTGTGATATATGCCATTGACACTCCCTTTGATGTTACAGGCAGCCGATTCTTTCTTTTTCTTTTTGTGACTCATGACCGCCTGTATTCGTTCCATCATCCTTAGGAGCGGAGCGCTGGACGGTTGATGACTGAGTGTCTTTGTTTGCTTTCTTGTTTTCTTTTTTGAGTGTTTCATTGCTAGAGGCCAGCTTGTCTATTTTCTCTTCAAGCTCATGAATGGTCTGTTCTTGCTGTTTGATCGTTTCCTTTTCTGAGGTGATGTTTTCTAGCTTTTTTGTTAGTTTTTCTTTTTCTTTTGTCACATCTTCTAAAGAGGACGTAAGCTTTTCTTTATCTGTCTTCAGACGAGAAATTTCAGATGTGAATTGTTTTTGATCCTTTAAGAGTTGTTCGGAAGAAGGATCTGCTTGTGCCTTCGGAGCATCTGTGGCAACAAACGGTAACGACATAATGGAAAAGATGAGACCGATGATCAAAAAAGGATAAAAGAGTCTCTTGGAAAAAAAACTTTGATTTTGGTGTTTTATTAATAAGAAATTAGCGGCATATCCTATGGCGAAGCAAAAGCATAAAAGACCCATGATGAGCAAAATAATCATCTAGCAGCCCCCCTAAATCTCTGTTTACACCTATCATACCTCATTTTTCCATTTTGTGGAGTGGATGAAATAAAAAAAACCCCCGTTTATACAGGGTTTTCAGCTATCGACAATTCTTTAATTGCTTCTTTTACCGTCAAATAAGTGATGGTGTTTTGGAAATCTGTATCCAAGTCTTTCATTTTCAACGCAAGCTGTGGTTTGATCCCAGTAATGATCAGTTCTGTTCCAGTTAGGTTGAGGAGATGGTGCAGTTTGAAAATTCGTACTGCGACAGAATCATCTACATCGATTAAACCAGAAAGATCTACAATTAAGTAATCATCCTTCGAATCATCTAGTATACAAGTTAACTTAGCGACAATAGCATCAAAGCGTTCTTCAGATAGTTTTCCGATGAGTGGGAGAGCGGACACACCATTTTTGATTGGGACGATCGGCGTCGAAAGAGAGGTGACTTCCTTTAATGAATCTTCTAGAAGCTGTTCATATTCCTTCTGCTTTGTTATATCCTTTTGAAAGCCAATGAAACATGTTTTGTCATCTTGTTCAATGTATAGAGGATCTATATTGAGTTCATTCCAAAAAAAAGTGCCGTCTTTTTTATAATTTTTTAGCTGTGTGGTAATAGGTGTTTTGTTTTGTATTCCATGACGTATTAAAGCAAGCTGCTCTTGATCTGTGTCTTTTCCCTGGAGGAATCGACAATTACGCCCAAGAATTTCATCTGGTTTGTATCCAGTCATTTGTGTAAAGCCATGATTCACATAAACGATAGGGTTATCCTCTAAAGAAGGGTCTGTAATGACAACACCAATCCGCGCATGATCTAGCGCTTTTTTTATGAGTTCAAGCTGTTGTTGCAAGCCGAAGATGTTCGAGCTGACCATATTACCCTCCTTTGCTGCTACTATCAAACATTTAAAATAGTGTTTTTCAACCAAAATAATTCCTTATAAACGTAACATAACATATGTTCTGTTTCAATCATTGCAAACGCTTTGTTAAATTTGTCATCATAGTTTGTCCTCCATTAGAATATAGTAAGTAAGGAGACTTTTTTTAGAAAAAGAAGGAATCAATTGCTTATCATTCATAAAATGACAAAAATAGTTAATATGGATTAGGTGAAAATGATTCCAATGCATCAAGATTGTTTATGGGTCATTCACATATAATGGAAGAAACAAGCTTTTTTTCTTCGTTAGAGAGAATAGACCTTTTACATGGATTATGACGGAACAGCAGAATGGCATTACAGGGGGCTGGACAGCCTGAAGTCGCTTTACTATTCTAAGGGCTTTAGGAAGGTGATGAAAATGCTGCAACAAGTCATTATTGCTTGCGCCATTGGAGGGGTCATGGGCATTCTCGGTCACGTAAAGAAAAAAGGCAGGCTAGAGAAGCCCAGAATGACAAAAAAGTTTATTTACCTAGGGTTTATTGAAGATTGGCTCGTAGGGATGATTGCCGCTACACTGCTTGTCTTATCCTCAAATCCCGATTCTAGTCTGCACTTGGTCATCTTATCAATTATTTCAGGTTACGGGGGAGAAGCAGTTCTGCGAAGCTTTGATTTTGTGAGAGAACAGCGTTCACAGGATGCGGACTCCAACCGTCATAACCGATCTCCACACGAATAATATCCTCTACTTTACCCTAGTCTAGGGTACATTCCCATTGTATACAAACCTGCTTGCACTTATGATCATAATTCTATAAAATACTACTTAGATGACGGTTACGATAAGAACAGTGAAGAGGAGTAGTAGGAAAGCAGTATTTGTCTTTAGAGAATTGACGGCTGGTGAAAGTCAATCAAATCTGCTTCTGAACTCGCCTCAGAGTTGCAGTTGCGTTAAAGCTTCTGTCGCATGTCTGCGTTAAAGATATTAAGTGAGCGTATGAACAGTAATTTACGCTAACAAGGGTGGTACCGCGGGAAACAAAAAATCTCTCGTCCCTTTCCAGGGATGAGGGTTTTTTGTTGATTTTAGAAAAATCTGAATTCTTGCAGTGGTCACTTTAGCAGATAAAGCCGTACATATTAAAGGAGGTTTTCACATTGAGTTTTCAGCATCGGGAAATTGAAAAGAAGTGGCAGGATTACTGGCTGACACATAAAACATTCGCCACATCTGACTCGGAAGATAAACCAAAGTTTTATGCGCTGGATATGTTTCCATATCCATCAGGAGCAGGGCTTCATGTTGGGCATCCCGAGGGCTACACAGCAACGGATATTTTATCACGTATGAAACGTATGCAGGGGTATGATGTTCTTCATCCGATGGGATGGGATGCATTTGGTCTTCCAGCGGAACAGTATGCTCTGGATACAGGAAATGATCCGGCGGCCTTTACAGAAGAAAACATCAATAATTTCCGCCGCCAAATTCAATCACTAGGGTTCTCGTATGATTGGGATCGAGAAATCAATACGACAGATCCGAATTACTACAAATGGACACAGTGGATTTTCTTGAAATTGTACGAAAAAGGATTGGCGTATATTGATGAAGTACCAGTGAACTGGTGCCCAGCGCTCGGTACGGTCCTTGCAAATGAAGAAGTCATTGATGGGAAAAGTGAACGCGGAGGGCATCCTGTTGAAAGACGTCCAATGAAGCAATGGATGCTTAGAATTACGGCATATGCGGACAGGCTGTTAGAGGATTTAGAAGAGATTGATTGGCCTGAAAGCATCAAAGATATGCAGCGTAACTGGATCGGACGTTCTGAAGGTGCGCATGTTCACTTTGAAGTCGAAGGACATGACGAGCAATTTACCGTTTTTACAACGCGCCCTGATACACTTTTTGGTGCAACGTATGCAGTTCTTGCACCAGAGCATGCACTTGTTGGAAAAATTACATCAGCAGCTCAAAAAGAAGCAGTGCAAGCATATATCAAAGAGATTCAATCTAAGAGTGACTTAGAGCGGACAGATCTTGCTAAAACGAAAACGGGTATTTTCACAGGTGCATATGCCATCAATCCATTAAATGGTGAAAAGATGCCAATCTGGATTGCAGATTACGTATTAGCCACATATGGTACGGGAGCCATTATGGCGGTACCTGCCCATGATGAGCGTGACTATGAATTCGCCAAAACATTTGATCTTCCAATCAAAGAGGTTGTAGAAGGCGGAGACATTGAAAAAGAAGTTTATACAGGTGATGGAAAACACATTAACTCTGATTTCTTAAATGGCTTAGGGAAAGAAGAAGCGATTGAAAAAGCCATTGCATGGCTTGAAGAACATCAAAAAGGTGAAAAGAAAGTTACGTATCGTTTAAGAGATTGGCTGTTCAGCCGTCAGCGCTACTGGGGTGAGCCTATTCCAATTATTCATTGGGAAGACGGAACATCCTCAGCTGTTTCAGAGGAAGACCTTCCACTGATTTTGCCTAAGACGACTGAAATTAAGCCAAGTGGAACAGGTGAATCACCTTTAGCCAATATAAAAGAATGGGTTGAGGTTGTAGATCCTGTCACAGGTCAAAAAGGACGACGTGAAACCAATACAATGCCGCAATGGGCAGGCAGCTGCTGGTACTTCTTACGTTATATTGATCCACATAACACAGAAGAGCTCGCATCTCCTGAAAAGCTAAAGAAATGGCTTCCGGTTGATGTGTATATTGGTGGAGCGGAACATGCGGTACTGCATCTGTTATATGCGCGCTTCTGGCATAAATTCTTGTATGATATCGGGGTTGTCCCAACAAAAGAACCTTTCATGAAATTGTTCAACCAAGGAATGATTCTTGGTGAAAATAATGAAAAAATGAGTAAATCAAAAGGGAACGTTGTCAACCCAGATGACATCGTAGAATCCCATGGTGCGGATACATTAAGACTTTATGAGATGTTCATGGGACCTTTAGATGCGTCAATTGCTTGGTCTGAAACAGGACTTGATGGCGCTCGTCGTTTCCTTGACCGTGTATGGCGTCTATTTACAAATGAAGATGGCTCAATCAGTGAGAAAGTGACAGAGCAATCAGGTGGTGCATTAGAGCGCAGCTATCATGAAACGGTGATGAAGGTCACGGATCATTATGAAGGCTTACGTTTCAACACAGGAATTTCACAGCTAATGGTGTTTATCAATGATGCCTATAAGGCTGATACATTGCCGAAAGAATATGCTGAAGGCTTTGTGAAACTCCTTTCTCCAATTGCACCGCATTTAGCGGAAGAGCTTTGGAATAAACTTGGTCATGAAGGGTCGATTTCTTATGAAGCATGGCCACAATATGACGAGTCAAAGCTTGTCGACGATGAAGTAGAAATTGTCGTACAGCTGAATGGGAAAGTAAAAGCAAAATTAACTGTTCCTGCTGATGCAACAAGAGAGCAATTAGAAGAGCTTGCGAAAAATGATGCACGAGTCAAAGAACAGCTTGAAGGGAAAACAATCCGTAAAGTGATTGCGGTTCCTGGGAAGCTTGTCAATATTGTTGCGAACTAAAGAACACACCCATCGGTATAAACCGGTGGGTGTTGTTTATTTCCCAGGACATAATTTTGTCGAAAACAAGGGGATTCCTCCAACGATCTCGTATGTTAAAAGTTGATCAAGAAAATGAGGAGTGACGTCAATGGAAAAGGAAAGCAAACGTGAACAACTGCTCAGTCTTTTAGGAGAAATGCCAGAACGCCATCGCGTGGAGGCTTATACGTTAAAAATTGAGGAACGTGAATCGTACTTAGTCGAAACACTCATTCTCTCTATTCATGGCGTGGAGGAAATTCCTGCTTATTTTGTGAAGCCAAAGGATACAGTGAAAAAAAGACCGGTTGTGTTGTTCCAGCACTCTCATGGCGGGAATTACATTGATGGAAAGGAAGAGTTATTGAAGGGTGCTCATTATTTGCAGGCGCCTTCATATGCGAAAGAATTCACTTCAAAAGGGTATAGTGTGCTGGCCATTGACCATGCAGGCTTTGGTGAAAGAAAGGGTAGAACGGAAAGTGAAATTTTCAAGGAAATGCTGTTAACAGGAAAAGTGATGTGGGGGATGATGCTGTATGAAAGCATGAGTGCGATTGATTATTTGCTGTCTCGATCAGATGTGCTCCCAGAACGCTTAGCTGTTTTTGGGATGTCAATGGGGGGCCTGCTTTCATGGTGGACGGCTGCGCTTGATGAGAGGATCAGTGTGTGTATTGATCTTTGCGCACAGGTAGATCATCACACATTGATTGAAACGAACAATTTAGACCGGCATGGTTTTTATTACTATGTACCGAGCTTAGCCAAGCATTTTACAGCAGCTGATATCCAGGAAATGATTTTTCCAAGACCGCATTTAAGCTTAGTTGGAAAATACGATCAGCTCACACCCGCTGAGGGCGTTGGGCGGATTCAAAAAGTATTAAGTCAAACCTATCAAGCTGCTTCATTGAAGGAACGGTATCAGCTTGTTGGTCTGCATGCAGGTCATTTTGAAACAGCCGCTATGCGCCACGAGGCGACACGATTTTTGAAAAAGTGGCTGTAATCAATATAAGGCTTGGACATACTACGCCAAAAGAAAGGAGGAGACATATGAAAAAAATCACCATCATTGGCGGATGCGGTGTCATCGGACGTCTTTTAACAAACGAGCTCTCTTCTGAGTACGACGTGACCATCATTGATTTAACGAGATGTGTAGAAACAGTCGTTTTAGCAGACGCGACGAATGAACAGGAATTGTTTCAGGCGATTCCGCAAGATACGGATGTCTTGATTCATCTTCTGAATATCGACATGACACATGACGTGATGAATGCAAAGGAATTTGCAAAAATGAATGATGTTTTTTGGAGGAGCACCTACCATATGTTTCATTCAGCGGCTCGGTTAGGCATTCCAAAAGTCATTTTTGCAAGCAGTAACCATGTGACAGATCGTTATGAAAAGGATGGTCACTCCTTACTGGGGCGAGATATTACGACTGACGATGTGCCTGCGACGAAAAATGTGTATGGCATTTTAAAATTCGCTTCCGAACAGCTAGGACGTTTGTTCCACGATCAAACGGGTATGTCTGTCATCAATTTGCGAATTGGAACCGTCGTGACAGATGAGATGAAGGAATTACACAAGAAAAAAAGAACAAAAAGAACGCTGCTTTCACATGAAGACCTTATCGGCATGACAAAGGCAGCGATTGAAACGGAAGTTCCCTTTGGGACATATTATGCTGTATCAGAAAACGAAGAAAAGCCTTGGTCCACTGAGAAAACGAAGCAGGAGCTAGGTTACAGACCAGATGTCAATACGACGGAAATCCTTGAAGAAAATGATCAGACATAGGTCATAATCATGTCATTAGCTCATGATCTTATTCTTTTGTGTGAGGAGCATAAAAGCACGAATGGCATGATCAGCCGCTTGGTCTGTCAAGATGATTATAGACGATTTCTTCCCCCATTTGTTACATTTTAATTACGATATCGTCACAGGCTGCAGCTTATATTAAGACGAAATGATAACGCTTACAAAGAAAGGGCGTGATGAACATAGATCGTTCTATAAAAGGCCGATTGTTCAATTTATTTAATTACTCTTTTCTACTCATGTTCGCATTAATATGTGTGCTTCCGTTCATCCATGTCATTGCCGCCTCTTTTGCTACAGTAGAAGAGGTCATCACGAAGAAGTTTATCTTGTTTCCGACGACGTTTTCACTAGAGGCCTATCGATACATTTTTTCTACAGATATTGTGTATCGCAGCCTCATTGTATCAATACTCGTCACGCTCGTTGGAACCGCTGTCAGCATGTTTTTGTCCTCACTGATGGCATACGGGCTATCTCGTCAGGAGTTAAAAGGACGGAGAACACTCATGTTTCTCGTTGTCTTCACGATGCTGTTTAGTGGGGGAATGATCCCGACTTTTATTGTCGTGAAAACACTTGGACTGCTTGATAGCTATTGGTCACTCATTCTACCAGTTGCCATCAATGCGTTCAATTTGATTATTTTGAAAAACTTCTTTCAAAACATTCCGGCAAGCCTTGAGGAATCAGCTAAGATGGATGGCTGTAACGATTTAGGGATCTTTTTTAAAATCGTGCTGCCACTCTCTTTGCCAGCCATTGCGACAATTTCACTCTTTTATGCCGTGACGTATTGGAATACGTACATGACAGCTATCCTGTATTTAAATGATTCAGTGAAATGGCCGATTCAGGTACTACTGAGGCAAATCGTCATTGTATCAAGCGGAATGCAGGGAGATATGTCGGATATGGGATCATCTACACCGCCGCCGGACCAAACCATTAAAATGGCTGTCATTGTCGTGGCAACCATACCGGTTCTGCTTGTCTATCCATTTATTCAAAAGCATTTTAACAAAGGGGCATTACTAGGCTCTGTAAAGGGTTAAAAAGATGAATCAACGGAGGGATCTTATGGGGAGAAAGAAATTATGGTTGATTGCGTTTGTCCTGTTATTTGCAACAAGCGGCATTCTTTCAGCGTGCTCAAGTAAAGGGGCAGGCTCATCAGAAGAAAAGGTTGATTTAGACAAAAAGGTGAAGCTGACATGGATGGCCATTTTGTATCATCAGCAGCCGCCGAAGGATACAGTATTAAAAGAGATTGAAAAGCTCACAAATACAGAGCTTGATATTACGTGGGTGCCTGATGCTGTGAAGGAAGACCGTTTAAATTCAGCACTTGCCGCAGGGAATCTCCCGCAAATTGTAACGATTCAAGACATTAAGAATTCGTCTGCTATTAATGCGTTCAGATCAGGCATGTTTTGGGAAATCGGTCCGTATTTAAAGGATTATCCAAATTTAAGTAAGATGAACGAACTGATTAATAAAAATGCCTCTATAGACGGCAAGCTTTATGGAATTTATAGAGAGAGACCACTTTCAAGACAAGGGATTGTCATTCGAAAGGATTGGCTTGAAAATTTAAATTTGGATACACCAAAAACATTGGAGGATCTTTATGAAGTAGCCAAAGCATTTACTGAAAATGACCCGAATCAAAATGGAAAATCCGATACGATCGGTTTTACGGATCGAAACGATTTGATTTACGGCGCATTTAAGACACTTGGTTCGTATGAAGGAATGCCAACGGATTGGAAAGAAGAAAACGGTAAATTCACGCCAGACTTTATGACAGATGAGTATATGAATACAATGAACTACATGAAAAAGCTGCGCGACAACGGTTATATGAACAAAGACTTCCCAGTCACAAGTAAAACACAGCAGCAGGAATTATTTTCACAAGGAAAAGCAGGCATTTATGTTGGAAATATGGTAGATGCGGTGAACCTGAGAGATGACGCGACAGATAAAAAGATGGAAGTGGATATTATCAACCGAATCAAAGGCCCAGATGGCAAAGAACGTGTGTGGGCATCAGGTGGTCATAATGGCATCTTCGCATTCCCTAAAACAAGCGTCAAATCAGAGGCGGAGTTAAAACGGATTTTAGCCTTCTTTGATCGCATTGCGGAAGAAGATGTGTATGGTTTAATGACTTACGGAATCGATGGGAAGCATTATAAGAAAGAAGAGGGGAATACATTTGTTCGTGAAGAAAGCCAAGTGAAAAGCTGGCAAACAGATGTACAGCCGCTTGTTAGTCTTGTAGGGATTGAAAAACGTTACTTAAAAAATAAAGGGGATGCAGTTCGTACAAAATACGAAGAGCTAGAAGAAGACAACAAAAACATCATCGTCGCCAACCCTGCTGAAAGCTTGTATTCAGAAACGGCGTCAGAGCGAGGAAACGAATTGAAGAAAATCATTGATGATGCCACCTATAAATTCATTCTTGGAGATATCAGTGAAGAACAATTTAAAAAAGATGTAGAGAAATGGAAAACGAATGGTGGAAATAAAATCATTGAAGAATATGAAGCTTCCTTTAAAAAATCAAAATCATAAACAGAACACCCCCGCTTAGCAAAAAGAGCGGGGGTGTTTTCATTAAAAGTCGAAGTTGTCTGGATCAGAGCCAATCCGTTTGTTCTCATTTAAATCAGAAAGACGCTTCATACCCTCATCAGAAAGGACAAAATCGAAAATATCGGCATTTACTTTTAAACGATGTGCTTTCGTTGATATTGGAATGGTGATGACCCCCTTTTGCACAACTCAGCGCAAAATCATTTGAGCAGGTGATTTGCTGTATGTGTGTGCCAGCTCTTTAATGAGCGGATGTTGCAGCAGTTCGCTCTGCATAAGCGGGACCAAGCTTCCATTTGAATGCCGTGTGTTTTCAAATACGAATTGAGAGTTTCCTGCGTGAGTTTTGGATGAAACGCCACTTGATTGATCGCAGGGATGCGGCTGGAAGTTGCTCACACAGCAGCTGAGAGAGCTTGATAGTGACGGAGAACCGCTATCAGTGCTAGAAGACATCATCTTGAATAAACAATTTAAATAAAAAAGTCCCGCTTCTCATGAGAGCGGGACTTTTTGCATTATATTCCTTTTTTCTGGTCTCGGTATTTACCAGGGGTCGTGCCTTCTAGCTTTTTAAAGGAGCGGATGAAATTTTGCGGATTTTTATATTTTAGCTTTTCCGAAATCTCCTTTACGGACATATCGGTTTCCACAAGCCAGTTTTTCGCGACATGATGTCTGTAGGACGAGAGATATTCACTAAAGGAGATATCCATATCCTTTCTAAAAATACTGCTTAAATAATTTGGGTTGTAATGCAGGCGTGTGGCGATTTCATCCAAAGTGAGATCTGAGTCGAATTCTTGATGAATGATGTGGATGATTTTTTCTGAGATATTTTTGTATTGTGAGTCCTCACGTGCACCAAGCTGATCAATGATCGGCTGAATGATCTCATGTTTCAGCCACGCCTCTGTATCTTCAAAGGTTTTAAACTCAAAGATCGTATCATAGAGCATTTTGTTATCTTCGACCTCAAATAATTCAATGCCTAACAAGTGCATCAGCTCAATCAAGTTGTTTAAAAAACGGGCGAGGGCGATATGGTATTCGTGCGGTCCAGCATTTTTAGAGAAAATGGATTGCAGGAGCACATGTAAATAGTGATCAGCCTTGCCTTGATCTCCAGCTTTGATCGCATCAAATAAATCATGCTGCAGCTGTTTGGGGAAATGAGTTTTAAAGGTCTTTCCTTGTTGGATATGGTCATAGAAGATAATGGACTTTTTCTCCGCTTTGAGTCTGTATTTTAAGGCTTCTTTCCCTTCAATATAAGCATGTTTGGCCACGGAGAGGTCTTTAAACTGGCGGCTAATACCGATACTGATAGACAAACCAAGCTCTTCCTCGATACGCTGTTGAATGGTTTCAGCTAATCGGTTTAAATATTCAGTGAATTCATCATCTGACTTCGATTGATTGAGAACAATCGTCGTTTGATGCTGATTGACAACGGTTGGCTGAAGGTGCTCATCTTGTGGAATAATTTGCTCGATCAGTCCGTTGATGGCAAATAAAAGCAAGTCAGCATCCTTTTTTTCATATGGCGTTCCTTTTAACGTATCGATTTGAGTCACAAGCATGGATAAGTAGGACCAATCACGAGGGAAGCCTAAGCTTTGGAATCGGTTGTGAATCTCTTCTTCCGTCAGCTTTCCGAGCAAAAGCCGCACCATAAAGTATTGCTGTAAGTGGGTCACTTGCTGCTCAATGCGTTCCTCTAAATCATTATTTTGATCTTTCATTTGTTTAATACTCGATTCGATTAACTCAAATTCATTTTGGAAAGGCTGCTTATGCAAAAAGGATTCATTGCGTGCAAAGGACTCGTATAATAAGCGGATTGGTTTATAAAAGTGTCTGGAACCCAGCCATGAAAACATCAATGAAAGCGCTAACAAAATGGAACAAATAGTAAAGGTGATCCACCCAATTGATTTCGTTTGCTGCTTAAGCTCTGGAATGGATACAAAGGATAGGTATGTCCATTCGTTATAATCTGATTTTTGAAACGTAATTTGATAATTCAGCTCATCGATTTGCATATCAAATTGTCCTGATCGTTCTTCATGTGACAGCACATGCTTGACGAAGTCTTGATTTTTTAAGGATTCACCGATTTTTTCATTGCGGTTATGTAGCAGTACTTTTCCGGTCGTATCAATGACAAACATACTATCAGATTGAGAGAAGTCAGGCATGTTGTCAGCAATCACACAGCTTGGAATGCTGGCGACAGCGACTCCTTTTTTTTGGACACTGTTCATCGGCAGTTGTTTAATTAAGTTGACATTGTATTTACAAAAGGATGCTTTTCCTTCTTTTGTCGCTATAAGTGGATTATTCTCTTCGAGTGCCCAGCTGGAATGACTAGGTATATTAAGGTAAGATGTTAACGCTTTTTCTTGGTCTCCATTGGTTAAATGATAAAGACCGGAATTGTTCATGTACCAATCTTCAATGTCGCTGACGAGCGTAATATTGGAAAGGTCTGTGTCAAAGGTTTGCAGGTAGTTTAGTTCTTGCTGTACTTGATTGTAAAGTTGGAATTGGTCTGGATTTAAAGGTTCTGCCAGTGTTTGAAGGAGAGGCGGCGAACTGACATAGTGAGTGAGAGAATGATCAACTGTCTTTAAAATATGCTCAATATTGGATTGGGTTTGTTTGACGCTGTCTAGCTTTTCATTTGAGATATTTTCAAGAGCTGTTTTTTGCGAATGCTGATAAGAAAAAATACCGACAATGATAACAGGAATCGTACTAAGCATGAAAAAAAACGTCACAAGCTTGTAATAAAATTTATACTGCCTTCTTTTCATAAAACCCCCCATTTCAAACGAACCAATCTTTTCCCCTTAATTTATTAATCCAAAAATCTGGTAGGTTTGTCAATAATCATTTTCTGATATTAGGATCATTTTCTTATGTTTTATGTAACGTTTTGAGTAGCTACCTCTAAGGAAATATGATCTGATGATATGATTGTAGACGGATTTTTCATCCTTAAGATACAGTTAACACATGCAACAGCATGAGGGGAGGCTTTATCTATGAAAACACAGGATGCCACTGCCAAGGGTGTGCCTGCGGCAGCTTTGAAAAAAGAAAAGAGAAAGCGCTTACTTAATCAATTGCTTAGTCAAAAGTTTTTGTATTTAATGATTTTGCCAGGGCTCATTTATTTTATTGTCTTTAAATATGTGCCTATGTGGGGATTGATCATTGCCTTTCAAGATTACCAGCCGTTTCTCGGGATTCTTGGCAGTGAGTGGGTGGGATTCAAACACTTTATTCGATTGTTTACTGAACCAACATTTTTCATCTTATTAAAAAATACGTTGATTTTATTCGCCATGAATGTCGTGATTTTCTTTCCGATTCCGATCTTATTAGCACTTCTTTTAAACGAAGTCAGGTTGGCATTATTTAAGAAATTTGTTCAAACGATGATTTACATTCCGCACTTCATGTCATGGGTCATTGTCGTGTCCTTATCCTTTGTTTTGTTAACAGTAGATGGTGGGTTAATTAATGAATTGATTGCTTTCTTTGGGGGAGAAAAGATTAACTTTCTCCTTAGTCAAGAATGGTTTAGACCGATGTATATTTTACAGGTGATTTGGAGAGAAGCTGGGTGGTCGACGATCATTTATCTTGCGGCGATTACGGCGGTGGACCCGCAGCTGTATGAAGCAGCGAAAATGGACGGAGCTGGCAGGCTGAGACAGATGTGGCATATTACCCTTCCTGCGATTAAAAGTGTCATTGTCGTCCTACTGATCTTAAAAATCGGTGACACGTTAGAGCTTGGTTTTGAACACGTTTATCTATTACTCAACGCAACGAACAGGGAAGTGGCGGAGATTTTTGATACGTACGTCTATACAGCTGGCCTAAAGCAAGGACAATTCAGCTATAGTACCGCTGTTGGTTTATTTAAAGCAGCCGTTGGGCTCATTTTAGTCATGCTAGCGAACCGTTTAGCGAAGAAGTTTGGAGAAGAAGGGATTTATTAAAAAGGGAGATGAGGAAGAATGACATTATCTACTGAGAAGGTATCACCGCTTGAGCATGCAGAGAAATTAGCACAAACCATTATGAAAGCGTATACACCAGTTGAGCTTCCGCCAGCCGGAAGGTGGCATTATCATCAAGGTGTCTTCCTTTGCGGTGTGATGAAGCTGCACGCGGCAACTGGGAACGAGGCATATTTCGATTATGTGAAAAACTATGCGGACTCGCTCATTGATGATCACGGGAATCTGTTATTTCGCAGGGATGAGCTTGATGCGATCCAAGCAGGACTCATTTTATTCCCACTTTACGAAAAAACAGGGGCGAAGCGGTATGTGCTGGCAGCGGAGAAGCTCCGTGGCCTATACCGCACGTTAAATCGCACGTCTGAGGGAGGATTTTGGCATAAAGATCATTATGCCTACCAAATGTGGCTCGATGGTCTCTACATGGGCGGTCCTTTTGCTTTAAAGTATGCCCAGCTGAAAGGAGAAACGGAGCTGGTGGATATGGTCATCCACCAAGAGCACCTCATGAGAAAGCATACAAAAGATGAAAAAACAGGCCTTTACTATCACGCGTGGGATGAACGAAAAGCGATGCCATGGGCAGATCAAGACACTGGCTGTTCCCCGGAGTTTTGGGCAAGGTCGTTTGGCTGGTATGTTCTTGCATTAGCAGATATGATCGAGGATCTGCCAGATCAGCATGAAGGGCGAAAGGTGTGGAAGGAAACACTGACAGATATGCTGGAAAGTGTGGCAAAGTATCAGGACGATGAGACAGGTCTCTGGCATCAAATCATTGATAAAGGAAGTGATAGCGACAATTGGCTTGAGAGCTCTGGATCATGTCTATTTATGTATGCCATGGCAAAAGCCATGAATAAAGGGTATGTGAGCCTTCGTTATGTCGATCATGTTGTCAAAGCCTATCAAGGCTTGATCCAATATAAAACGATGGAAAAAGAAAACGGTGATTTTACTGTGAGCGATATTTGTATCGGAACATCTGCGGGTTTCTATGATTACTACGTTGGAAGAGAGCGGAGTACAAATGACTTGCACGGGGCAGGCGCTTTTATTATGGCGTTAACAGAACTAGAGAAGCTGTCTGTTTTTCAAAAGGCATGAGGCGGCGTCAAAGGGCTGCCTCATGGCTCATTGGTTTCATCGCTGCTTTTTGTTTGTCAGCCTGTCAGGGGAAAACAGATGGTATCGATGTACTCATTTTTTCTGACATGTCAAAGGGAATGAAAGATCAGCTACTGGAGAAGGCTTTTCAGCCGAATCAAGAAACATATCACGTTCACATCTTCCCAGCCATTCCTGAGAAGCTTCTTGTTGAAATTACTGCTAAAGAGGGGGATGTGATGTTCGTCCCTGAAGAAATGTTTCGAACATATGATGATCCTGGAAGCTTTCAGCTGCTTGAAGAGATGGGAGTAGGTGATGAAGCGGCAGGCCCATACACGATAGAGGATACAAAGACGGGGAAAACAGTTGATTATGCGGTCCAAATCACAAAAGGGACGAAAGAGTTAAATGGCTATACATTTCGATTAAACCGAGATATGGTTGCTTTCATTCCTGTGTATGCGGGGAAATCTAAAGAGGCGCTGTCTCTTATGAAGCAGCTTCGTGAGAATCAATAGAAAAAGGGGTGGGGAAATGTGAAACGGGTCGTGGTTTGTGGTCTCAGTCATCGGGCTTTCAATATGTTTATCAAACCGCTCACAGAGGATTTCAATGAGCATTACAGGATCACAGGGCTACTAGATATAGATGATAAGCGGTATACACTCTGTCAGGAGCGTTTTCCATCACTAAGAGGCGTCTTGTTTTTTCATGAGGATGCATTTGATCAAATGGTGAAGGAAGCAAAGCCAGACATCGTCATTGTGGCAGGTCGGGATGATACGCATGTCACATATATTTTACAGGCACTTGACCATGATCTCGATGTCATCACTGAAAAGCCGATGGTGACAACAGCAAAAGATGCCAAAAAAGTGATGGAAAAAGAGGCGGAAAGCAAGGGGAAGGTCACGGTCACTTTTAATTATCGCTACAATCCATTTCATCGAAAGATTAAGGAGCTCATTTTAGACGGGAAGATCGGAAGGGTCACATCTGTTGAGTTGAGCTGGCTCATTGATACGTATCATGGGGCTAGTTATTTCAAAAGGTGGAACCGTACTCGCCAATTCTCTGGCGGACTTTCTATTCATAAGTCGACCCATCATTTTGATTTAGTCAACTGGTGGATTGATCAAAAGCCGAAGCAAGTATTTGCTTACGGTGCACTCAACTATTATGGAAACGAAAGTCCTTGGAATCCCTTGCAGGGAGAAGAAAACAGGTATTGCGGAACATGTCATGTGAAAGATGAATGTCATTATGAAGCGAGATGGAATCCGCGGGTAGAGCGTTCGAAGGTGGAGGACGACCATATTGAATCAGGTCAGGAGCAGCCGAAGCAATATTCAAATTACCGCCCAGATGCATGTATTTTTGATGAAGAAATTGACATTGAGGATACATATGTGGCATCAGTGGCTTATGACCAAGGGGCCCTGTTAAGCTATTCGATTCAATTTTCAGCCCCATATGAAGGCTATCGGCTTGCGATTAACGGAACGAAGGGACGCATTGAAACAAATGAGTTTCATGTACCATCGAGAATTCCTTTTCAATTCCCAGAACAAACCATTTCTTACTACCCGATGTTTGGGGCAAAAGAGACGATTGAAGTCGTGAAACAGCCGGGGGGGCATGGAGGCGGGGATCCACTGTTATTGGCTGATTTATTTTTAGGAAAAGATCCCTTGATTGACTATGACATTTCGGCAGGAGCAGAGGCTGGTGCTTATTCAATTGCACTTGGGGAAGGCATGTGGCGCTCTGTCGCAGAAAAACGCCCAATTGAGATAGAAGAATTGTTTCAAAAGGAAACGGTGTAGCGAGGAAGAGAGGAGGGAAAAGAGATGGATTATGATGGATCAATGAGTAGAATGCTACGGATGTGTGAGTGGGTGATGCGGCTAGCCTATACTAATTTGCTGTGGCTTTTGTTCACATTACTTGGTCTTGGAATCTTTGGATTTATGCCTGCGACAACTGCGTTATTTTCCGTGATGAGAAAGTGGATACAAGGGCACGAGCAAGTCAAAGTATTCCGCACCTTTTGGAAGGTATACCGTGAGGAGTTTTTGCGCTCTAATTTGATTGGAATGGTGCTGCTCATCATTGGGACGATTATTTATGTGGACCTCGCTTATATTTATCCAACGAGCTGGTTATTACATGTACTCCGTTTTGCCATTTATATCTTTGGCTTTTTGTTTATTGTCAGCTTGTTTTATATTTTTCCGCTGCTTGCTCATTATGATTGGAAAAAGCGTCTCTATTTGAAATTCTCCCTTCTGCTTGGCATCTCGTATTTGCAATATACGCTCTCTATGCTCGTTTTCTCGGCTATTCTATTTATCCTATTTGCTTATTTACCGGGGATCGTGCCGTTTTTTAGCATCAGCATTCTCGCATATGGCCACATGTGGTTAGCCTATCAAGTGTTTAAGAAGGTAGAGTTTGAAAGCGAGCAGCAGGCAGCAGATGTAAAAAAACGATTACCGTCTTTCCTTCAATCTAAACGGGTGAATACACAGTAATTCAACATGATGTGAATGATTTGCTATAATGGTGTCACTGTGAATAAAAGGAGAGATGAAAGTCGTGTCAGTAAAAGAAATCTCAATAGAAGAATTAAAGAAAAAACTAGAGCAAGAAAAGGCCATTCAGATTGTCGATGTGCGTGAGGATGAGGAGGTAGCAGCAGGCATGATTCCAGAAGCAGTCCACATTCGAATGGGAGATATCCCTGAGAAACTGGATGCGTTTGACAAAACACAAGAATATTATATTATTTGCCGTTCTGGTAAACGTAGTGAAAATGTCTGCTATTACCTAGAAGACCAAGGCTACCAAGCGACCAATGTGGTTGGCGGGATGCTTGCATGGACAGGAGAAACAAAACCGAAGCGATAATCAAAGAGTCCTTTCATCGATGAGATGGAAGGCTTTTTTTGTTCATATGCCCGTCTCTATGTGCATAAAGATAGAATAGCGAGAGAAGGGAGAGTGGCATATGTGCTAAAGGTAGCTGTATTTGATGAAGAACACGAAAAAGATTTACAGAGCGAAATCAATCTTTTTTTAAAAGGAATGGACGACGACCAAGTCATTGACATTCAGTACAACGTAGCAGTGATCTGTGAGCAAGGAGGAGAACAGCTTTACTGTTTTTCAGCGCTCATTTTATATAAAAAATAGACATAGCATCCTTTGACAAGGGCTAAACCTTTGAAGTCTAGGAAGACCGAGTACCGGAGTGAATTTGAGATTCGTGAGCATCGGCACGCAGGGCTGACACCGAATGTTAGGGTTTGTCTACACGCTGAAAAAAACCTGCTTGAAGGGTCCTTTTCTCTTTGATTAACTGGCGAAATTCGCAAGATCATGACAATCTTAAATGGATATATATAAAAGCCGTTCACATAGGGACTGACCCCCGTTTTTGAGACAGGGATCAAAACACCTTT
>NZ_NKHG01000220.1 GCF_002744245.1 Bacillus pumilus | reverse complement strand
GGGTTATTAGGTGGAGAAAACCATGTCAGCAAGTAAGACCAAAACCGTGTTGCGTTGGGCCGGTATTGCGCTGGTGTCGCTGGGCTATTACCTCTGGCTGGGGGTGGCCTCTACCAGTTTCGGGCACATTGCGGAGAAGGAGAGCGTGATCGGGACCGGCCCCGTCTCGTTGGAGTATCACCGCGCCATGATGGACGCGGTGATGCAAGCCACCGGCGTGGTGTTTGACGCGGCCTCCTTTGGCTTCCTGGTCTGCGTCCCCCTGATCCTCATCATCTTCCACAAGGTCAGGTGACCGCCCCCCCGCTCCGACCGTGATCACCGGCCTTGCCGTCACACATTGCCCCGCCCTGCGGGGCTTTGTT
>NZ_NKHG01000219.1 GCF_002744245.1 Bacillus pumilus | reverse complement strand
AGCTGTTACGACTTCACCCCAGTCATGAATCACACCGTGGTAAAGCGGTGTCCTAGGCCTCTAGACGAAGGGGACCCGGATTTGTCTTTGCGCTTGCGCGCAGGTGATTGGGTAACGGCTCGCGCCATTATTCACATCCCAACACCCAACAAAAGGGCTTCTCTTATCTGACCTAAGCCAGATAAGCACTGACGCTTTCGC
>NZ_NKHG01000218.1 GCF_002744245.1 Bacillus pumilus | reverse complement strand
TTTTAAAGTGTCAATATCTGAGCCCACAACGACAAAAGAACTCAATTTCTGACACAGCGACATGTCGTCTTTAGCGCAGCTCGTTGTTATCGCTAACTCTGAATTGGGTAACCGCTTTCGCCGTTATTCACATCCCAACCCAACGAACGGGCTTCTCTCGTTTGGCCTTTCGACCAAACAAGCACTGACACGCCAAGGCGT
>NZ_NKHG01000217.1 GCF_002744245.1 Bacillus pumilus | reverse complement strand
ATCAGGTCTTTGCTCTAACTACTTTGAATCAAGGCAATCTGTGTGAACACTCAACAACTTCGTCATCTTAAGGTAAGGAGGTGATCCAACCCCAGGTTCCCCTAGGGTTACCTTGTTACGACTTCACCCCAGTCATGAATCACACCGTGGTAAACGCCCTCCCGAAGGTTAAGCTATCTACTTCTGGTGCAACCCACTCCCATGGTGTGACGGGCGGTGTGTACAAGGC
>NZ_NKHG01000034.1 GCF_002744245.1 Bacillus pumilus | reverse complement strand
GCAGGACTGACACCGAATGCGAGGGTTTGTCTACACGCTGAGAACCTGTTATCACCAACAGGTTTTTTTTATGTCAGAAACAATGATAAAATAACATTTTTTTATATCGAAATTCGAAATAGATGCTAGACTTTTCTACCTATTTTATGACTTTTCGGATATCGAATGTTTGTCCTGAAATCGATCATGAGAAAAAAAGCACCCTTCTTTTTTAATAGAAAACCGCAATAAATCAAAATAAAACATAATCTACCATGTTTTCCAAGCGACTGATTTCCCTAATTTTCGCTAGGTCTTTCACAAAAATTCAGGTCTACTCTTATTTGCCCATTCCCTTTAAACTGAAAATACAGAATAATCAAACTAATCATTCTTATAGACTACGGATGATTATTCTGAAATAAAAAAAAGGGATGTGGAACGTGCGTGAAAAAGAAAAATGTGATGACAAGTGTTTTATTGGCTGTCCCTCTTCTGTTTTCAGCAGGATTTGGAGGCTCAATGGCAAATGCCGAGACGGTCTCAAAGTCAGATAGTGAAAAAAGCTATATCGTTGGCTTTAAAGCTTCTGCCACCACGAACAGCTCTAAGAAACATGCGGTGACTCAAAATGGCGGGAAACTAGAAAAGCAATATCGACTCATTAATGCTGCACAAGTGAAGATGTCCGAACAAGCCGCCAAAAAACTTGAACATGATCCTAGCATTGCTTATGTAGAAGAAGACCACAAAGCAGAAGCATATGCACAAACCGTCCCTTATGGTATCCCTCAAATCAAAGCTCCAGCTGTACACGCTCAAGGCTATAAAGGCGCCAACGTCAAAGTAGCTGTCCTTGATACTGGTATCCACGCTGCACACCCTGACTTAAATGTTGCAGGCGGTGCTAGCTTCGTCCCTTCAGAGCCAAATGCCACCCAAGACTTTCAATCACACGGAACTCACGTAGCCGGAACTATTGCTGCTCTAGATAACACAATTGGTGTTCTAGGTGTCGCTCCAAGTGCCTCCTTGTATGCCGTTAAAGTGTTAGACCGTTACGGCGATGGGCAATACAGCTGGATTATTAGCGGTATTGAATGGGCCGTTGCCAATAACATGGATGTCATCAATATGAGCTTAGGCGGACCGAGCAGTTCGACAGCGCTTAAAAATGCTGTTGATACAGCAAACAATCGCGGAATCGTTGTTGTTGCTGCTGCTGGTAATTCAGGTTCTTCTGGCTCTTCAAGCACTGTTGGCTATCCAGCAAAATATGATTCTACGATTGCCGTTGCCAATGTGAACAGCAACAATGTAAGAAACTCCTCTTCTAGCGCAGGACCTGAATTAGATGTTTCTGCACCTGGTACATCCATTTTAAGTACAGTACCAAGCAGCGGGTATGCATCTTATACTGGGACATCCATGGCTTCTCCTCATGTAGCAGGAGCCGCAGCGCTTATTCTTTCAAAGAACCCGAATCTATCAAATTCACAGGTTCGTCAGCGTTTAGAAAGCACGGCAACACCGCTTGGTAACTCATTTTATTACGGAAAAGGGTTAATTAACGTTCAAGCGGCTTCTAACTAATTATGTGTTTCAAAAAATCCGGCTGAATCAGCCGGATTTTATAGATTTATTGCTATTTCGACGTTTCCTCTTTTTTTGATGCCTTTTCCATGTCAATAATTCTCTCCATCATTGTCGGGTGTCCATAGCGGAATATTTTCACTAGTAGCGGCGGATTCACTTGGGATCGTCCAGATTTTGCAAGTTTTTGAAAAGACGTCACCCCTGCCTCCCCATCTTTTGTCAGGTTCACTGCATAGTCATCAGCTGCCCTTTCTTGATGCCTTGACACAGCATTTGTAAAAGGGGAAGCCGCAAATGACAGCATGGATACAATGATCAAAAGAAGCGGCAGTGCAGCGACATCGTGTGCCGATTTCAGCCGGAATGTAGCAGCACCTTTTTGATAAAGGTAAAAATAAAGGCGGTCAATCGCAATAAATCCAGCAAGTGACAGCACCAAATAACCTGCTAGGCCGATATAGACATGCTTCATTACGTAATGCCCCATTTCATGCGCCATGATAAATAAAATTTCTCGATCTTTCAGCTTCTGCAGCGTTGTGTCCCAAAGGACAATGCGCTTATTTTCACCGATCCCTGTTACGTATGCGTTCATCGTGTTTGTTTTCTGAGACATATTGACTTCATATACATGATCTGCCGGGATATGCGCTTCCTCTGCAAGAGTTAATATCTTTTTCTCAAGTGCATGATTCTTTAATGGATAAAAATCGTTGTATAGCGGATCAATGACGACCGGCTGTATAAAAAAGAGGAACAGTGTGACTGGCACTGTCAAACACCAGGCATACAGCCACCATAACCTCCTTTTCTTTTGAATCAACCAAAAGAACACAATGGCACATAGCACAAGAAGCGGATATTGAATCCAAAAATCAAGCGTTTGATCTTTTAACCAGCTTGTCGTGCTTTGAGCTGACACCCCGAAGTGTAAGGACAGCTGATAACCAATCCATTTGATCGGCAGTGAAACCAGCAGGGTAAGAAGCGACAGCACGAAGACATAGACAAGTTTGCTTAAAAATTGAAATCGAGCAGCTGCAAGGCTCCAGTCTGCTAATTTCCGTGAAAACCCTGAGATCAGCAATAGGAAAAAGACATACCAATCTAACGGTATTGTAATAAAGTACAACAGGTTACGTATGTTTGAGAAATTCTCGCTGATCACAAGCTCATGGCTTGTCATAAAAGTATGAGGGTCTGCACTTGTTCCTTTCATACTTTCAGGAACTGATGAATCACCCATTAGAAACAAATATGAATAAATAAAAAGACCGTACAATATGTATGCTAACGTTGCAAGAGCTACCCATTTACGTACTCGCACATGTCTGCCTCCTTTCTATTCCCTCTCCTCTATTCTAATCCTGTACATTTTTGTTTAGAACCTGTCTCATGTGGCTCCATCATAGCATGCCCCATCTAAAAAAGCTTCAGCGAAAAAAATGATTATGCTTCTAGAAAATCGGAGAAGCTAGGTGTAAAACAGTGAGTTGGGGGATCAAAATGAAGAAAATCCTTGCAGGAATTGTGATCTTTGGACTTTTACTGATCACCTTCTTTTATGTGTTCAGCCGGACAAATGAAATCTTCGATGAAAATCGAGCAGAAAAATTATTGCTTTCACCAACTAACCAGTCGATTTCCTATGAAATAGATGATAAAGATACAGCAGAAGATTTAATTGAAGAATTAAACAAGGGCAAGCAAATGACCAATCATCTTAAGAAAAATGTAAAAAAGCCAGATTATATCGCAAAGGTGATGTTTGGTCGAACAAACGGGACCACCTTTCAGCTATGGTCCAACCGATCACAGGTCGTTTTTTTAGTAGATGGAACGTATTATGAACTGAATCAAAAACAGTCAAATTCTTTTCAGAAACAGTTACAAGAAGCCATTCAAAAGGGAGCCTCCTCATAAGAGACTCCCTTTCATTATTTGCTTTCTTCTGTTTGGTACTTGTCCTTTAGCGCTCTTCTTAAAATTTTACCTGTTGTGTTTTTGGGAATATCGTCTATGAAATGGATCGTTTGGGGCTGCTTATATTTCGCTAAATAGCGTGAACAATGTGTGATGATGTCATCTTGATTGATGTGAGCATGTTTCTTAGGGGAAATGTAACAGACGACAGCCTCTCCTGTGTTTGGATCTGGCACACCGATGACGACGGCTTCTGCTACAGCTTCATGTTGATAAAGAACTTCTTCTACTTCTCTTGGATAAACATTATATCCGCCAACAAGAATCATATCCTTTTTCCGATCGACAATATAAATATATCCGTCCTCATCTCTTCTGGCCAAATCTCCTGTATACAGCCAGCCGCCCTTCAGTGCAGCTTCTGTGTCTTCTGGCATTTGATAATAGCCTTTCATAATATTTGGCCCTTTTGCAATGAGTTCTCCGACTTCATTCGGACCGACTTCGTCTCCAAGTTCATTCACGATCTTATTCTTCACGTTCATAATATCGGTCCCGACTGAACCTGGTTTTCTTTTGCCGTCAAGGGGATTGAATGCAGTCACTGGGGAAGCCTCTGATAAACCATAGCCCTCCAGCACCGTCACATCAAATTTCTCCTCAAAACCATGAAGTAGGGCAACAGGCATCGAGGCACCGCCTGAGATACAAATTCTCACTGATTTCATCGCCTCATCATGACCTTCTTGGCGGTATAAATAGTTATACATGGTTGGAACACCAACAAATAGTGTCGGTTTTTCTTTTTCCATCATGCGCAATAGCTCTGATGGGCTAAAATGAGGAAGGACATAAACAGTCGCGCCATGAATCAACGGTGCATTCATACAGACCGTCAAACAAAATACATGAAACATCGGCAAAGCCGCAATCACCTTGTCCTTTTCACCGATAGATAGATACTCAGCAATGTCTCTGGCATTTGAATAAAGGTTAAAGTGAGTGAGCATCGCCCCCTTTGGTTTTCCTGTAGTGCCAGATGTAAATAAAATAACAGCAGTATCATCAGGTTGAATAGAAGGATGCGTTGTATCTGGTGCATGTCCAGATACAAGCTTTCCAAAGAAGACTAGGCGATCAGATACTTCCTTTATACTTGATCTGCATGCAGATTCATTTTCTGCACAAATGATCACTCGTTCAATGGACGGAAGCTGTTCATACACTTGTTCGTAAACTGGCAGTAGCTGATGTGGGGCAACAATGCCTTTCACATCACCTGTGGTGAGCATATATCCGATCTCGCTTGGCGTGTATGTTGGGTTGACAGGTACAACGATAAGTCCTGCCTTTAATGCACCAAAAAAAGAAATGACAAAATGCGGTGAATTTCCTAAAATAAGCGCGATATGATCCCCTGCTTGAAATCCTTCGTTGACTAAGCCATCTGCAAAGCGCTCGACACTTGTCATCAGCTCTCGATAGGTCCACTTGTTTCCTTCAAAGATAAGTGCGATGTTTTCTCCCTTGGTCATCGCAGTCTGTTGAAGATTTTTGATCAAATCCATTCTCCCACCCCTTCTGTGTCGTCAATGAATGAATAGCCATTCATTTTATGGCCGAACATTCCTCTCTTCTATTATAATAGACAATCGAAAAATTCCACAAGATCAAATATGAATCGCTTTCATTTCTTTCAGTAGAAAAAAGCATCGCTATCTCTAGCCATGCTTTTCTATCATTTAATAAATCAAATCAAGAAAGTCTTCTTTCGATACGTTGCCAAAATAGTGGTGTATATCCATATCTTCTAATACGTCGCTAATGGTTTTACGGTCATATTGCTTTCCAATGAGTCTTTGTTCAATATCGGCAATATCCCCCACGCCAAAGAAGTCCCCAAAGATTTTGCAATCCTGAATGATACCTTTTTTCACCTCTAATCGCAGATCAATAGAGCCTGCTGTGAATCGCTTAGAGTGCTGCAAATTAAACTTAGGTGAACGGCCGTAGTTCCATTCCCATTTTTGATATCGATCCCGGGAGATGTCATGAATTTTTTGCCAATCTTTTTCTGTCAGCTGATATTGAGGCACGTCCCCATTTGTATCAAAAATGTAGCTTAAAAGAATTTTTCTAAATTCTTCTGTTGTCATCTTTTGATCCATCAGTTCACTAATATTGGCAACCCTGCTTCTAATGGATTTAATTCCTTTAGATTCAATCTTTTCTTTTTTAACATTTAATGCAGAGACCACATGTTCAATTTCTGAATCAAATAGGAGTGTACCATGGCTGAAAATACGTCCTCGCGTCGCAAATTGAGCATTTCCAGAAATTTTACGCCCGTCTGCCATGATATCATTTCTGCCGCTTAATTCAGCTTTGACTCCTAGCTTTTCTAGCGCTTTGATGACTGGTTCCGTGAACTTTTTAAAGTTATGGAAGCTGTCCCCATCGTCTTTTGTAATAAAGCTGAAGTTTAAGTTTCCTTTGTCATGGTAAACTGCACCACCGCCTGATAGTCGGCGAACGACTTTAATTCCGTTGTCTTCCACATATTTTGTGTTGATTTCTTCTATTGTATTTTGGTTCTTTCCAATAATAATGGACGGCTGGTTAATATAAAACAGCAAATACGTTTCTTCGGGATCTAAATATTTTAAGCAATACTCTTCAATTGCCAAATTAATCATTGGATCATAATGTTGTTCGTTATCGATAAACAGCATCTCTATCTTCCTTCCTTGTTCCATCTAAGCCCTGTATGGGCAAGCTGTATACTGCCAGTATATAACGCCTGTGCTTCATTGACTAGGTCTTTATGCCGACCGACATGAGGCAGATGTGTGATGATTAGTTCTCCAACATTTGCTTCATTTGCCATTTTGCCCACATCAGTGCTGTTCATATGTCCTGCACTCGATCCGTCTTGCCCAGCGTAAAAATTGCTTTCGGCAATGAGAAGATCAGCATCCTTGCTAAATGGGATAAATGCGTCCTGATAGCTTGAGTCCGCTGTATACACCACAACAGCATCATCTGCATGAATTCTCATGGCATAGCATTCTGCCGGATGAACCGTTTTCAAAAAATCAATTTGAAACGGGCCAATTTGAAGGCCTTCTGCCGAATGATAAGGCTTTGCCTTTGTATGTACATCATCAGAAAGCCGCAGAAACGCTTCTTGATCACCAGTATGTCCATAAATCGGAAGCGGGCCGCTACTTTTCCCTAAATGATACCCCACCAATTTAGCATATTGAAGAGGTCCGATATCTGCAATATGGTCGTGATGATAATGCGAAAGGAGAACAGCATCTAATTCTTCTATATCAATGTATTGCTGAAGCTTTGAAAGAACACTACTGCCGCAGTCTACAAGCAGCCGAAAACCACCTGATTCAAAAAGATAGCCTGACGTCGCTTCACCAGCTGCTGGAAACCCTCCGTAGCATCCAATAACGGTTAATTTCATCGTCATTCTTACCTCCTTTTCTAAAAATCCCCTTCTTACAATATACCCATTTTTCGTGGAAAAAGCATTCTTCTTGCCTATTGTTACAAAACAGATTGACAATTACAAATCTGTTATAATACAATGATAGCAACAAAATGTATTGGAGGATGACAAATGCTAGGAAAAATCACTGAGTTTTTTAGAAATTTGCCCTCAAAGAAATGCACAAAATGTGGAAATGATTTAACGGAACAGCACGAGTGTTATGGGAATGAATGTGAGGAATGCTCACAAGTAAGTTATCTTAAATAAAGAAATAAATTGAATAAAAAAGCACTTTTTTCCTCAACTATCAGTTGGAGTCAAAAGTGCTTTTTATTTTTCCTGAAAAATAGGTAAAAAGGGAAAACCCTTGATATAAAAGGGTTTTTTAGTATTTTGTTATGATAACTTTTAGGTCTGAAGGCACTTTTTATTGACTTACGAGAAGGAAGGGAGTTCGAAATGTCCATTTTTTCTTACAATTTAGTATTTTCTCAATATCATTTAATCGTGGACGAACCTCTTTAATTTTAGTTATACTTTAATTCATATATTAAAACTTAATATAATGGGAATATTCCTTTAATGAAATATGTCAGGGAGGAAATCTATGAAAAAATTAAAATTTGGATTAGCTACTCAAATCCTAATCGGTCTCATTCTCGGTGTCGTGGTTGGTGCA
>NZ_NKHG01000216.1 GCF_002744245.1 Bacillus pumilus | reverse complement strand
CGCAGGAAGTGCCGAAACTGAGCCCCTGTCTTGACGGCGGGCTCAGATTCTAGGAAAAGAAAAAAGCGGCCCTCTTGCGAGTTCCGCTCAATGCCAGGAAAGAATAAAAAACCTTGCGGTTTAAAAAACCCTTAAATTGGAAGCAAACAATCGATTTCTCAACCAGGAAGGTCTTGAATCCGATTCGTCTTGAATTATGCGCGATGTTTTATGCGCCACCAGCAAAATGTTGAACGGTTGAAGGATATGCACCGCAGAGTATCACTATCTGCAACCTTCGAGCGCGACTGGTCTGGCCATTTCAATCGATTAGGTCGGGTTTGTTTCCTCTGGTTTTTTAAAGTGTCAATATCTGAGCCCACAACGACAAAAGAACTCAATTTCTGACACAACATAAAAATGCAGATAAAGGAATAGTTGCATGACCTACAGCCAGACCCTGGCCAACAATATTCTCGACACCCTGAAGAAGACCCTGACCGACAAGGGGATCCGCTATCAGACCCTGGCA
>NZ_NKHG01000215.1 GCF_002744245.1 Bacillus pumilus | reverse complement strand
GATAATCGAGTCCAGGGGATTCAAGATAAATGGTGTGTCTGCTTCGGCTACAGCAGCGAAACAGCTACAAGCTGACTCCGGTATAGAGTCAACTACTTTGCAGGCGTACCTACTGGAAAACCGTCGCTTCTTGGAGAGTAATGCAGATAGAGATATGGCTATCAGTGAGCTAAAGCGCTCTCCTGATTTCAGGCCCAGTGTTTTGATCGTCGACGAAGGGAGCTTTGTGGATACACTACGGTTTAATCAGCTTTTGCAAATCGCGGAAGCAACCGAAACACGATTAGTGCTATCAGGGGACAGAAAACAATTAGAGTCGGTTGATGCGGGAAAACCATTTGCTCAAGCACAAGATCACTGGGCAGAGAAGGCTGA
>NZ_NKHG01000214.1 GCF_002744245.1 Bacillus pumilus | reverse complement strand
CTTATATTTCTTCTGGGAACGAGTGCGAATATAAGGATGGTTCTGACAGTGGTTCTCATGGTAATAGCGGTGGCAATCCATCTGGCTCTGATGGCACTAATGAGAGTCCTACAGGGTTAGTCGATGTCGGTCAGATATTGGTTGGGGATAAATTAACAACGGATTTAGGTGTTGGCTTTAACTCTGTGGCTAATAACGTAAATAAGAGCGCCGCTAAAGTTCAAAAGTCTGTAAAGGAGCTTGCCCGGCAAATTGAAGACTTTAGATTTCTGGATAATTCCAGATACATGGATCCCATTAAAGAAAGTTTGTCCCAGATAGTTACAAACACATCTGGAATTAGTGCAGGCGCCAATACAAACTC
>NZ_NKHG01000213.1 GCF_002744245.1 Bacillus pumilus | reverse complement strand
GCTCGACCACGTCGCCACCCTCGATCAGCGGAGTCATCCACAGACCTTCGGTAGTGCCGCAATCGTCCTCGGTGATCACCATGTCCTGTGCCACGTCTACCAGACGACGAGTCAGGTAACCTGAGTTCGCAGTCTTCAGTGCGGTATCCGCCAGACCCTTACGAGCACCGTGAGTGGAGATGAAGTACTGCAGTACGTTCAGACCTTCGCGGAAGTTCGCCACGATCGGCGTCTCGATGATGGAGCCATCCGGCTTGGCCATCAGGCCACGCATACCGGCCAGCTGACGAATCTGGGCTGCGGAACCCCGCGCACCGGAGTCAGCCATCATGAAGATGCTGTTGAACGAGGCTT
>NZ_NKHG01000089.1 GCF_002744245.1 Bacillus pumilus | reverse complement strand
TATATTGTAATTATTATAAATTAGACAGGGCGTTGGGGGTGCAAGCTGAAGTTATGCATATTCTTGTTGTGGGTTTAGATTATAAAACAGCCCCTGTTGAGATACGGGAACAGCTAAGCTTTGAACCGAGCGAGCTCGGAACAGCGATGTCCAAGCTTAAAGAAGAAAAAAGCATTCTAGAGAATATCGTCATCTCAACATGTAATCGAACAGAGATCTACGCAGTTGTAGATCAGCTTCATACTGGTCGGTTTTATATAAAAAGATTTTTAGCAGATTGGTTCGGTTTAGAAAAAGAGGATGTCTCTCCATATTTGAAGTTTTATGAAAACGATGGAGCGGTTGAGCATTTATTCCGTGTGGCTTGTGGGCTTGATTCCATGGTAATTGGTGAAACACAAATACTTGGTCAAGTGCGCTCCAGCTTTAAAATAGCTCAAGAGGAGAAAACCATTGGTACCGTTTTCAATTATTTGTTTAAGCAAGCCGTAACGGTGGCGAAACGCTCTCATGCGGAAACAGATATTGCTTCTAATGCCGTATCTGTCAGCTATGCGGCAGTTGAACTTGCCAAAAAAATCTTTGGACGTCTTTCTGATAAGCATGTCCTTATTCTTGGTGCGGGAAAAATGGGCGAGCTGGCGGCACAAAATCTTCAAGGTCAAGGAATTGGTCAAGTGACTGTCATTAATAGAACGTATGAGAAAGCAAAAGAATTGGCGAGCCGTTTTTCAGGAGAGCCTAAAAGCTTAAATCAATTAGAAAAAACATTATATGAAGCGGATATTTTAATTAGTTCGACTGGCGCTAAACAGTTTGTCATTACAAAAGAAATGGTCGAAAGTGCGAATAAAAAGCGGAAGGGCAGACCCCTATTTATGGTGGATATTGCAGTGCCCCGTGATTTAGATCCAGCCATTTCTGAAGTAGAAGGTGCTTTTTTGTATGACATTGATGACCTTGAGGGCATTGTGGCAGCCAACTTAAAAGAGCGCCGTGCAGTAGCTGAGCAGGTTGAACTCCTTATTGAAGAAGAAATTGTGGAATTTAAGCAATGGCTCAATACGCTTGGTGTTGTTCCTGTCATTTCTGCTTTAAGAGAAAAGGCGCTCACGATTCAAGCTGATACGATGCAAAGCATTGAACGAAAGCTTCCAAACCTCACACACCGTGAAATGAAGCTGTTAAATAAACATACGAAAAGCATTATCAATCAAATGCTGAAAGATCCTATCTTAAAGGCAAAAGAAATTGCTGGGGAGCCGAATGCAGAGGAAAAACTTTTACTCTTTAAAGAAATCTTTGACTTACAGGTAGAAGAGGAAGAGCAAAAGGTAGAGCCTGTACAGGTGGAGCAAGGTTCATTTCAGCTGTTCAAACCCAATATGGCACAAGGCTTTGCTACAGCTGCCAGTGAGTGATTAGGCGATGATGGAATCCATTGTAGCGAGACTCAACGAAGCGACGATCTTGATCTATGCACTAAGTGTCTTGTTCTATTTCATAGATTTTCTTCAACACAACCGGAAGGCTGGAAAAATGGCTTTCTGGTTGCTTTCTATTGTCTGGCTGCTGCAAACAGTCTACATGTTTTATATTATGATGGAAACAGACCGATTCCCTGTGTTGAATGTAGCAGAGGGGTTATATTTTTATACGTGGGTGCTTGTGACACTTTCACTCGTCCTCACAAAAGTATTGCGCGTTGAATTTATTGTCTTTTTTACAAATGTGATTGGTTTTTCCATGATGGCGATTCACACCTTTACACCATCTGATCTCCATTCTGCGGAACTGACGGGGAAGCTGACGAGTGAACTGCTCGTCATTCATATTACGATGGCCATTTTATCATACGGTGCCTTTTCACTTTCATTTGCTTTTTCACTTCTCTATCTCTTGCAATACCGTCTGCTGAAAAAGAAAAAATGGGGGAAATGGCTTCTAAGAATTGAAGACTTATCAAAGCTTGATCATATGGCCTACGTATTAAATATTATTGGCGTGCCAATGCTCTTGCTTAGTTTAATTCTCGGCATTATTTGGGCATATATTTCGTATGATACGTTGTACTGGACAGATGCAAAGGTGCTTGGTTCGTTTATTATGCTGTTTTTATATGGCTTTTACTTATACATCAGATTGGTGAGAAATATGCAGGGCAAAATCGTGGCACGATGGAATGTCGCTTCATTTTTTGTGCTGATGATCAATTATTTTCTGCTTGGTAGCTTATCAACCTTTCATTGGTTTCAATAATGATGAGTCTTAAGGGCATTGTCGGGAGGAAGGCGTAATGCGTACAATTAAAGTAGGTTCTAGACGAAGTAAGCTAGCAATTACACAAACAAAATGGGTCATTCAAAAGCTGTCTGAGCTAAACCCTTCTTATTCTTTTGATATAAAAGAAATTGTAACAAAGGGTGATCAAATTTTAGATGTGACCTTATCAAAGGTTGGCGGAAAAGGACTATTTGTCAAAGAGATTGAACAGGCGATGCTAAATCATGACATCGATATGGCGGTACACAGCATGAAAGATATGCCGGCAGCTCTCCCGGAAGGCTTAGTCGTTGGCTGTATTCCTGAGCGTGAGGATGTGCGGGACGCACTGATTTCAAAGGATCATCTACGTCTTCATGAACTGCCAAAGGGAGCCATTGTTGGAACGAGCAGCTTACGGCGCAGTGCCCAGCTTCTTCAGGAGAGACCAGATCTTGAGATTAAATGGATTCGAGGAAACATTGATACAAGACTTGAGAAGCTGAAAAATGAAGAATACGATGCCATTATTTTAGCTGCTGCCGGTCTATCCAGAATGGGATGGAGCAAAGAGGTTGTGTCGGAATTTTTATCTCCTGACACTTGCCTGCCCGCTGTTGGGCAAGGCGCATTGTCTATCGAATGCCGCGCGGATGATGAAGAGCTATTGCAGCTCTTAGCTCAATTTACTAATGAATATACGAAGAAAACGGTACTCGCTGAAAGGGCTTTTCTTAAACAAATGGATGGCAGCTGCCAAGTGCCGATCGCCGGTTACGCCACCATGAATGAGCGTGATGAAATTGAACTGACGGGTCTTGTGGCATCAGCTGACGGGCATACGATTATTCGAGAAACCGTAACGGGTACTGACCCCGAGGCCATTGGTACAGCGTGTGCCAAGCAGATGGCTGATAAGGGAGCAAAGGATTTGATCGACAAGGTGAAAAAGGATTTGTCCTCCCAATGACCATAGCCAAATCGCTTCACGGGCAGACAGTGCTTGTCACTCGAAATGAACGTCAAGCGGGCGTGTTTCGGCAGAAGATTGAAGCGCTGAACGGCCATGCTGTTTTAACCTCTCTTATCAGGTTTGAGCCTACGCTCACAAAAGAAAAAGCGAAGGCGTTTTTGAAAGACTTAGAATCAAGTCACTGGCTTGTTTTCACGAGTGTGAATGGTGCGTCTTTTTTTCTCAACTATATACAAGACCATCATTTACATAAAAGCTTATCCCATTTGAAAATGGCTGCTGTAGGTGAAAAAACATCTGCCTATCTTAAGCAGCATGGCTTCAAGGTTGATGTGGCCCCAGAACGATTTATAGCAGAGGAACTGGCAGATGCTTTAATTGAACATGTACATCCAGGGGAGCGTGTTTTTGTAGCAAAAGGCCATCTGTCACGTGATGTGGTGAAGCAAACCCTCGTTCCGCTTGGCATTGAAGTAAAAGAATGGATTTTATATGAAACAGTCAAGGATGAAAAGGGAATTGCCGCTCTCAAATCGGCAATGATAGAGCAATCATTTGATTTTATTACATTTACGAGCTCATCCACTGTTCATTCATTTATGCATGCCATGGAAGCAGATGTATCTAAGTTCGCTGCATCTGACACATGTTTTGTGACGATAGGTCCTCTTACAAAAGAAGCACTGCTTCAATACGGGATTTCATCAGAAACCCCAGATATTTATACGATAGACGGGATGCTTGATTTGATGTGCCATCTATCTGAAAGGAAGTTGAACCAATGATGAAATTTAATAGACACCGCAGATTGCGTACAAGCGCAGGAATGAGAGAACTAGTCAGAGAAACTTTTTTAAGACCATCTGATTTCATTTATCCGATCTTTTTTGTTGAGGGAGAAAATGTCCGGAAAGAAGTACCTTCAATGCCGGGGGTATATCACATTTCGGTGGATCTTGTGAAAGAAGAAGTGCAAGAGCTTGTGGATCTTGGCATTCAATCCATCATTGTATTTGGTGTACCAGATCATAAAGATCATGTGGGCAGTGAGGCGTATCACGATCATGGCATTGTTCAAAGAGCAACGCTTGAGATCAAAAAGCATTTCCCAGAGCTTGTTGTCATTGCAGATACTTGCTTGTGCCAATATACAGATCATGGACATTGTGGAATCGTTGAAGATGGTGAAATTTTAAATGATGAATCGCTTCAGCTTTTAGCAAAAACAGCTGTGAGCCAAGCGCGTGCAGGTGCAGATATCATCGCTCCTTCAAACATGATGGATGGCTTTGTTGTCGCAATCCGTGAGGCGCTTGATGAAGCTGGCTTTATTCATGTGCCTGTCATGTCATATGCTGTGAAATACGCAAGTGCTTTTTACGGTCCGTTTCGTGATGCGGCTCATAGTACACCGCAGTTTGGAGATCGTAAAACGTATCAAATGGACCCTGCAAACCGTTTAGAGGCACTGAGGGAAGCGCAATCTGACGTAGAAGAAGGGGCTGACTTCCTGATTGTCAAACCATCTCTTTCTTATTTAGATATTATGCGTGATGTGAAAAATGAATTTACGCTCCCTGTTGTCGCTTACAATGTGAGCGGAGAGTATGCAATGGTCAAAGCCGCAGCTCAAAATGGCTGGATTTCTGAAAAAGAGCTTGTACTTGAAATGCTGACAAGCATGAAACGTGCAGGTGCAGAATTAATCATTACGTATCATGCAAAAGATGCGGCAAAATGGCTCTCAGAATAAAGAACGGATAGACAGGAGGACGTTGAAATGGGACGTAGCTATGAAAAATCGAAGCAAGCATTTGAAGAAGCGCAGCATTTAATGCCTGGTGGTGTCAATAGCCCTGTGCGTGCATTTAAATCAGTCAACACAGACCCGATTTTTATGGAACGAGGCAAAGGCGCCAAGATCTATGATATTGATGGAAATGAATACATCGATTATGTCTTATCATGGGGACCGCTTATTTTAGGGCATACGAATGACCGTGTGGTTGAAAGCATTCAGCGAGTGGCGGAACAGGGGACAAGCTTTGGAGCTTCCACGTTAGTTGAAAATGAATTAGCTAAGCTTGTATCAGAGCGGGTTCCTTCCATTGAAGTCATTCGTATGGTCAGCTCAGGTACAGAGGCGACCATGAGTGCACTTCGTCTAGCTCGCGGCTTTACAGGCAGAAATAAAATTGTGAAATTTGAAGGCTGCTATCATGGCCACGGTGATTCTTTACTGATTAAAGCTGGTTCAGGTGTGGCAACGCTTGGGCTTCCAGATAGTCCTGGTGTCCCTGAAGGTACTGCAAGCAATACGATCACAGTTCCGTACAATGATGTAGAAAGCATACAAGTCGCTTTTCAAGAATTTGGAGACGATATCGCAGGGGTTATTGTAGAGCCAGTTGCAGGTAATATGGGCGTTGTTCCTCCGCAAGACGGTTTCTTGCAAGGACTGAGAGACATCACTGAACAATACGGATCTTTACTCATTTTTGATGAGGTGATGACAGGCTTCCGAGTGGATTATCATTGCGCACAAGGCTATTTTGGCATCACGCCTGATCTCACATGCCTTGGTAAAGTGATTGGAGGCGGTCTCCCGGTCGGTGCTTATGGCGGAAGAGCGGATATCATGAGACAAATTGCGCCGAGCGGTCCGATTTATCAAGCAGGGACGTTATCTGGTAACCCTCTTGCAATGACAGCAGGCTTAGAAACGTTAAAGCAGCTCACACCTCAGTCTTATGAAGAGTTTAGACGAAAAGGTGATCGGCTGGAAGAAGGAATTTCGAAAGCGGCAAAAGCATATGGTATTCCATTAACGTTTAACCGTGCGGGTTCCATGATCGGATTCTTTTTTACGAATGAACAAGTGATCAATTACGACACAGCGAAAACAGCTGATCTGGCTTTATTCGCTGAATTTTACAAGGAAATGGCTGATCACGGCATCTTCCTTCCACCTTCTCAATTCGAAGGGTTGTTCCTTTCAACTGCTCATACGGATGAAGACATCGAATATACGATTGAGACAGTGGAAAAGGTTTTTCAAAAACTACGTCGATAAACGAAAGCCGATATGGTGACATATCGGCTTTTTTGCTTTGCACGAAACCAATCATATTTTCACCGCCTCCCACATACACCTGTATTGACATCTAATTTATTTTGAAGGATTAGATGAAAGGAGGACACCGACTTGTCTCAAAACAATCGATTACAGTTTTCAGTAGAAGAATCCATTTATTTTAAAAACGGACAGGAAGTCAGTGAGCTACTGTCAATTTCTCTTGATCCTGACATTCTCGTTCAAGAAGTGAATGATTATGTTTCCATTAGAGGTTCACTCGAGCTAACAGGAGAATACAACATATATCAAGAGGAGCTATTGGGTGAACTTAGTTCCTATGCATCATACAGGCAAGCTGATGAGGTCAAGGTAAGAGAGGACGGTACGGCAGAGCTTCTGCATCAATTTCCAGTGGATATCACCATCCCTAAGAACAAAATCAGTCATTTAAATGATGTGTTTGTGTTCATTGATGCATTTGATTATCAGCTGTCAGAAAGCCGCTTGCTGACCATTCAGGCTGATCTGGCGATTGAAGGTCTGTTAGACGATGAGGCGCCTCAAGCACCTGTAGAGGAGCCCTATGAATTTGTCCATCGCTCTGAAGAAGAGTATGGCGATGTGACATATGAATATCAGGTGCAGCTGGACCATGAGGAACAAGAAATGCTTCAAGACGATGAACGTGAAGAAAATGAGGAACAAGAAGTGCTTCAAGACGATGAACGTGAAGAAAATGAGGAACAAGAATCGCTTCAAGACGATGCATATGAGGAACAGGCTGTTTTACAAAGTGACGCACGTACCGAGCAATGGGACGAAGAAATTAAAATAGAGCCGGTGATCATGGAAGAAACAGCAGAAGAGGAAGAACATGAGGGCAAAGAAGAAGCAGTAACACTTGGTTATCGTTCTTTCCCAGAAGCTCAGGTGCAGGAGCCGCCATTTTTTGAACCGCCTAAGTTATTAGAAGAAGAGGAGCGAGAGGATACGTTCTTTGAGGTGGAAGTCAGAAAAGATCCTGAAGCAGCGGGTGAGCAAGAAGAAACGGCTCCAGCGTATCCGACATTTGAACCGCCTGCTGATCATGTGGAGCCGGTGCAAGAGGAGCGGGATGACACCGATCAAATTGAACGATTATACAAACGGGAAGCACCACAGGTGTATGAGTCAGCTCAAGAGGCTGAGGAACCCGATAATGACGTGAGAGAAACGTCTGGCAGTGAGAATTCTCTTTATTTAACGAAGCTGTTCGCTAAGCAGGAGGAGGAAGATTTTTCTCGCATGAAAATATGTATAGTTCAGCAAGAAGATACGGTCGATCGTATTTGTGAGCGATATCAGTTGAATGTCCAGCAGCTCCTTCGAACGAACTCATTATCGGTTGATGCGGAGCTTGAAGAAGGGCAAATTCTTTATATTCCTGAATATCAAAAAAGCAATGCATAGCAAGAGATGACCGACCGAGAAAATGTGGTGAGTGAACGTGGATGAAATCCAACCAGTCTTATACGAATATGGGCTTGAGGCTGAATATATTGAACCTATCAGTCCTGCTGTCGTCAAGGTGTATACAAAGCAGGGTGTATTTGCTCTAAAGCGAGTAAAAGCACATCGACATATGCAGTTTACAGAGCAAATGCTTGAACTAGAGTCAAAAGGCTATCGCTCGTTTGTGCCGATTTATCGCACAAAGAGCGGTTCCTTTTTCTCAAGTCATCGGGAAAGTCAGTACGCATATTATCTCATGCCGTGGTTGACCAATGAAAAGAGAGAAGAGCAGGACGATAAACATGAATATTTATTTCAAGAGATTGCAAGGCTTCATAAACGAACGGAAGTGAAGATGGACATCACAGAGCAAGAAATAGAAGCTCACTACACACAAATGAAGAGCAAATGGGAAACGGAGAAAGACATGTATGAACGATTTATAGAGCGGGCAGAACAAACATGGTATATGTCGCCATTTGAGCTGGCCGCTGCTATCTATTTTTCAGAAGCGATGTCTGCAAGTGAATTTGCGCTTGAACGATTAGAGGATTGGCATGAGGAAATGAAAGACCAAGAGACAACACGTGTTGTGCTCAATCATGGGCAGTTGTCGATTCATCACTTTTTGTACAATGATGTAGGCACAGGACATTTCACCAATTTTGAGCGGTCCAAAAAGGCCGCCCCCATTTATGACCTTCTGACCTTTTATTTTCGAACATTCAAAACCTATCCTACTTCTTGTCCTGAATGCACTTCCTTGTTTTATACGTATCAAAAGGGAAATCCACTTCGGGAGGAAGAGCTTCATTTGTTCTTAAGCTACCTCGCTTACCCGCAGGGTCTGTTTGATACAGTGAAAGCCTATGAAGCAGGCGGACAGGATGAAATGGAAAGCTGTCAGGAGCTGTTAAGAGCGTATTGGCAAATGAAAAATTCAGAGCCGACCGTCATGAAGATTCACGACATTGAGCAGGCTAGACGCCTTGAAGAAGAACAAAGTGCCTCGTCATCAGCAGAATGACGAGGTTGTTTTCTGTCGTGCTATGAAGTTTCTAGAAATGGGATGACCTATACATAAGAGTGAGCCTGCATTTTTCAGCTCTTTTAAAACCAATCAAGGTGAAAGGCACAGGCGAGAAATATAAGAATACCTAAGATGAGGACGTCAAATGTTGTGGGAAAAATGATCGTGCGAAACCCTTGAAATATGGCAATCGGGAGAACGACTTGGGAGGCAACTGCCCGAATTTGTCTAAGCCAGGGGGGGAGCGTGTAAGGATTGATTTTTTTCAAAATAAAACGCCCTCCTTCTTTATTTTGTTATTATTATATGGGCAATGAGGCAAAGGGTGCCTGCCCAATTTGTATAAAGAAGAAGAAAAGCGGAAAAGATGATTGACGAAAACAAAAGGCATTTAGTAATATTAATAAAAGATGAGTATAAGCTGATGAACGTGATATATCGTAAGCGTGGACCAGGAAGAGTACGAGCAAGCCCCTAAAGAGAGGGAAACCAAGAGCTGAAAGGTTTCCTAGGATGCACTTGTTTGGAAGGTCGCCTGTGAGCTTAATTTCTTGAATGATAAAGTAGAGAAATTCGGGAGAACCCCGTTATCCTTTAGAGTGTATGGGACACGTGTAAGTGTTCCGTGAAAAAAGGTGGTACCGCGAAAAAGCTTTTTCGTCCTTTTATAAGGATGGAAAGGCTTTTTTTATGTTTCATCAGCCGAAAAAATGTGGAGGTTACACAAATGGGAACAAATAATCAAGAAATGCCAACAAAGTACGATCCAAATGCGATTGAAAAAGACCGCTATACGTACTGGCTTGAAGGGAAATTTTTCGAAGCACAAAATGACAAAACGAAAGATCCATATACAGTCGTCATTCCTCCACCAAACGTGACAGGAAAACTGCACCTTGGGCATGCATGGGATTCTACCCTTCAAGACATCGTGACACGTATGAAACGGATGCAGGGCTATGACGTTCTATGGCTTCCAGGAATGGACCATGCCGGTATTGCGACCCAAGCAAAGGTAGAGGCAAAGCTTCGCGAAGAAGGCGTAAGCCGTTATGACCTTGGCCGGGAGAAATTTGTGGAAGAAACGTGGAAATGGAAAGAAGAATATGCGGACTTTATTCGCAGTCAGTGGGCGAAAATGGGACTTGGTCTCGATTACTCACGTGAACGTTTTACATTAGATGAGGGTCTGAATAAAGCTGTTCGCCAAGTGTTTGTCCAATTATATAAAAAAGGGCTTATCTATCGCGGAGAGTACATCATTAACTGGGATCCAGCGACAAAGACTGCACTTTCTGATATCGAGGTTATCTATAAGGATGTTCAAGGTGCGTTTTATCACTTGAGATATCCGCTGGCAGATGGAACAGGTTCAATTGAAATTGCGACAACAAGACCTGAAACAATGCTTGGAGATACGGCAGTCGCAGTGCACCCTGAAGATGAGCGCTATCAGCATTTGATTGGGAAAACAGTCATTTTACCAATGACAGGCCGTGAGATTCCAATCGTCGGTGATGACTATGTCGATATGGAGTTTGGTTCAGGAGCTGTGAAAATTACACCTGCTCATGACCCGAATGACTTTGAGCTTGGAAACCGCCATCAACTAGAACGAATTCTTGTGATGAATGAAGATGGCACAATGAATGAAAATGCAATGCAATACAAAGGGATGGACCGTTTTGAATGCCGTAAACAGCTTGTGAGAGATTTACAAGATGAAGGCATTTTGTTCAAAATTGAGGATCACATGCATTCAGTTGGGCACAGTGAGCGGAGCGGTGCTGTTGTTGAACCATACTTATCTACACAATGGTTTGTCAAAATGCAGCCGCTGGCAGATGAAGCCATCAATCTGCAAAAAGGTGATGAGCAAGTTCAATTTGTTCCGGACCGATTTGAAAAGACGTATTTACACTGGATGGAAAATATCCGTGATTGGTGTATTTCTCGTCAGCTATGGTGGGGACACCGAATCCCGGCTTGGTACCACAAAGAAACGAAAGAAGTCTATGTTGGACTGGAAGCGCCAGAAGATATTGAGAACTGGGAGCAAGATCACGATGTGCTGGATACATGGTTTAGTTCAGCGCTATGGCCTTTCTCTACAATGGGCTGGCCAGATGCAGACAGTGAAGACTTCAAGCGCTACTATCCAACAAATCTGCTTGTCACAGGCTATGACATCATTTTCTTCTGGGTATCCCGTATGATCTTCCAAGGTCTTGAATTCACAGGTGAAAAGCCGTTCAAAGATGTCCTCATTCATGGGCTCATCCGCGACGAGCAAGGGCGTAAAATGAGTAAGTCACTTGGCAACGGAATTGATCCAATGGAGGTCATCGACAAGTACGGTGCGGATTCATTAAGATATTTCTTAGCCACTGGAAGCTCACCAGGTCAGGATCTGCGTTTTAGCTTTGAAAAGGTTGAATCCACTTGGAACTTTGCGAACAAAATTTGGAACGCTTCCCGTTTTGCTTTAATGAATATGGATGGTTTAACGTACGATGAGCTTGATTTGACAGGAGAAAAATCAGTTGCTGATCAATGGATTTTAACACGATTAAATGAAACGATTGAAAGTGTCACACAGCTTGCTGACAAGTATGAATTCGGAGAAGTTGGCAGACATTTATACAACTTCATTTGGGATGATTTCTGTGATTGGTATATTGAGATGGCGAAGCTTCCGCTTTATGGAGAAGATGAAGCAGCGAAGAAAACGACTCGTTCGATTCTTGCCTATGTATTAGATCAAACGATGAGGCTTCTTCATCCGTTTATGCCGTTCTTAACAGAAGAAATCTGGCAGCATCTTCCGCATGAAGGTGAGTCCATTACCGTTGCGAAATGGCCTGAAGTGCAGCCCGAGCTTTCGAACGAACAAGCTTCTGCTGACATGAAGCTGCTCGTTGAACTGATTCGCTCTGTTCGTAACATTCGCAGTGAAGTAAACACGCCAATGAGCAAACAAGTCGAGCTTTATATCAAAGCATCCACATCTGATGTACAAGAACGTTTAGAGAAAAATCGTTCATATATTGAGCGTTTCACGAATCCAAGTGTTCTTGAAATTGGCACAGATGTCCCTGCTAGTGATAAAGCCATGACGGCTGTTATTTCTGGAGCAGAACTCATTCTACCGCTTGAAGGCTTAATCAACGTAGACGAAGAAATCGCTCGTCTGCAAAAAGAGCTTGATAAGCTGACAAAAGAGGTCGAGCGCGTACAGAAAAAGCTTGGAAATGAAGGCTTTATGAAAAAAGCGCCTGAAAGTGTCGTAGAAGAAGAGCGTGCGAAAGAACGTGATTATGTCGCAAAACGCGAAGCTGTTCAAAAGCGTATTGAAGAGCTGAAAGCATAAGGTTGAAAAGACGGCTCCTAACAAAATGGAGTCGTCTTTTTTGAAAATTTCGGATGAAATGAGAGATGACATTGTTTACAACCTATCCTGAAGCCATTGAGTGGATTCACAGTAGATTGGCCTTTGGTGTAAAACCAGGTCTTGAAAGAATGAAGTGGCTGATGAACAGACTTAGCCATCCGGAACAACGCATAAAAGCGGTACATGTTGCAGGTACGAATGGAAAAGGTTCAACCATTGCGTTTACTCGTTCCGTTTTACAAGCAGCAGGCTATTCGGTCGGAACCTTCACCTCTCCGTTTATTTTAACGTTCAATGAACGAATCAGTGTGAACGGAACACCTATACAGGATGAAGAATGGCTGAGTTTGGTGAATAAAGTCAAGCCTTTTGTTGATGAGTTAGATCAAACAGAGCTTGGCGCAGCAACAGAGTTTGAAATCATTACCGCATGTGCATTTGCTTATTTCGCCGATGTGCAACAAGTAGACTTTGTCCTATTAGAGACAGGGCTTGGCGGAAGACTTGATTCAACAAATGTTGCCGTACCTATCTTAACAGCGATTACGTCGATTGGTCATGATCATATGGCGATTTTAGGTGACACCCTTGAACAAATTGCATCTGAAAAAGCCGGCATTATAAAAGATGGTATTCCGATGATCACGGCAGTTCATCAACGAGAGGCACTAGCTGTTATTCAAAACACAGCAAAAGAAAAGAATGCCGCATGCATCTCGTTATATGATACATGTACCTTCGAGCATGAACAGCCGACAGAAGCAGGTGAACGTTTCACGTTACGCACACCAAAAAGGCAGTATCCACAGCTTGAAACAGGATTAATTGGAACGCATCAAAGGCAAAATGCATCGCTTGCCGTTCTACTGATCGAATGGCTGGAACAAGAAGGTTATATGAGTGTGAAAGAAGAGCAGGTGTATGAAGGGATTCGGCAAGCAGTATGGGCTGGAAGATTTGAAAAGGTCAAAGATCACCCTCCTGTCTATCTAGACGGCGCTCATAATGAAGAGGGAATCACCCGTTTAATCGAAACTGTACAAGCTCATTTTTCCAGTAAACAGGTGCATGTGTGTTTTAGCGCATTAAAAGATAAACCATACAAGCAAATGATTCCACAGCTTGAAACCATTAGTTCATCTATTCATTTTGTTTCGTTTGACTTTCCAAGAGCTGAATCAGCCGAAAAGCTTTATACATGCAGTCATTTAGAAACAAAATCGTATGACGATGATCCGGCTACAGTGCTTGAATTGATTCAAAATAGAAGTGATGATCCTTCAGCAATGATCCTTGTGACTGGCTCTCTTTATTTTATTTCAGAGATACGAAATCATATTTTAGGGTAATGAAAAGACGCAATTGCTTCTATGCAATCTGCGTCTTTTTTTTGATATGTATAAGCGGAGTAAAATCACATTTTCGCTAGGTGCTCAAGATGAATGGCTATGGTACAATCCGGTCTATTCTATCCCCGGAAGGAGTCAATGAATATGATTGACATTCTTGTGTTTCTTGCAGGCATCACCATGGGCTCTTTTTTTCATCTAGTTGGTGAAAGGCTGCCAATGAAGCGTTCTATTCTTATTCCGCGTTCTCACTGTGGCGCTTGTAAACAGCAGCTCTCTCTGTATGAAATGATTCCGCTTGTTTCGTATGTTGTATTGAAAGGATCTTGTAAACATTGCGGTACCCGATTATCTTTTCTTTATCCAATGGTTGAGCTGTTATTAGGTAGCCTTTTTTTGCTCATTTATAGGCTCACTGGTTTATCGTTTGAAGGTCTTTTCCTTGCGATTCTTTGTAGTTTATTCGTGATTGCTGTCGTAAGTGATCTTCTCTATATGAGGGTGCCAAACGAGTTGTTTCTCTTCTTTTTTCCTCTTTTCGTCATATACCGCACGCTGGAACCGCTTTTTATTTGGTGGGAAGGAGTGGCTTCACTGCTTTTTTGTTTTCTTTTGTTCTATAGTATAGAACGTTTCAAGCCAAATAGCATTGGTGGAGCTGATATAAAACTTTTCGCTGTGCTTGCGTTTTGCTTTGGTTTCAAAGCATTCCTCATCATTCTTTTCCTCTCATCTGTCGCGGGAATGGTTTATGCGAAGGTCTTTTCCTTTCGATTAGACGAGCCATTTCCCTTTGTTCCTGCGATCGCCTTTTCTTTTTTGCTTTATGTCTTTTGGTTTTATATCTTGATCCCATTCGCTAAATGGATCGGATGAGAAAATTGGCGAACACTTTTTTAGCCTGCCGACAAAAGTCTTGTTCTTTTTTTTACCTGCTATGTTAAAGTGTGAAACAGAAAGAAGGACGGGTTACATTCGCGCTGATTCATTGGACAGAAAGGTCTTTCTTACAAACAATGTCAGAAAGCGGGGAATGACAGTGAAAAAAAGGCAGGCAAAAAAACAAGGCTTAAAGGTCAACATTAATGGCAAGGAAGAAATGCTTCATGAAGATGATCATCAGCCCGAAAAACAGCAAGAGGATCATGTGACGTTTTCGAACTGGGAGGAAAAGAGGCAATCGGAACAGGAGACAGCAGCTTCTCAGGAAGAACCGTCTAAACCGAAAGAAGAAGATTTTCAGTGGGACGATGCAGCTGATCATATTTACCACTCTGATCCAAAGGTTGTCACACCCTATCAAAAGAAAAAAGGCTCATTCGATCAGAAGTTCAGTAAAAACCGCGGTCCCTTTAAGAGAGTCATGACAACGATTGTATTTGCAGTGGTCCTTGGGACAGGCCTCGGTGTGTTTGCGCTAAGTTTAAGTAAAGATGGTTCAGCCAATCCATCAGGCGGAGATGATATCAGTGTCTCAGCATCCGGAAGCGGGGCTTCGATGAAAGCTGGAGAGGATGCGCCGCCAGCGGGTACTACAGATGAATCAAAAGAGAATAAAGATGAAAAAAGTGTCTCTGGCAGTTTTTCAACCTTTGTCGTACAGGCTGGGAAGTTTTCTTCTGAAAAAGGAGCAGATGACTTGGTTGGCAGTTTAAAAGATGCAGGATATGCGGGGAAGAAAGTATCAATGGATGATGGATATTATGTGATTGCTGGACTTGCAACAGAACAAGGCATGACAAGTGCTGTTGGGAAAAAATTGATCGATCAGCACTTTGAAGCATGGGGGGGGAAGGAGCTTTCGTTTCAAGTGCCGGACGAGCTGACTGGTTTAATAGAAAAAGCATCTGTCTTATCCTCTAAGGTCATTGCAGGGGATGAGGTGGCTCAAAAGGAAGTGACGCAGCTGGTTTCTGAACTGGAAAATGCAAAAACAACTGACGCATCAGCCAAAAGCAGTTTGCTGAAAGCTGTTCAACTGCTAAATGAACCGACTGCTGAAAATGGCTGGAAATCTCAGCAAGCACTGCTTGATCAATTAAATACGTAAAATCATTTTTTAAGAAACGAAACTAGTCAAAAAATGACTAGTTTTTTTCTTTTGCATCCAACATAATGATGAAGGTAAATGAAAAATGAATTTTTGTAAATTGTCGGTAAGATGTACATTTGCTAGGATGAATGAGTATCTTACTTCTTAGGCTAAACCCTGAAAGGATGAACAAACATGAACCAATTGATTCTTGCATCTCAATCACCTAGAAGAAAAGAATTGCTTGATTTAGCAGGGTTTTCTTATGATATTCAAGCAAGTCATTTAAAAGAAGAAATAAATCGAAACCTTTCTCCTGCTGAGAACGTCCAATGGTTGGCAGAACAAAAAGCAAATGATATTCAAAAAATACATCCCAAAGCTGTGATCATTGGTGCAGATACAATTGTTGCAATTGATGGCAAATGTCTTGGAAAGCCAAAAGACAAGGAAGAAGCAGCCTCAATGCTCCAATTATTGTCAGGCAGGACACATCAAGTCTTGACTGGTGTCACGATTCAATCAGAGAATAGAAAAGAAACATTTTATGAGCAGACAGAAGTGACTTTTTGGACGCTTACGCAAAATGAAATAGACCGCTATATTGAAACTGGCGAGCCGCTTGATAAAGCTGGAAGCTACGGCATTCAAGGAAAAGGTGCACTGTTTGTTCAAAAAATAGACGGTGATTATTTTTCCGTTGTAGGACTCCCTATTGCCAAAACAGTCAGAGTGCTTGAAACATTTGGAATCACCCCTTTTTGATGACGGGAAGGAATTCTAAAAAGGAGTGTTCAACATGAACCATTTCCCTATGTTACTTAAGCATTTCCCTCATGATGAAAAGCCGCGAGAACGATTTATGAAATATGGTCCAAGTAGTTTGTCAAACCATGAACTTGTTGCGATCCTTTTAAGAACTGGCACAAAAAAGGAATCTGTTCTTCAATTATCCGCAAGACTTCTGCAAACATTTGGCGGTCTTCGTTCTGTGAGGGAAGCTTCTATTGAAGAACTGTCAAAGATTCGAGGAGTTGGAAAAGCGAAGGCGATCTCTCTTTTAGCTGCTTTAGAACTCGGCACTAGATTACACCATCAAACGACGGATAACCGTTATGTTATCCGAACGCCAGAGGATGGGGCGAACTTTGTGATGGAAGATATGAGATTTTTGACCCAGGAAAATTTCGTTTGTCTTTATCTCAATACAAAAAATCAAGTTCTTCATAAACATACCGTGTTTATTGGAAGCCTGAATTCATCGATCGTTCACCCGCGCGAAATTTTCAAAGAGGCCTTTAAACGATCAGCGGCTTCATTTATATGTGTGCACAACCACCCATCTGGAGATCCGACGCCCAGCAGGGAAGATATTGAAGTTACACAGCGACTTTTTGAATGTGGAAAGCTGATTGGAATACAGCTGCTCGATCATCTTGTCATAGGTGATCAAAAATTTGTGAGTTTGAAGGAAAAAGGGTATTTGTAACACTTTTTTTTTCAATGTTTTACGATATAATAGAGTTTATGAGTTTTTCCCTAAAGGGAATTTTGGTTTAAGAAAGGAAGATACATACATATGTTTGGAATTGGTACAAAAGACCTTGGAATAGATCTTGGAACAGCGAATACGCTTGTTTTTATTAAAGGAAAAGGCATTATTGTAAGAGAACCTTCGGTCGTAGCTTTGGAAACTGATACGAAGTCTATAGTGGCGGTCGGAAATGACGCTAGAAATATGATTGGCCGTACACCTGGTAATATTGTGGCACTACGCCCGATGAAAGACGGAGTCATTGCAGATTACGAGACGACAGCAACAATGATGAAATATTACATTAATCAAGCATTAAAAGGCAAAGGGCTTTTTGCTCGTAAACCTTACGTGATGGTATGTGTACCATCTGGTATTACAGCTGTAGAAGAGCGTGCAGTCATTGATGCAACAAGACAAGCCGGTGCACGTGACGCATACCCGATTGAAGAGCCATTTGCTGCGGCAATTGGTGCTAACCTGCCTGTTTGGGAGCCAACAGGAAGTATGGTTGTGGATATTGGCGGCGGTACAACAGAAGTGGCCATTATTTCACTTGGGGGCATTGTGACGTCTCAATCGATCCGTGTTGCAGGAGATGAAATGGATGAGGCGATCAGCAGCTACATCCGTAAAACGTATAATCTCATGATCGGTGATCGTACTTCAGAAGCGATTAAAGTGGAAATCGGCTCTGCACAGCCAGACGTACATGATGAGATGAATATTCGCGGCCGTGATCTTTTAACAGGTCTTCCAAAAACGATCTCTATAACGGCGGAAGAGATTGCAAAAGCGCTTCGTGATACGGTGGAAACAATTGTAGATGCGGTGAAAGTCACGCTTGAAAAAACCCCACCTGAGCTGGCAGCAGATATTATGGACCGTGGAATCGTTTTAACTGGCGGCGGTGCATTGCTTCGTAATCTTGACAAAGTCATTAGTGATGAAACGAAGATGCCAGTCATTATTGCTGAAGACCCGCTTGACTGTGTGGCGATCGGAACAGGAAAAGCACTAGAACATATTCATTTGTTCAAAGGAAAATCAAAAGATAATCGATAATCGGGCGTAAATAAAGAGGTGTAAGACATGCCGCAGTTTTTTATGAATAAAAGATTAATGTTGCTCCTTGTCTGTGTCATCGTACTGGTGGCCATGATTGGTTTTTCAGTGAAAAGCGGCAGAGGTGCTTCATGGCCGGAAAAATTAGTGGGGGATACGACAGGCTTTTTTCAAGGTGTCTTTCATAAACCATCACAATTTATTGCCGGTATTTATGGGAACGTACAAGATTTAAAGAACACATATGATGAAAACGAGCGTCTTCGAAAAAAACTTGATGGACAAACCCAATATGAGGCGAAACTTCAAGAGCTAGAAGATGAGAACAAAAAGCTACGCAAGCAGCTCGGATATGTGAACTCTATTCGTGATTATACGCCCATTCTTTCAACTGTCATTGCGAGAAATCCGTCTCTTTGGGATAGCTTTGTGATGATTGATAAAGGGAAAAAACAAGGCGTTGATAAAGATATGGCGGTCACAAATGAGAGTGGTGCGTTAATTGGGAAAATTGAAAGTGATAAGCTCAACAATTTTACTTCGACTGTAAGGTTGCTAAGCTCTACAGACCAAAATAATAGAATTTCAACGAAAATTTTTGCGAAAAAGGGCAAAGAAGAACTCAACGGAATTATTAATGGCTACGACAGCAAGAAAAAAATGCTGACAATGAATATTCTAAAATCCGATGCTGATGGGGATGTCAAAAAAGGAGATCTTGTTGAAACATCTGGAGCAGGAGGCGTTTTCCCGCAAGGCTTGACGATTGGTAAGGTGAGTGAAATTGAGCCTGACCATTACGGTCTGACAAAAATCATTTATGTAGAACCAGCTGCTGAACTCGACAATTTAGATCGCGTGATTGTTGTGAATCGCAGCACAAGTACGGCAGATGCATCTGAATTGACGAAGGAGGAAGGCTCGTGAAACGTGTCCTTCTTGCTTTCGTCATGTTGTTTATCTTCGTATTTGACAGTATTTTTGTTGATTTAGTGAAGCTTCCATTTGTTTCAGAGAATCAAATTTTAGCACCTCATTTCATTTTACTTGCACTTGTATTTATGACAGCTTATATGAATCAAAAATATGGTGTGATTTACGGATTTATCTTTGGACTTTTATATGATATTTCGTATACAGGCATACTTGGTGTTCATATGTTTGGCTTTGGTGCTCTCTGCTATTTGTTAGCGAAAGCTTTCAAAGTCCTTCAGACGAATATTTTAGTTGTTGTCTTTCTGTCGATTATTGCTGTTTCTGTCATGGAGTTTTATGTGTACGGCGTTCAAGCAACGATTCAACCAGGGATTATGCCTTTTAATACGTATGTCATCGAACGCTTTATTCCAACGATTCTTTTAAATACTGCTGCGTCTCTCATACTTGTTGTGCCGCTTAGGCTCTTTTTCATCAATATAAAACAAGGACTGATCGACGAATAAAAGCAGGAGTTTGTCCAATTACGGCGAAATGAGTATGTTGTTGAGGTGAGCATCTTGAAAACTCAAAAACAGCAATATGTGACGATAAAAGGTACAAAAAACGGATTAACATTACAGTTAAATGATGACTGTTCGTTTGAAGACCTTCTTTCTGGCTTGCGTGAGGTTCTTTTACTTGAGCAATACACAGATGGAAGAGAAGGGCATAAGGTCAATGTGCATATTAAACTTGGTTTTCGGTATTTAACAGAGGATCAGGAGGCACGTTTGACTGAAGCGGTGTCTGAAAATGAACATCTTGTGATTCATTCCATTGAAAGTGACGTCATGTCAACTGAAGAAGCGAGACGATTAAAGGCAGAGGCTGAAATTACTTCTGTAGCGAAAATTGTACGTTCTGGACAGGTGCTTTACGTCGAAGGAGATCTTTTATTAATAGGAGATGTCAATCCTGGCGGTACCATTCGAGCAGGGGGAAACATTTTTGTGCTCGGTGCGTTAAAAGGCGTGGCGCATGCTGGATGTAACGGAAACAAACAAGCTGTCATTGCGGCATCTCGTATGATTCCAACACAGCTTCGCATCGCACAAGTTTTTAACCGTGCACCCGATCAAAAAGAAGATGGAAATGAAATGGAATGTGCTTATTTAGATATAGATGGCAATATGATCATTGAACGCCTGCAGCAATTGGCTCATATAAGACCTAATCTGACAAGGCTTGAGGGAGGAATGTGAAATTGGGCGAGGCTATTGTGATTACCTCAGGAAAAGGCGGCGTTGGCAAAACAACAACATCTGCAAACTTAGGCACAGCACTAGCGATTCAAGGAAAAAAAGTGTGTCTAGTTGATACCGATATTGGCCTTCGGAATTTGGATGTCGTGATGGGGCTTGAAAACCGCATTATTTATGATCTAGTTGATGTAGTAGAAGGCAGATGCAAAATCCACCAAGCGCTTGTAAAAGATAAGCGTTTCGAGGATCTTTTGTATCTTTTACCTGCTGCTCAAACAAGCGATAAAACCGCAGTAGAGTCTGAGCAGATTAAAGAATTAATTCAATCATTGAAACAAGACTTTGATTATGTTGTCATTGATTGCCCTGCTGGAATTGAGCAAGGCTTTAAAAATGCTGTGTCAGGTGCGGACAAGGCAATTGTTGTCACGACGCCTGAGATCTCAGCTGTGAGAGATGCGGACCGAATTATCGGCTTGCTAGAACAAGAAGATATCGAACCCCCACGTTTAATTGTCAACCGCATTCGTACACACATGGCGAAAAATGGCGATTCAATGGATGTAGATGAAGTTGTTCATCATTTATCAATTGATCTTCTTGGCATTGTAGCTGATGATGATGATGTCATTAAGGCATCAAACAATGGTGAACCCATTGTAATGGATGCTAAAAACAAAGTATCGATTGCGTATCGAAATATTGCTCGCCGTGTACTAGGTGAATCAGTTCCACTTCAATCATTTGAAGAAGAAAATAAAGGGATGTTTGCAAAGCTCAAAGCATTTTTCGGCGTTAGAGCATAATCGTTCACGTGAGATGAGACCGATTCGATGAGAATCGGTCTTTTTGTTGCATATCACATGAGGTATCCACATAAAATGTACAAACTGATTGTATGTAAAGGGTGATCTCATGAAAAGAGTGGACGAGTATCGAAAACAGGTAGCGCAGCGCCGCAAAACGAAGCATCCAGCTGGTGCTCCCAAAGAGTCGACTTTCAAGAAAAAAGACGACATCCCGCCGTGGGTCTTGTTGACTGAGGAAGAAAAGCATTCTGGATCATCTTCCTATGAGACGTCTCAACAGACCCAAAAGTATCGGCATCCGCTATTTAACCCCAATACCTTTGTGCTCAAATGTTTACTTTCTGCTTCTCTTGTGTTGATTGCAGCCATTTCATTTAAAGGTCAGGCTGGCCCTTTTCAGCAACTGAAGCCGATGATCAGTCAAACCTTTGAACAAGATTTTCAATTTGCTGCTGCTAATCGCTGGTTTGAGAAAACCGTAGGGAACCCACTTGCCTTTTTAATCGAGGAAAAGGAAGGCAAAAAAGACGTACAAGCCAATCAAGAGCTGGCTGTACCTGCTGCTGGGAAAGTGCAAGAATCATTTACACAAAATGGTGCAGGTGTCAAAATCGAAACATCCGCTGAAGCCATTGATAGTATGAAAGAAGGCTATGTTGTAGAGGTGAAAAAGAAAAGCGACACAGGGCTTACAGTGGTGGTGCAGCATGCGGATGACAGCTACAGTTGGTACGGTCAATTAAAGGAAGCTAATGTGGCCTTATACGATTTTGTCGATAAGGGTGAAAAGGTTGGTCAAATCTCGCTTGATAATCAAGGGAAGGGCACTTATTACTTTGCCATAAAGCAAAATGAACAGTTCATCGACCCCATTCAGGTGATGACCTTTGAATAGATGGCTGCTCATGCTGACGAAAATTCACATTCATCCGCTTCTTTGGATTGTGATGGCGTTTGCGATGCTTTCAGGTCAAATCAAGCCGCTGCTTTGTCTGCTCATTATCGTCTGTGTCCATGAGCTTGGCCATGCAGCGGCTGCTTGCTATTATCATTGGCGAGTTCGGCGGATTTTTTTACTGCCCTTTGGCGGGGCGGTAGAAGTAGAAGAGCATGGGAACCGCCCGTTAAAAGAAGAGCTGGCAGTCATTTTATGCGGACCGCTTCAGCATGTACCGCTTCAACTAATGGCATGGTTTCTCATGGAAGCCTCTCTTCTCTCATATGACGTCTTTACGATGTTCACCTATTATAATATGGCGATTTTTCTTGTGAACCTTCTTCCTATATGGCCACTTGATGGCGGAAAATTATTCTTTTTGCTCTTATCTGCTTTTTACCCTTTCCAACGTGCACATGCCCTTGCGGTAAAAGGCTCACTTATCTTTTTCAGTCTTTTGACAGCAGGGTTACTCTGTTTTGCACCGCTGCAATTCAATGGCTGGATGCTGCTCACTTTTTTAGCGTATTCCCTTGTGATGGAACACCGGCAGCGGCATTACATCAGACTTCGTTTTTTATTAGAACGGTATTATGGTAAAAAAGAGCAAAAGGTAGAGAAACTCATTCCGCTAAAAGCCAGTGCTGAGGAGAAAATATACGAAGTGATGGCTCGATTCCAAAGGGGCTGTAAGCATCCAATTATTATCGAAAGAAATGGTGTGAAAATGAGCCAGCTTGATGAAAATGAACTACTCCATGCTTATTTTTCAGATCGAAGAACCACCTCCTCGATGGAAGAGCTTCTTTTACCATACTAATGGTGAAAATACATTGACATTCTGCGTCTAGTTTGATATATTTTTTAATGTTATGGATATGTAGCACCCGTGCTACAACCGCGCGGAGCAGGTGTAAAGTGCCTATGGCCCCCTGTATTCGGCGAGTCTGAGTTTATTAGGAGGTGCAGAGATGTACGCAATTATCGAAACTGGTGGTAAACAAATCAAAGTTGAAGAAGGCCAAACTGTTTATGTTGAAAAACTAGCTGCTGATGCAGGTGAAACAGTTACTTTCGAAAACGTATTGTTTGTCGGTGGAGACACTGTCAAAGTGGGTAACCCTTCAGTTGCTGGAGCAACAGTAACGGCTAAAGTTGAAAAACAAGGTCGCGGTAAGAAAATTACTGTGTTCAAGTACAAACCGAAGAAAAACAACCACAAAAAACAAGGTCATCGCCAACCTTACACTAAAGTTGTTATCGAAAAAATCAACGCTTAAGGCGTGTGAGTGATATGATCAAAGCAACCATTACTCGGTCGACAGCAGATGAAAGCATTACATCTTTTCAGATGACTGGACATGCCGAGTTTGCTGAAAAAGGTCAGGATCTCGTTTGTGCAGGTGTATCTGCTGTTGTTTTCGGCTCAGTCAATTCAATTATTGCACTGACAGGAATTGATCCACTGCTCGATATTGGAGATGAAGGCGGGTATTTCTCTTTTGAATTGCCAGCCGATACAGATCCAGTATCCTTTGAAAAAGCCCAGCTGCTTTTAGAAGGCATGGTCGTTTCCTTAGAGACAATCGAACGAGATTATCACGATTATGTGAGAATATCAACAAAAAAATAGGAGGTGAACTTCATGCTTAGATTAGATCTTCAATTTTTCGCATCTAAAAAAGGGGTAGGTTCTACAAAGAACGGACGTGACTCTGAGTCTAAACGTTTAGGCGCTAAACGTGCTGATGGTCAATTCGTAACTGGTGGTTCTATCCTTTATCGTCAACGTGGAACGAAAATCTATCCAGGTGAAAACGTTGGACGCGGAGGCGACGACACTCTTTTCGCTAAAATCGACGGAACGGTTAAATTCGAACGTTTCGGTCGTGACCGTAAAAAAGTGAGCGTATATCCTGCGGCACAATAATTGCTAAAAACTCCGGTCATTGACTGGAGTTTTTTCACTATTAGGGAGCTTTTGCGCTTTTTACAAGTGGTACCGAAGATGATAAAAGAAGATGCACTCCATAAATATCAAAGAACGTTTGCTGACTTTGCCTTATTTTCTCCTATACGATCAGAAAAAACAACCTTTCCTCACATAACTAGTGTTTTTCTAAGCTGTCTTCTCTGTTATAATTCAGGGAGACATAGTGATGATAAGACTCCTAAAAGAGAGACCAAACGATTGGGAGTGCGATAATGGAAGAGATATCAAGTAAACAAAACGAAAAATTAACTCACGTTGCATTAACAAATGAATTGATCTATCTGCTTAGTCGTTCAAGACACGACTGGATGAATAAATTGCAGCTGATCAAAGGCAACTTGACATTAGAAAAATATGACCGAGTGTTTGAAATTATAGAAGAAATGGTCATCGAAGCACAGCATGAATCCAAACTCTCAAATTTAAAAATTCCCCAATTGGCCTATTACTTTCTAACATTTAATTGGGAGTCGCATTTTATCACCCTAGAATATGAAGTGCTTGGTGAAACCCGAGACTTATCAGCATATGAATCGCAGCTTTTAACGGTATCACGGGAGTTGTTTTCGATATTCGATCAATCAGTTTGTCCAAAAACTGAAAATCATTTAACGGTCACGTTCCAAACAGATCATGAAGAGAATGATGTGGTCTTATATTTTGATTTCAAAGGAAAATTAACAAGTTTGGATGCGTTAAATGCGTTTCATGACGCAAACTATCCATGTATGAGTATAACGCAATTTCATGTGACGTCTCATGAGTCCATGATTGAGCTTTGTTTGAGGCAAGAACGAGATATGTGATGCAGAGAAACGGAGGAAGTTATGTTTGTAGATCAGGTTAAAGTGTATGTTAAAGGCGGAGACGGCGGAAACGGTATGGTGGCGTTCCGTCGTGAAAAATATGTGCCAAAAGGCGGGCCAGCAGGCGGAGACGGCGGAAATGGTGCAGATGTTGTATTTGAAGTGGACGAAGGGCTCAGAACGTTGATGGACTTTCGTTATAAGCGCCATTTCAAGGCTGATCGCGGCGAGCACGGGATGAGTAAAAACCAGCATGGGCGAAATTCTGAAGAAATGGTTGTTAAAGTTCCGCCGGGTACGGTTGTGACTGATGCAGAGACGGAACAAGTATTAGCTGACTTAACAGAGCATGGGCAGCGGGCCGTGATTGCAAAAGGCGGACGAGGCGGACGTGGAAATACACGATTTGCGACACCAGCAAACCCTGCACCACAGCTTTCTGAAAACGGTGAGCCAGGTAAAGAGCGTGACGTTATCTTGGAATTAAAAGTGCTTGCAGATGTTGGACTCGTTGGTTTCCCAAGTGTCGGGAAGTCGACACTGCTTTCAATTGTCTCTTCTGCGAAACCGAAAATTGCGGATTATCATTTTACAACGCTTGTGCCGAACCTAGGAGTTGTCGAGACTGATGATAACCGAAGCTTTGTCATGGCGGATCTGCCAGGACTGATTGAAGGAGCGCACCAAGGCGTTGGCTTAGGTCATCAATTTTTACGTCATATTGAGAGAACACGTGTCATTGTCCATGTCATTGATATGTCTGGACTTGAAGGACGTGACCCATACGAAGACTACGTGACGATTAATGAAGAGCTTGAGCAATACAATATGAGATTGACAGAGCGTCCTCAAATCATTGTCGCTAACAAAATGGACATGCCAGATGCAGCTGATAATCTAGCCGCATTTAAAGAAAAACTAACCGATGACCATCAAGTGTTTCCAATTAGTGCGATCACAAGAGAAGGGCTTCGTGAGCTCTTATTTGAAATCGCCAATCAGCTTGAAACGACACCGGAATTCCCGCTCTATAATGAAGATGAGCTATCTGATAACCGTGTGATGTACAAGTTTGATGAGGGAGAGGCACCGTTTGAGATCTCAAGAGATTCTGATGGCACGTTTGTCTTAACTGGTAAAGCACTTGAGCGGCTGTTTAAGATGACAGACTTCTCAAGAGATGAGTCAGTGAAACGTTTCTCCAGACAACTGCGAGGGATGGGTGTCGATGATGCCTTACGTGAGCGTGGTGCGAAAGATGGCGACATCATTCGTTTGCTTGAATTTGAATTTGAATTTATTGATTGATTACAAGGAGGGTCCAGTCCATGGGCTCTCCCGTTTTTAAAAGGGGAGAAAACAGGTGAAAGAAGAAACGTTCTATTTGGTGAGAGAGGATGTACTTCCAGATGCGATGCGAAAAACGCTTGAAGTCAAAAAGCTGCTTGATCGCAAAAAAGCGGATTCAGTTGCCGATGCTGTTCAAAAAGCGGATTTAAGCCGCAGTGCTTTTTATAAATACCGAGATGCTGTTTTTCCGTTTTATACGATGGTTAAAGAGCAAATCATCACATTGTTTTTCCATCTTGAAGACCGGTCTGGGGCTCTGTCTAGGCTGCTTCAAATTGTGGCTGACTCTGGTTGTAATGTGTTATCCATTCACCAAACCATTCCGCTGCAAGGAAGAGCGAATGTCACCCTATCGATCAGTACGGCTGGCATGGCAGATGATATCAATACAGTCATGAATCAATTAAGAAAACTTGAATTTGTCGAAAAAGTTGAAATTCTAGGTTCTGGGGCGTAAAAGGAGAGATCATAGCAGATGAAGCAATTAACTGTAGGTTATTTTGGACCAGAGGCAACATTTACTCATTTGGCCGTATGCTCTTGCTTTCCAAAAGATGCAGTGCAGCGGGCCTATGCAACGATTCCGCAATGTATGGATGCTGTGTCAAAGAATGAAGTAGATTTGGCGGTCGTTCCGCTTGAAAATGCACTTGAAGGATCTGTGAACTTAACGATTGATTATTTAATCCATGAAGACGCACTGTCCATTGTTGGTGAAATGACAGCACCGATTCGCCAGCACTTGCTTGTCCACCCATCGAGAGCGGAGAGCTGGGAGACATTAGAGGTGATTGAGTCACATCCGCACGCGATTGCTCAGTGTCATCAATTTTTGAAAAAGCAGTACCCTGATATTCCGCACAAGCCTGTGGAATCAACAGGCTATGCAGCGAAATACATCAGTGAGCATCCAGATGAAGCCGTTGGTGCGATTGCCAATGAGATTGCCGCAAAAACGTACGGATTGACCATTGCGAAAAAAGACATTCATGATTACCCGCACAATCATACACGCTTTGTTATTTTACATAGAGACCCTAAGGCATCGTTCCCAATAAATTCTGGTTTTTCTTCAAAGCCAAAAACCACCATTGTTGTTAGTCTGCCAAAGGATGACCAATCAGGCGCATTACATCGCGTGTTATCTGCTTTTTCTTGGCGGAATCTCAACTTGTCAAAAATTGAATCTCGTCCGACAAAAACAGGTCTTGGACACTATTTATTTATCATTGATATCGAAAAAGAGATGGATGATGTGCTTGTCCCTGGCGCGATTCAAGAATTAGAAGCGATCGGCTGCGAGGTTAAGCTGCTTGGCAGCTATCAAACATATGAGTTAACGAATGAAAAATAGTGTCCCGTTTAGGACACTATTTTTTAATCTGTAATCAGAAATCCAGCTTCATCTAGCGCTTGTATCGCTTGGTCTAGCTGCTTTTGACTATAGGAAGTGAGGGTATGTAAGTGTACCCCATCTGTTAGCTCTGACAAGTAGGAGGCGCCTGTGTTTGAAATGTGATGAACGAAGTCAGCTACTTGTTTACGTGTGCTGACGCGAATAGAGGCAGTCAGCTCACCGTAGACTGGATGCTCTATGATGACGTCTTTCACTGTCACACCAAAATCTACTATCAGTGTCAGTTCCTCTTCTGTGCGATGAGGATCGTGCTTGCAGGCAATAATTTGTTCAATTTCAGTTTCCGGTGCATGCCGCGGCGCCATATATACATAGCCTTGGCTTGTGGCAATAATGGGTTCGTTTTTTGCTTTTAGTAATGAGATATCCTGTACAATGACTTGTCGTGATACAGCGGCCTTTTTAGCCAAGAAGCTTCCTGTGAGCGGTGTATCTGTTTCTTTCAGCCACTCTAAAATGGCACTTCTTCTTTCCTCGCCAATGAGTTTCCTCTCATGCTCCACGTCTTATTCTCCTTTCTTCTCCTTTTGCAAGTTCTCAAATGTATGCAAAAGCTGATCGATGTCATCTTTTGATGACCGTCGTCCAAATGATATGCGAATGAATTGAAGGGCATCACGATCTGATAGACGCAGTGCCTTTACAGCAGGGGAAGGATGATGGTAACCAGAAGCACATGCGCTTCCAGTGGATATACAAATCCCATGCCGGTTACATGCTAACATTACATATTGTCCTTCAAACCCTTCAAAAAAACAACCAATAATATGAGGCAGCATGTGGCGTTCGTCATCGTTCTGAAGCGTACGGACAGGCAGCTGTCGTTTTTTTAGCTGCTGATGAAAATAATCACGAAGCTGTCCATCTATTTTGTGCTGCTCATCTAGCTTCAACATGGTTTGTTCGCTCGCAGTAACAAAAGCACCAATGCACGGAACGTTCACAGTTCCCAGACGAAAGCCGTTTTCCTGTACAGAACCTGCATATAAAGGCTTCCAAGGGACATGCGTGCCCATGTAGACAGCTCCAGCGCCCTTAGGGGCATACACTTTATGACTAGAGATGGATATAGCATCGACTCCAAGCTCCTTCACGGACACACGAATCTTCCCAAATGTTTGAACTGCATCTGTATGAAAAAGAACTTGTCTTTCTTTTAAAAGAGACGCTAATTCAGCTAGCGGCTGGATAATACCTGTTTCTGAGTTTGCATGCTGGATGGACACTAGTCCTGTTTCAGGCAATAAAGCTTTCTTAAGGATGTCCTGTGTGATGATCCCATATTGATTCGGTTCTATGATCGTGACCTTCACGCCGAGGCGGTGTAAGGCATTGACTGCGTGATGAACGGAAGGGTGCTCTACTGATGTTGTGATGACATGCTGTTTATGTGCTGGCAGTCCATTCATAATGGATTGAATCGCAAGAAGATTGGATTCAGTTCCGCCGCTTGTAAAGTAAATGCCCTCAGGTTCGGCATCAAGTATCGTTGCAAGTGATTGTCTGCTGTAAGCTAATATTTCATTTGCTCTTCCCCCAGCATCATGAAGGCTGCTTGCGTTCCCATAGCAATCTTTGCTTAGCTGCTGGAATACATGCAGCGCTTCTTCAGAAACGGGTGTAGAAGCTGCATAATCTAAATAGACCAAACCGATCCATCTCCTGTATGAAAAATTTTTCTTGTATTTATTGTAGTCTTGTGTAATGATATGTGTCAAGACAGGTGTAAATGACAGGAGGGGTAATTGTGTCATCAATCAAAAAAATCATTGTGGTGGGGTCAGGCATTGCTGCACTTTCCTTTGCGAAAACCATCTCAGAAAACTGCCAAGTTATCATGATGACAAAAAAACAATTTTCCTCTAGTAATTCCATGCTGGCACAAGGGGGCATTGCTGCTGCTTTTTCAGCTCAAGATTCGGTCCAGCAGCATGTACAAGATACGCTAGCTGCCGGCTGTGATCATAATGATGACAAAACCGTACAGGAGATGCTGCGTCTGGGAAAACATCTTGTGAAGGAGCTAGTGGCAGAAGGCTGTCCATTTGATCACAATGAAGCGGGACTCCCGCAGCTAGGCAAAGAGGGAGCCCATACTACAGAACGCATTCTACATGCAGGAGGAGATCAAACAGGGAAAGCCCTTGTGCAGTTTCTGAAAAGTCAGCTTGGCTCACATATTCATTTATACGAATATCACCATGTCATGGATCTATTAGTCCATGAAGGGAAATGTACCGGCGTCGTGTGGAAAGACGAAAAAGGACAGGTGCATACAATGACCGCAGATGCAGTTGTTCTATCGACTGGTGGCTGTGGATACCTCTATGAGACGAACACAAATGATCCTTCTGTAACAGGCGATGGTCTGATGCTGGCCTATCGCGCTGGAGCACAATTAGTGGATCTTGAATTTGTTCAATTTCACCCGACCCTTTTGACGATCGCCGGAAAAGCAGTTGGTCTCGTTTCAGAGGCAGTGCGAGGTGAGGGAGCATACTTAGAAGATGAAACAGGCAGGCGGATTATGGAAGGCATTCATCCACAGAAAGATTTAGCTCCTAGGGATATCGTCGCTAGAGCTATTTTTCATGAGCAGCAGGCTGGTCATCATATTTATCTCAATATACATGATATTCCGTACTTTTCTACGCGTTTTCCAGTAATCTATGCGATGTGTTTGCGGGCAGGAATCGATATGGTAAGCGGCCGGCTGCCAGTCTCCCCCGGTATGCACTTTTTAATGGGAGGAATCAAGGTCAATGAACATGGTGAAACGACCGTTCAATCGCTATTTGCCATTGGCGAAGCGGCTTGTACAGGATTACATGGTGCCAACCGATTGGCGAGTAATTCTCTTCTAGAAGGTCTTGTGTTAGGAAACAAAGCGGCTAGGCGAATTGAGCATATGTCAAACCGGCAAAAAGCGATTCCATCTTTTCCTCTACAAGAAGTGTGGTCTGTTCCTAATATCTCAGAGGCTCAGCTCAGAAACTGGATGACAGTATATGCTGGAATTGTTAGGGATGAAAAAGGCTTGCAAACCTTGCTGGATAAATTGGAACGTGTCTCTTTTCAGCCAATTAATGTGAAGAATATCACAAATAAGCAGATCGAATTAAGCAATCAATGGGCATTAGCGATCTGCCTTGCAAAGTCTGCACTACTTCGTACAGAAAGCAGAGGCGGGCATTATCGTATGGATTATCCCAATAGAGATGATGACTTGTGGCGAGGAAAACAGATCGTACATGAAAAGGGCCACGTTCACATCATGGAAAATGAAAGGATCGGTGCCAAATGGAACGTTTACAGTTAAAACAAATGCTTACTCATTTTTTAAAAGAAGATATTGGCTTTGGAGATGTATCAGCTGATGCCATTTTTGGAGACAAGAAAGGAACGGCTTACATCATCGCCAAACAATCGGGGGTATTGGCAGGGTCACAAGTCATTGAAATGGGGTACCATTTGCTGAATGATAAGGTTCATACTGACCTGTTTTTTCAGGAAGGAGATTGGATTCATTCAGGAGCTGTACTGGCTCAAATAAGAGGTCCAGTCAATGATTTGCTAAAAGGAGAGCGGGTCATTCTCAATATGCTGCAGAGAATGACAGGGATTTCCACCTTGACGCATGAAGCGGTGCAAAGATTAGCTGATCCGTCTATTACGATTAGTGATACGAGAAAAACGACACCCGGATTACGCATGTTAGAGAAATACGCCGTCAAAGTTGGGGGCGGTAAGAATCATCGCTTCGGCCTATCGGATGGTGTCATGATTAAAGATAATCATATTGCTGCATGTGGTTCTATTCGGGAAGCTGTAGAAAAGGCAAGAGCATACGCTGGTCATATGGTCAAAATTGAAGTAGAAATTGAATCAGAAGCGCATCTCAAGGAAGCCATTGATGCAAAAGCAGATGTCATCATGTTTGATAACTGCTCCCCTGCTGAAGTAAAACGTTTTAAGCAAATGACACCGGAGACGATCCTCACAGAGGCATCAGGAGGAATCACGTTAGAGACCTTGTCAAGCTATCGGGGGACCGGTGTAGACATCATTTCACTTGGCTTCCTAACACATTCTGCTCCATCTTTTGACTTTAGTATGAATATGGAATTTAGCCACAAAGGGGGAACGACTCATGTCCATGCTTGATGTACTAGCGAATCAACACGCGGCCATGATGCCAGATGAATATAAACACCGCTCTTATGAAGAGATGAAGCAGCGTGTTTTAGATATCAAACGAGCTTTCGGTTCAAAGCTATTTATACCGGGTCATCATTATCAAAAGGATGAGGTCATCCAGTTTGCAGATGCAACAGGAGATTCGTTGCAGCTTGCACAAATAGCGGCTGACAATCGGGAGGCAGAATACATTGTGTTCTGCGGTGTCCATTTTATGGCGGAAACGGCTGATATGCTGTCAAAAAAAAATCAACACGTTTTATTGCCAGATATGAGAGCAGGCTGTTCGATGGCAGATATGGCGAACATGAAACAAACGGACAGAGCATGGGATAAGCTCACTGATCTGTTTGGGGATACGATACTTCCGCTTACTTATGTGAACTCAACAGCTGATATTAAAGCATTTGTCGGCAAGCATGGTGGATCGACCGTTACATCTTCAAACGCTAAAAAAGTACTGGAGTGGGCGCTTACGCAAAAAGAGAGGATTCTTTTTCTCCCTGATCAGCATTTAGGACGTAATACGGCTTTTGATTTAGGTATACCGCTAGAAGAAATGGCTGTCTGGGATCAAGTAGAAGAAAAGCTTATCACCGATCAGCCGCTTCATCGCATTAAAATGATTTTATGGAAAGGACATTGCTCAGTTCATGAGAAGTTTACGGTTCAGAATATTGACGAAACGAGGAAAAAGGATCGTGATATTCAAATTCTTGTCCATCCAGAGTGCACGCATGAGGTGGTAAGGGCTTCTGATTTAGCTGGTTCAACGAAATTTATTATTGATACCATCAATCAGGCTCCAGCCGGAAGCAAGTGGGCGATTGGCACAGAAATGAATTTAGTTAAACGCATCATGGATCAGCATCCAGACAAACAAATTGAATCCCTCAACCCAGATATGTGTCCGTGTTTAACAATGAACCGTATTGATTTGCCTCATTTGTTATGGTCACTGGAAAGCATTGAGAAGGGGGAGCCAGTCGGTTTGATTCAGGTTAATGAAGACATCACAAAAGACGCTTTGCATGCATTGAATAAAATGCTCACCATTAAATAAAAATGAAGCCGCCCCTCCTATCAGAAAACAAGTTTTTATCATATCGGCTTGTAAATATGCATAAATTTATGTAGAAACATATTGTACTTCTGACATAACCGCTACGTTCACGTTTTGCATAGGAGGGGAAAACGTTGAAAATTCATATTGTGCAAAAAGGAGACTCCCTTTGGAAGATTTCAAAGAAATACGGAGTCGACTTTCAAGAATTGAAAAAACTAAATTCACAGCTCAGTAATCCAGATTTGATCATGCCTGGCATGAAAATTAAGATTCCATCTAGTGGTGTTCCTGTGAAAACAGATCATCACAAAGCGAAAGAAATGCCAAAGCCGAAAGAACATCCATATGTGAAAGAAAAGCCAAAGGATGTTGTGCAAGTGCAAGATACGAAGCCGAAGGAAAAGCCGCATGAACCGGTACCTTATGTACCGCCAGTTCCAAAGATCGAGCAGCCAGTTTTTCCGCAAGTCGATGTGAACTATTATCAGACCAATCTCTACCAGCCATTCACGCCTCCTCCCAAAAAAGCACATCATGAGAAAAAAGATCATATTCATGAAAAGAAAGATCATGTTCATGAGAAGAAAGACAACAAGGACCATTTTCATCATGAAAACAAGGATCATCTAAAAGATGAAGTGGCGAAGGGATATGATCCATTCATTCATATTCCGCATCAAAAAGAGGAGGGAAAAGATATGGAACACGACAATTACCCAAATCTTCCTAATTTTCCACAGATGCCTAATGTTGGAGGGGCAGCAGTAGGGGGAATGGCTGATAATAAAGAACATCAGCAGCATCATCATCATGAGAAGTATGATCCATATTATGGTTATGGCCAATACATGCCTGCTATGTATCCATATCCGCAGCAAATGGTGCCGGCATCACCTATTTTACCTGGATCAGGACTCTGTTATCCGGTCCAGCCATATTATCACCATCATATGATGCCGTATCCTTACCCAGCTCAGCCGTATTACCCGGCCTATCAAGCGCCAGTTTACTACGGGGAAAATCAGGAGCATCATGCGAACGACGGGCATCACTGGCACCAACACATGCATCCAAATGCCAACGCAAATGCGAACGTCAATCAAGGATTTTATCCAAACGTTTCAAATGAAGCATATGGCAAGCAAGACTGCGGATGCGATGACGGCATGAAGCACCATCACCAGCCATGGCCTGGACATTATCCAAATCCTGCTGCTTATGGCCAAATGGGTGCTTATCCAACTCAGCCTTACATGCAGTCATATCCGAATCAGTCTGTATTCGCAAGACCAGAAGAAGACGAAGAAGATTAATGACAGAAGGGACGATCTCAATCGTTCCTTTTTTGTTTATAAATGACAGCTTGTTTTTCCCCTTAACTGTACATGCTAAAACAGAGCCTGTTTCGCGCTCATAAGATTGAATTTGTACAGGGGGTTTTTCGTTTGAGACAAAAATGGCAAAAAACGATCGCATTAGTGCTTCTTCCTATTGGATTAACTGCATGTGGTACAAATGACAATGCTGGTGTAGATACACGCTTTAATCAATCAGGCCAGCCAGTTGGTTATCATTCAAATCAACAGGCGACAGACAACAACAATCCAGATCATCAAGGCCCGATTTCTGAACTCATGGAAGGAATGAACGGAAATACAACGAATGTTGATTATCGTTCACGTCCTCAAGCCTATGATCGAATGCCTCTCACTGGCGGAGATGGTCGCTACAGTCATGGAGATATGAATTATCATGATCAAATGTCGTTCTCTGGCTACGACAAACAAGAGAATGTGCAGCGTTCACGAAAAATTGCAAATCGCGTAAATAAAATGAACCATGTAGCAGACTCACAAGTCTTGGTCACGGATGAAAATGTGTATATTGCTATTAAATCAGATGGGCGCTTGACATCAGATGGAGTATCACAAGTAGAGGAAGCAGCGACTCGTTATGCGGATGGGAGAGCTGTCCAAGTCATCAAAGACGAAGGTGTATTCACACGCTTCAGAGATATGAGAAAAACACAATTTGAGTCAGGCCAAACAGGCATGACTCGATAGTTTGATTAAAAAAGGCTAAAGTTCATCACGAACTTGGT
>NZ_NKHG01000212.1 GCF_002744245.1 Bacillus pumilus | reverse complement strand
TTTAGTATCAAGCCCCTGAGGTCTCCAGAATTACCTGATGTGAATTTCCCCACCGCAATAGATACCGCCCTACTCAACGTAGCAAGCGCAGAACTGCTGTTATTAGAACTCCGCGAGTTAAAACAACTCGCCCTCCCTATACCCCCTCACCTGGTGAAAGCAAGCGATAGCGCGTTGAATATGATCATCTTTGCTGGCGAAGTGCTAGGGCACTATTTAGCGGCCGGAACGCCAATTGCAGCACTGCACTGTTCGGTGCGTATATCTCAAGCCAAGATAAGATGTTTCAACGAGGTGCTAAAGCGGATCATGGATTTGGAGAAAGGTT
>NZ_NKHG01000052.1 GCF_002744245.1 Bacillus pumilus | reverse complement strand
CTGACACCGAATGCGAGGGTTTGTCTACACGCTGAGAGCACCCTTTTATGATGGGTGCTCTTTTTCCCCGTGCGGCTGAAGTTCTTCAGGCACATCGAGAATGATCATATCTGATCCTATTTTTTGAATGTGATTCCACGGAACGCGGATGTCATTTCCTTGTTTTCGAAAGCCAAACCACTTCACGGAAGGAATGATGAGTGCTGTGATCTGACCGTCTTGTTCATTTATTTCAAGGTCAGTTTGTCCAAGCACGCCAAGCCGCTCCGCTCTTTTGATATCGACGATCTCTTTTCCTGACAGCTCACTTAGCCTCAAAATCGCATCACTTCCCTTCCTTATTGTATATGCAGAAGGGAGGGGGAATAGACCGGATGCTTTTTAACATGTCATGCATGATGCCAATTGGTATACCAAGTCGGTATTAGTAGGTTAAAACGATCATGGTCTATCAGCATTCTATTCACTCGGTTCACCATGTCCTTTACATGTGCCGGGTCAAATGTCAGCGCCCAAACTATTGAAGAAAAGAAACTCATCGCTGTGTAAATGGAAAAAAGAAGCCAAAAATCGTTTGTTACATGCGTACTTAAATAGCGATCCAATTGCCCAACTGAAAATGGAATGCTGCTTTCTCGACTAAATAAGGACAATTTATAAAAGTCATGAACCGGATCTCCCCAGTCAGATTGATCAAAATCGATCACGCCAGCATACTGATTGCTTTGTATGATGATGTTACCTAAATGAAAGTCATCATGCTGAAATCGATTAGGCCTCCCTCTTATCACGTCAGCATGTGACTTGATAAAACCTAACACAAACTGGTCATGTTCAAAGGTCACTCCACTTGAATGATAGGCATGTACATACCGTTCGTGTTTCGCCATCACTCGCTCATCCCATGGCTTTGTAGAAGAAGGAGCAGGATATGAATGCATGAGACTTAGATCCATACCTGCCCGACTGCCGATTTCATACTGCTCTTCGGTTGTTCGTAGATGGATGGATGCTCTTGCATTTTCTCCTTCAATAAAAGGGAAAAGACGAAAGGAACAGCTTTGTTCATCGTTCAATCCGATATCAATCACTTCAGAACAGAGGATTCCTCGTTCTTTAAACTTATGCAGAAGTGGTGCTTTTCTTTTTAAGCTGTCATACGTGTGAATGTCTGTTAGCTTGAGTACCAGCTTCTCACTAGATAACGTTGTAACCAAAAATGTGCGGTCACCCGAAAATCCAGATGTCATCGGCTGAAAGGAGACGGCTTGTCTAAGGAGCGGGGAGAGCCGTTTCAGTTCTTCATTTTTCATAAGCGACACAGACCCCCTTTCTTCATATAAAATAAACGACAGACCTCATGAGAAGCCTGCCGTGTTGTGTACATTATGATGGCTGATCACCCGTCGGACTAATAAGCGAAAGCGCATAATCTTCTGTAAAGATTCTCTTAGATAAGTTGTTCACGCCGTCTAATGTGACGTGATTGATTTCATCAATAATTTCATCGAGCGAACGATGTTTGCCAAGGAGTAGTTCATTTTTACCGTTTCGGCTCATCTTGCTGTTTGTGCTTTCAAGGCTTAGCATGAGGTTGCCTTTCATTTGCTCCTTCGAGTTTTCAAGTTCTTTCTGCGTGATTCCATCACGTTTTAAGACGTCTAACGTTTGTAAGATGGTTTCAGATAGAAGATTTAACTGCTTCGCTCCAGTTCCACCATAAATGGTCAGCATACCGTTATCTGCAAAGGAACTGTGATAGCTAAATACGGAATAAGCAAGTCCTTTGTCTTCTCTCACATCTTGGAACAAGCGGCTGCTCATGCTTCCGCCAAGAACATTATTTAAGACGATTAAGTCATAGATGCCTTCATCTCCAGCAGGAAGACCATTAAAGCCCATGCATAGGTGCGCCTGTTCAGTTTCCTTTTTGCGTGTGAGCTTGTCATAGTGAAATTGTGGAGCTTCTACAGGCTGCTTTTTCCCTTTACCTTCATAAGCGCCAAACAATTTTTCAACCTCGCGAATAAAGGTATCATCTACGTTCCCTGCAACTGAGATGACGACACGATCCGGGGTGTAGAATTCATCCATATATGCTCTAAGTGAGTCGCCATTAAAGGTAGAGAGTGTTTCCTCTGTTCCTAAAATGGGGTAACCTAATGAATGGTCACCGTAAATGGCTTTGCTTAACAAATCATGAACGATGTCATCAGGTGTATCCTCATACATTTTAATTTCTTCATAGACGACGTTTTTTTCTTTCTTCAGCTCATCTTCATCAAAAGCGGAGTGAAAAAACATGTCGCTTAATACATCGAGGGCGTAACCTGCATGTGAATCAAGCACCTTTGCATAATAGCAAGTATATTCTTTTGACGTAAAGGCATTCACTTGACCACCAATGCGGTCAAAAGATTCTGCGATATCACGTGCAGATCTCGTTTTTGTTCCTTTAAAGAACATATGCTCTAAAAAGTGTGAGATTCCGTTAATCTCTGGTGTTTCATGTCTAGAACCTGTTCCAATCCAGACGCCAATTGCGACAGATCTCACAGTGGGATTGTTTTCGAGTACAATTCTTACTCCATTTTGGCATGTATACGTTTTGACCAAGTTTTGCTCCTCCTATTCAACAAACAGATCGCATCACGGATGTCTTTTTTCACTTAGGAGGTCAGAAACCGTTCCTAATTCATATCCTCTTTCCTTGATTTGAGTGATAAGTGCGTCAAGACTTTTCGCCGTTGCATCTGTTGGATGCATTAATATCATCGCCCCATTGTGAATTTTCCCAAGCACCCGTTTTTGTAAGATGTCTGGTGACGGTTTTTGCCAGTCAATGGTGTCTACCGTCCACATAATGGTGTCCATCCCTTCTTGCGTGGCGAGCTTTACGGTTTCTTCTTTAAAGCTACCGCTTGGAGGGGCAAACCATTTCGGCTTTTTTCCAAGGGATTCTTCAATTTGACGATTTGTTTTGATGATCTGCTCTAATGCTCGTTCTCTTGTCAGTGTGCGCATATCCGGGTGATTGTATGAATGATTTCCAATTTCATGACCATTTGCCACAATTTTTTTTGCAAGGTCTGTGCTATTTTTCACCCATTTTCCTTCTAAGAAAAAGGTCGCCTTGACTTGATGCTTTTCTAGCGTATTCAGCATCTTTATTAAATGCTCGTCGCCCCAAGCCACATTGATGAGGAATGCATTCATTTTCTTATCCGGATGTCCCTTATAAATGGGTTCAGCACCAAGCTCATGTAAATGAATGGATGGTGTTGTTTCTTTCAAAACAAGCAGTTTTTCATCAAATGTTCCAAGTTTCTTCATTTTTTCATAAGAAGCATCGATATCAACTGTCTGTCCATTTAAGCCAGGCATCTTTTTCCACACTTTATCAATCTTAGCATTTTGCGCCTTCACTTCATAGTCAGAAGACTTCGATTCAATTTCTTGATACAGCATATCTTTTGAAACAGATGCAACCTCGGCGTGCTCTTTCATTGATTCAATATATGTGACTGCAGCCTTCTGCTTCATCGTTTGATATGACACGAGCAGTAAAAATACAAACACAATGATTGGTAACATTTTTTTCAATGGTTGTCCCTCCCTTTTACCACAAATTATGATGAGGAGAAACAAGCTAGAACCATTGTTATCCGCAGGAAAAGAAAGAAGCCTGGCACGGATACCTGGCTTCTAACACATTTTATTTGTTCTCATTAAGACTGCTTTTGTTCTTTTTCCTTTTCTTCACGTAAAACAGCTTTGCGAGAAAGGTTCACTCGGCCTTGTTTATCGATTTCAGTGACTTTGACAAGTAATTCATCACCAATCTTCACGACATCTTCTACTTTGCCAACACGCTCAAGCGCAAGCTCAGAAATATGAACAAGTCCATCTTTGCCACTGAAGATTTCAAGGAAAGCACCGAATTTTTCAATGCGTTTTACTTTACCTAAGTAAAGTTGCCCAACTTCAACTTCTCTGACAAGATCTTCAATGATTTTCTTCGCTTTTTGGTTCATGTCTTCTTCTGTAGAAGAGATAAAGATTGTACCGTCTTGTTCAATATCGATTTTCACACCGGTATCTTCAATGATTTTATTAATTTGTTTACCGCTAGGTCCAATGACATCGCGAATTTTATCAGGATTGATCGCCATTGTGAGGATTTTTGGTGCGTAACGTGACAATTCTCCTCTAGAAGCAGGAATCGTTGATAGCATGCTATCTAAAATTTCCATTCTTCCTTTTTTCGCTTGTTGAAGGGCTTCTTCTAAAATTTCTTTTGATAGACCATCAATTTTAATGTCCATTTGAAGCGCTGTTACACCTTTTGATGTACCTGCTACTTTAAAGTCCATATCTCCAAGTGCATCTTCCATTCCTTGAATATCTGTCAGCACTGTGTAGTATTCACCAGACTTCACAAGTCCCATTGCAATCCCTGCAACTGGTGCTTTAATTGGAACACCTGCATCCATCATTGCAAGTGTGCTTGCGCAAATACTTGCTTGTGAAGTAGATCCGTTTGATTCTAATACCTCAGAAACAAGGCGAACCGTGTAAGGGAAATCTTTTTCAGATGGGATTACTGGCTCTAATGCACGTTCACCAAGCGCACCATGTCCGATCTCACGACGGCCTGGGCCGCGCATTGGACCTGTCTCACCAACACTGAACTGCGGGAAGTTATAATGGTGCATGAAGCGTTTAGACTCTTCAACACCTAGACCATCAAGAATCTGCACATCGCCAAGTGCACCTAATGTACAAATACTAAGCGCCTGCGTCTGCCCTCTTGTAAATAATCCTGAACCGTGCGTTCTTGGCAGAAGTCCTACTTCTGAAGAAAGTGGGCGGATTTGATCGACACCGCGTCCATCTGGACGTACTTTCTCTTCAGTGATCAAGCGGCGAACTTCTTTTTTGACAAGCTTGTTTAATACATCCTTCGCTTGTTTAAGCGTCGCTTCGTCACGCTCTTCTTCTTCAAATTTCCCAATCACAGCTTTTTTCACAGCACTGATCGCATCTTCACGAGCATGCTTCTCATGTACTTGAATCGCTTTCAGCAGGTCAGCTTCAGCAAGTTCTTTTACTTCGTCTGCTAATGTTTGATCGACCTCATATAAAGGAATATCGATTTTTTCTTTACCGACTGCCTTTACAATTTCTTCTTGGAATTCGATTAAGCGTTTGATTTCTTGGTGACCGTACATGATTGCTTCAAGCATCGTTTCTTCTGGTACTTCATCGGCACCAGCCTCTACCATATTGATCGCATCCTTTGTTCCAGCCACAACAAGGTTAATATCGCTCTGTTCAAGCTGTTCAACATTTGGGTTGATGATCAGCTTGCCATCCACTCGTCCTACTGTAACGCCAGCGATTGGTCCCTCAAATGGAATGTCAGACACACATAATGCTAAAGATGAGCCAAACATTGCAGCCATTTCAGATGAACAATCTTGATCCACACTCATGACAATACTAATGACTTGTACTTCGTTTCTAAACCCATCTGCAAATAGTGGACGGATCGGTCTGTCAATTAAGCGGCTTGCAAGGATTGCTTTTTCACTTGGGCGTCCTTCTCTTTTAATGAAACCTCCAGGAATTTTACCTACTGCGTATAATCTTTCTTCGTAGTTCACAGTGAGCGGGAAAAAATCAAGTGGTTTTGGTTCTTTAGAAGCTGTTGCTGAGCTAAGCACAGCCGTATCTCCGTAGCGTACGAGAACCGCTCCGTTTGCTTGCTTTGCAAGCTGGCCAGTTTCAACTGTCAGTTGACGTCCAGCCCAGTCTATGGTGAAGACATGTTTCTTTTGTCCCATTCTGAGATAAACTCCTCTCTTATCGTAAAGTTTTAGGTTATTTCTTATTATGAACAAAATGATTTTCACATATCAATGTGAAAGCTGTATGTAGAAGGGTTTTTGCCTTTCTTTCAACATTTTAACCATAAAATATTAGTGATTATACGATAAAAAAGCGGGAATCCTCCCGCTTTTTACGATTATCGACGTAAGCCTAGTTTGTTAATTAACTCACGGTAACGAGTTACGTCTTTATTACGTAGATACGTAAGAAGATTACGACGTCTACCTACCATTTTCAAAAGACCGCGACGTGAGTGGTGATCTTTCTTATGAGTACGTAAATGCTCGTTCAAGTTGTTAATTGATTCTGTTAGGACAGCGATCTGAACTTCTGGAGATCCAGTATCAGATTCGTGTGTTTTGAACTCATTAATTAATTGAGTTTTACGCTCTTGAGTAATAGCCATCCTGTTTCACCTCCAAATCATGTTAGCCCCAGCTACCTCGCAACCGTCGGTGAAGTCGGCCTGCCAAGTAAGTGGTTTTAAAGCTACAGGAATTATCATACTAAAAATATGCTGAATTTGCAAATGGTAGAGCGGTTTTTCTATGATTTTTTTGTTTAATTGAGATGCTCTTGAAAAAACTGAATCGCTTCTTCTTTATCTTGACTAATTTGTGCCGTTAATTCTTGGATTCCGTTAAATTTTTGTTCACTGCGAATGCGCTTGTACCACTGTAATTTAATCGGTTCACCATAAATTTCTTCGTTAAAATCAAAAAGGTTCACTTCAATGGCAGGCTGATCGGGACGCTTTTCATAAAATGTTGGTTTGTAGCCGACATTACAAACGCCATCATACACCTTGCCTTTTACTTCTGCTCTCACTGCATATACGCCTGTTGGTGGAATAATGTATTCAGCAGATAAACCGACATTGGCTGTTGGAAAGCCGATCGTCCGTCCGCGTTTATCTCCATGTATGACAATACCTCGGAGCTGATAAGGTTTTCCTAGCAGCTCACTGACATATTCGACGTCTCCATTTTTTAAGGCGGAACGAATCAGAGTTGAGCTGACTTTCCGATCTTGATTAGAAAGCTTAGGTACAATAGTTGCCGACATACGTCCCTTCCCATATTCATCGAACGTTTCCATTGTACCTGCACCAAACCGGCCAAATGTAAAATCAAAACCGGCTACCGCATGCCTCACGTTCAGTTCTTCCAAATATTGATCCACAAACTCTTGAGGGGATAACGCTGCAAAGCTTTCGCTGAATTGCACAATGTATAAATAGTCAGCGCCTAGCTTTTCAATGAAATCAATTTTATCCTCAAGCGGAGTAATTAAGTCTTTTGGTTCACGTGCTTTCTGCAAAACATGTGAGGGGTGCGGGTGAAAGGTCATGACAGCTAAGGCCAATCCTTCTTTTTTCGCAATGCTTTTCGCTGCGCCAATCACTTTTTGATGTCCGAGGTGAACACCATCAAAGTACCCTAAAGCCATGACAGACGGGACTTGATCCTTTTGATTCAATCTATGTGGGTGTGAAATATGTATAGTCTTCACGAGATGGTCACCTTTTCTTTAAAATTGCTTGTCCTGAAATAAGATCTTCGCTGGCTTCATCAGGTTCTGTTTGACCGGGTGCTTCATATAAATCGCCATGCAGCGACCTGAAGGAGCAAAGACAGCGACACGATCCTCCTCCGCCAAGTGAGCGAAATCATCAGGCATTGGCAGGACTGCACCGTTTTCCACTTTACTTGCTAATGTATCATTTATCTCCCATTTCGGCAAATGATTGAGCGCCCGCTCGACCGGTACAAGAAGCTCATTTACTCTTCTTTCCTCGCTGATCTGGCGCAGCTCGTCAAGGGTGATACATTCATCTAGCGTAAAGTCGCCTGATCCTGTGCGAATGAGGTGTGACATGTGGGCCGGAAACCCTAGTTTTTTTCCGATATCAACCGCTAAGGTTCTGACATACGTCCCTTTTGAGCACAAAACGGTGAACCTGAATGACACGTTGCCATCTTCAAATATAACAGGTGTTGTTCGCTCGATACGATGAATGGTAATGTTACGGCTCGGGCGTTCGATTTCAATTCCTTCTCTCGCATATTCATACAGCTTTTTCCCGCCAATTTTCACAGCAGAAAACATTGGAGGAATTTGTTCAATGGTTCCTTCAAACTGTTTGAGTGCAGCATCAATTTCATCTTCTGACATCGGTTTTTGCACCTTTTTTTCTTCTACTACTTCACCTGTTTGATCTTCTGTCGTCGTAGAAAAACCAATCGTGATTTCTGCATCATACGTTTTCGATTTATCTGTTAAGTACTCAACAATTTTCGTCGCTCTGCCAATACAAATGGGCAACACGCCTGACACCTCTGGGTCGAGAGTTCCTGTGTGTCCGACTTTTTTGGTGTGTAATATTTTTCTCACTTTGAACACACAGTCGTGAGAGGTCATTCCTCTTTCTTTATGTAATAAAAGAACACCGTTTATCATCTGGTTCTCTCCTTTCATAAACGATGAAAAAGGACAGACGATCATCGCCTATCCTTATTTCAACGTCTTATTCGTGATCTTTTGTGTTTAATTCAGCAATCAGGCTTTCAATTCGGTTACCATAATCAACTGATTCATCGAATTCAAAGTGCAGCTCTGGTGTTTTGCGAAGTCTGATTCGATTGCCAATTTCAGAGCGGATATATCCTTTAGCCTTTGCCAAGCCTTTTAAGGTTTCCTCTCTTTTCTTTTCGTCGCCAAGAACAGAAATATAGACTTTGGCAATTTGCAAATCACCGGACACTTCTACATCGGTTACAGTCAAAAAGCCGATTCTTGGATCTTTTAGCTTTCTGCCAAGGATGTCGCCCAATTCTTTTTTCATTTGCTCACCCACACGGGTTGCTCTCATACTCATGATCTTATCACCTCTAATTAAAACCACTCAGTTTTCGTGATCGTTCGTTCAATTTCAGGAAAAGAATCGATAAAGCTTAAGATGCGCTGAAGTTCCTTTTCCACTTGAACCCGAGATGAGGAAATAACGGCGATTCCAATCGATGTACGCTGCCATGTATCCTGATAATCCATTTCAGCAATGGTCACATTGAATTTTTGGCGCGTTCTTGTCAGTATACGCTGAAGAACCGCTCGTTTTTCCTTCAGTGAGGATGCATCATAGATCATACACTCACATTCGGTATAACCGATCATTTTCTTTCAATTTCTTGCATAACGAATGATTCCATGACATCACCTTCACGGATATCATTGTATTTCTTAATGGTAATACCACATTCATAGCCTTGTGAAACTTCCTTCACGTCGTCCTTGAATCGTTTTAACACGTCGACTTCGCCTTCAAAAATGACGACGCCATCACGAATTAATCGGATACCACTATCTCTTGTAATCGTTCCTTCAGTGACATAGCCACCAGCAATTGTACCGATTTTAGATACTTTGAACGTTTGACGAACTTCAACTTGACCAATGACTTTTTCTTCATATTCAGGGTCAAGCATCCCTTTCATCGCAGCTTCAATTTCATCGATGACTTTATAGATAATGCGGTGCAAGCGGATATCTACGTTTTCAGTTTCAGCTGTGCTCTTCGCATTTCCATCAGGACGTACGTTAAATCCGATCACGATTGCATTTGAAGCACTTGCTAAAATGATATCAGATTCTGTGATTGCTCCAACACCCGTATGGATGATTTTCACTTTTACGCCTTCTACTTCAATCTTTTGAAGGGCTGCCGTCAGTGCTTCTGCAGAACCTTGTACGTCTGCTTTCACGATCAAGTTGATATCTTTCACGTCACCTTGTTTGATTTGCTCAAATAGGTCATCTAAAGATAATTTCGCTTTGTCTGAACGCTGTTCATCAAGTTGTTTAGAAGCACGCGCCTCACCCACTTGACGAGCTGTTTTTTCGTCTTTGAATACGAGGAACTGATCCCCTGCATTCGGTACATCGTTTAAACCAGTGATTTCAACAGGTGTAGATGGTCCTGCGGTTTTCACACGGCGTCCGATGTCATTAACCATTGCACGAACACGGCCAAATGTATTTCCGACAACAATTGGATCACCTACTTGAAGTGTACCAGTTTGAACAAGAAGGGTTGCAACAGACCCTCTTCCTTTATCAAGCTCAGCCTCGATCACAGTTCCTTTTGCCGCACGATTTGGATTGGCTTTCAGTTCTGCTACTTCGCTGACAAGAAGGATCATTTCGATCAATTCGTCAATGCCATCCCCTGTTTTCGCGGATAGCGGAACGAAGATCGTTTCGCCGCCCCAAGCTTCTGGTACAAGGCCATGCTCAGTTAATTCCTGCATCACACGGTCAGGGTTAGCTGTTGGTTTGTCAATTTTATTGACAGCCACAATGATTGGTACCTCTGCCGCTTTTGCATGGTTAATGGCTTCAATCGTTTGCGGCATCACACCATCATCTGCTGCAACGACTAAAATGGTTGTATCTGTTACCTCGGCACCACGTGCACGCATGGTTGTGAAAGCTGCGTGTCCAGGTGTGTCAAGGAACGTAATTTTCTTGCCGTTTTCTTCGATTTGGTAAGCACCGATATGCTGCGTAATTCCACCAGCTTCGCCTTCAACGACTTTCGTTTTACGAATGCTGTCAAGAAGCGTTGTTTTCCCGTGGTCAACGTGCCCCATGATCGTAACAACTGGAGGGCGTACTTGCATATCTTCTTCTTTATCTTCAACTTCATACTTTTCAAGTTCAGTTTCTTCTAAAATGATGACTTCCTCTACAGGAACACCATATTCAGACGCAATTAATTCAACTGTATCTTTATCCAGCTCTTGGTTAATGGTTGCCATTACACCAAGCATCATCAGCTTTTTGATGATTTCAGCTGTTTCTTTTCCAAGTTCTTCGGCAAGCTGGCCAACTGTCATTGAATTTGTAAATTCAATTTTTTCAGGAAGCTCTTTTTTAGGCTTTACAGGTCTCGCTTGCTGATACTGCGGCTTGTTGTTACCACCGCGTTTATTTTTGTTTTTGTTTTGGTTGTTGTTTTTTTTGTTTTTATTAAATTGATTATTCTGCACGTCATTCTTCTTTCTATCATTGTTTTTGTTAGATGATTGTTTTTTTTGTTCTGCGGGTTTCTCGTTAGCTGTCTCTTTTGCTTTCGCCTTTTTATAAATAGCGTCTAGCTTTTTCACAGTGTCGTCTTCAAGCGTCGCCATATGATTGTTCACTTTCACGTTCATATCCTTAAGCGCTGCTATAATATCTTTACTTGAAACATCTATGGCTTTTGCGTATTCATATACTCTCACTTTAGCCATTCGTTCACCCCCAAATAAATTAATCGAGCAAGCTTATGAGCTTCTTTGCGAAGCCTTGGTCAGTGACAGCGACAACTACGCGAGCTTCCTTCCCAATAGAACGTCCGAGAACGGAACGGTCTTCAACTTTTCTAACCGGAACATTATAAAATTTGCATTTGTCAGATACCTTTTTCTCTGTGTTCGATGAGGCATCTGCTGCAAGAAGAACCAGCTTTGCACGCGCATGTCTAATTTCTTTGATCACCAGATCTTCTCCTGACACGACTTTACGAGCTCGATTTGCTAGACCAAGCAAAGGATACCACTGAGATTCAGTCATTTGGTTTGTTCACCTTTTTCAGCTAGTTCTAGTAATTCTTCAAATATGTGTTCGTCAATCTGTGTCTGAAATTGCTGCTGTAAACTGCGTTTGTTCTTTGCCGCAAGAATGGTTTCTTTATCGAGAGAAAGGTAAGCTCCGCGCCCGTTCATTTTTCCGGTTGCGTCAACAGACACTTCACCTTCTTTAGAACGAACAATGCGAATCAGTTCTTTCTTTGGTTTCATTTCTCCCGTCACGACGCATTTTCTAAGCGGGATCTTTTTTCGGCTTTTCACCTTTAATATCACCTCTTATTCGTCAGATTCCTCAGCTACTGGTTCAGCCTCTAAGAAAAGAGATTCAGAGTCTTCAGTTCTTGGGAAAATACCGAGTTCCCTTGCATCTGTTTCGCTTTTAATGTCAATCTTCCAGCTAGTCAGCTTCGCTGCGAGACGCGCATTTTGACCTCTTTTACCAATGGCTAATGATAGCTGATAATCAGGGACAATCACTGTTGTCGCCTTATCTTCTTCACTGACAATGACATCAAGTACTTTTGATGGACTCAAGGCATTGGCAACAAATTCAACAGGGTCATTAGACCAATGAACAATGTCAATTTTTTCGCCTTTCAGCTCATTGACAATTGCTTGTACACGCTGACCTTTTGGTCCAACACAAGAACCAACTGGGTCCACATCAGGATCATCTGTACGAACAGATATTTTTGAACGGTCTCCAGCTTCTCTAGCGACAGATTTAAGCTCTACAGTACCATCATAAATTTCTGGCACCTCAATTTCAAATAAACGCTTTAGAAGACCTGGATGTGTTCTTGATACATAAATTTGTGGTCCTTTTGTTGTCTTTTCTACTTTTGTAATGAACACTTTAATGCGATCATGTGGCTTGTAGTCCTCATTTGGCATTTGTTCGTTGACCGGAAGAAGGGCTTCGATTTTGCCAAGTGACACGTAAATGAATTTACTGTCAATTCGCTGAACGATTCCCGTCATAATGTCTTCCTCGCGATCGATGAACTCCGTGTAAATCACACCTCGCTCTGCTTCTCTCACTCGCTGCGTCACCACTTGTTTCGCTGTTTGAGCCGCAATGCGTCCGAAATCTTTTGGTGTGACTTCAATCTCAACGACGTCACCTACCATGTAATTAGGGTTGATGCTGACGGCATCATCTACAGAGATTTCAAGGCGAGAATCATACACTTCATCTACAACATCTTTTCTTGCAAATACACGAATCGTTCCCGTTTCACGGTTCAAATCAACACGAACATTTTGTGCTTGATTAAAATTACGCTTGTATGCAGAAATGAGTGCAGCTTCTATTGCTTCAATAATAATTTCTTTACTAATACCCTTCTCTTTCTCAAGAACAGTCAGGGCATCTAACAACTCACTACTCATTTTTATGGTTCCCCCTTATATCAATGGAAAGGTTAATTGAACGAAACTGCTAATCTTGCGTTCGCTATTTTTTCGTATGGAATATTGATCTCTTTCTTTCTTGTCTTGATCTTCACTGTCACTGTTGCAATCTCACCATCAAAGCTTGTAAGCTCACCTTCAAATGCCTTTTCACCATCAATTGGTTCGTATGTTTTCATGAAAACATTTTTTCCAAGTGCTTTTTCAAAATCAGCTTTTTTCTTCAATGGGCGCTCCGCTCCAGGAGAGGATACTTCAAGAAAGTAGTTTTGGCTAATCGGATCTGCCTCATCAAGCTTTTCGCTCAAGGCTTCGCTCACTTTGGCACACTCTTCGATATCGACGCCCTTGTCAGAGTCAATAAACACGCGAAGGAACCAGTTTTGACCCTCTTTGACAAATTCAACATCAACGAGTTCAAGCTGTAAGCCATCTAAAATTGGCTGCACCATTTCGCTTACGATATCCACTACTTTTTTGCTCATTCTCTTCCTCCTTGTGCTTTCGATAAACGCTCTTATCAATCATTCTGCATAAAAACCCTGCTTTATGTGAGCAGGGGGAGCAGAAAACGGATGAATAATGTCGAGACAAAAATTGCCTGTTCAATACAAAAGAGCGGGTTTCCCCACTCTTGTCTCGGTAATCGTTAGCATTTCCATAAAAACTATACCATATCCAATTTTTTTATGCAAATGAAGTTCCTTATAATCAGGCATTCGTCATCAGTTCTTTTCGTTCATCCTTTTTGCGTGTTCACTGATGAGTGATGCCTCCCTGCTCTCCTTTACAATTCGAAAGCCGTCATAATCAGGATAGAGCGAGTCATCGTCTTGAATGCTTGTTAAAATCCAAAATTGACTGCCCGCTCCTCCGAGCCGTTCAACCGTCGTCAGCCAGCTCCTGTATACATCAGGACGTGCTGATTGATTTTGATAGCCAAACTCTTCTAATACAACAGGCTTTCCGATCGCATTTCCGCGGGTGATATGGTCTTCAATCCATTTCACTCCCCAAGCAGCTGACTTGTTCCAGTGATCTGGGTATAAATGATAGGTTCCATAATCGATATTGGGAAGAGCGGTCAAACGATCCCAATCAACACCTTCTCCTCCTCCGTAAAACGAATCGTCATGTCCTGTTATACGAAAGAATCCTTCATCTCCTACTGCGACAAGATGATGCGAATCAATCGATTTGATCCATGTACTCATTTCATTTGCCCAGCTTACTAATGTATTTCCTGTAGGATCAGACTGGACTCTTGGCTCATTGGCAAGCTCCCATGTCATAATAGCAGGATCATCTTTATATTGAACACCTGTGTACGTATTGGTTCTCTCTAATACATAGCGTACATAATTTTTGTAAGCTTTTTTGATACGTGGATCTGTATAAAAGGCATCATGTGAGCCTGCCTGAAACCACTTAACATATTGATTCATTCCGCCAAAATCATCCCAGTTGTTAACAAGGGGGATGACTAGCTTTATGCCTTCCTGCCCCGCTTTATGAATCGCATAATCTAGTTTTCGAAAACCCGACTCTTCATAAACCCCCGGACTAGATTGTAAAACTGAGTTCTCTTGAGGAGCTCCATCGTGAAATCCCCAAATACGAATGACCTTTAAATTCAATGCTTTCATATCATCAAAAACAGCATCTACCATCTTTTTTGATTTGTAATGGAAATAATAGTTGTTTGTGCCGGCAAAGTAAAATGGTTGATTGTTCAACGAAAAATGTGTACCAGACGTTTGCACATAAGAGGCGGCCTTTACAGTAAGAGAGAACCAGCCTGCCCATACAGCGATCACTAGTATGAAACAAGCCACCCTTTGAGTCCATTTTTTCATTTAAATTCCCCTCACAATCTTTTATTCTACAGGTACGATAAATTCTAGTTGAAGCGGTGTGTGTTCATTTGAATCAAGTTCAATCGTCTTTTGCTTTAACAGTTGACTTTCTTGATGAATTCGAATCTCATACGTGCCGTGAAACGCTGAACATGTGATGTTGCCGTCAGCATCTGCTTTTTCATATGTGATTCTCCCTCTTTCCGGCTCATTTGCATACCACTTCGCCTCATTTTCAAAAACAGCCCAATTTAAATATTTCACAAAAAAATCAGCGTAAGTTTGGTTCAATAACACTTGGTCATTCATCGCTGTACCAAATGCAAATTCATGTCTGGTTTGTTTGATTTCAACCTCTATACCTGCTACTGGCTTTTTTCATCATTCGTTACGCTGATCATTAACTCTCTTTGTCTATGTTCTAAAATTCGATCATTCGCTTTTTTTCTCCAGCTTTGATTTTCTTGTGAACCAGCATTGAATGACTGATGCATAAAGCCTTTCTTTTTGACCATGATGAATCACCTTTGATTTGTTTCATTATCAGACTGCCGACTACAGAAGCCGGCAGCTGTATTCGACCCTACTCGTTAATTAGACGATGATATTCCGCATAAGCAGTGGCCATATCAACTTGCGACCAGAAGCGATGGTAGGTGAAAACCCGGCGCTCCATCATCCCATTTGCCTGTTGATTCATTAAACGATGCTTGATACTTGCTCTCAAGTGCAGACCATGCTGGATCTTGTTTTATTTTCGGACGTAGATCAGCAAAACTCGTATAGATTCCATTACCTCCCCTCTGTGGATCAGACGGAATGGTGTTAGCACCAGGAATCTGATTCCCTTGACCAAATGTTCCGTTCCAACCATTTGGGAAATATACTTCTTTTTTAAAGAAACGATGGTAATCTTCTCTTTCTTCTTCTGTGACGATCCCAACGCCATCATTGTAATTCCACGCAACGTCAAGGAGCTGTGCGGCGATATCCTTTGCTCTTATCCCGAGCACTGTATAGTTTCCTGTCTCTTTCTTTGTGCCAGCAGCAAAGAATGTGAGCGCTTTAATAAGGCTACCTAGTACACCAGTATCTTGAGTTGGATCTTTCGTTACAGCTGTTAAGTTTGGATTTCCAGTTGCCGACTGGAAACCATTCCAAGTGTCAGGCTGACCGCTCCAGGCTATATTTCCAGGAAGCCAAAACTCTCCTGGTGCATTCGTTGTAGCAGCAGAAACATTCGTCCCCCCTAAAATCCGCTGTCCCTGGCTATCTAAAAAATAACCCGCTTGATCTGTCACAGGACGTTTGTCAATAAAAATGTAATCTAATGCATAGCTGACCCATTTTGTGATGACAGATTTGGCCATTTGGAAATTTTCAGACGTTTTGTCGCCATCCTTTGCAAAAATGTAGTACAGCTCAGCTACGCGCTCCATTGGCCATGCCTGCATCCCAAACCAATTATTAGACGGGGGATCAAGGTAAACAGGCGCATCTTCATAGGCCATGTCATAAAATGTGCTTCTTCCAGCTGGATAGGCACTATAGTCTCCATTCCAGCTATTCGTTGCGCCCCCTGCAATTGCTCCCTCTTTCGATTGAAGCCACACATAAAATTCAAGCTGTCTCTTTAACGTTTTCTCCCAATCGCTTGCACCGGTAGCTGACGATGGCTTTAAGCCTCCTTGATCTGAGGATAAAGCATAAGCGGCGACAGGGTTTTGATACCCTTGGTGACAATGGCTGGCTCCGATACGCCAGGACCAGTTCGCATAATCTCCAAGTCCTCCTCCCCAAGAGGTATACCATGCCATTAAATAATGACAAGCATTCTTTCCATGTCCAGGAGATGGATTTCCCTGCTTCGCACTGCCGATTGTTTGAAAGTATTTATCATACATACCATAACGGAGAAAATCGCCCATTTTTTTCGCTTTATTGAGATAAGTTGACTGCTTGTAGCCAAGCTCCTTCGCCCAATACATCACCTGTATAGCACGTGCATCAGCATCTGTCGCATTTGTATAACGCCACTGGGCAGCTGGAGCTTGATTTTCTTTTGTAAATAAGCTCATGAAGCCTTCATTCGTTTTCCCAAACGATTGATTATCTTGTGATGGGTGAGGTATGGCCTCCCATACCGATTCCTGCGGACCACGCTGAAATGTGTTGACATAAGCAGCGGTATGCGATGGATTAAGTAAATTTCCATACTCATACCAGTTGTCAAGGAGCCAGTGCATCAAATATGTTTCATTTGTTCCATACGTTGACTTTAGCTCAACATCAAGCGGATCTTGCCCTGCAGGATGAGCACCGCTCAGTTGGCTAGGATATTGATCCGGATATGGTTTTTCTGAGGCATATGTCGCTGGACTTGAAGGATTGTAAGAATTCATATGCGGCTGTTCGTCATGTCCGTCTTCATTTACTGGGATGATGAATTTCTCCATATTGTCCCAAGCCGCTTCTAATTTGCTCCAATCTCCTGTGTAATGTCCGTATAACACTTCAAGCCATAGCCAGTAGCTATAAGCCTCTGAAGTCGTCATATGCCCATAATCAGGTGCCTCACAAATAAGCGTCTCTATCGAGTGATAAGGAATATCCTCTGGTGAAAAATATCCATTCGCATCGTTTTTCAATTGATGATAAAGCGTTAAAAACCGTTCTTTGTTTGTCATGTTCACTCACCCTTTTAAATGTTTTATTGATTTGGAAGTGTGCCAAATACTAAAGCACCATTGTCAAAGACAGGAATCTTCGCTGTTTTTTGCATAGTGGATGTTAGCCCTTGAAAGGAATAATCATTTGAGGCATCCCATACATTCGCACCATTTGGCGCTGATAATCGAAACTGTATTTCCTTTTTATGTTCAGATTCGCCTCCAGGGAAAAGAGGAATTCCTGTAAAATCAATTTCTGTAAAATATAAATGGGATGATGCGTCATATGCCATTAATGGAGATAAGGAAGCGCCTTCATTGTAGACTGCTGTCACTTGAATATGTTTTTCGGTGTACCCATTTTTAAAAACCTCGCTAAGATCAACGTAATATCTAAAAGAAAGTGCTTCACTCCTTCTTGCCGGCCAGCCTGAGCGATTGTATAGGATCGCTTTTATTTGAGTAGACGTTGTATCGTTTCTCATCACAGATGCTTCTACAAAAAATTCATCCTCCACCGTTTCTTTCGGTGGGAAGTTTGGTAGCTTCGATTGACCCTTTCCAAACAGTTGAACCATCTTGGCGAGATTTCCAGTAAAGGCAGCATTATAATCGGTCGCCACCTCATTAGACACATAGTCAGAGATGTCATCTACATATTGATCCTGTGCATTAGGGCCTCCAACAAGTGCTCCGTACAGCGTGTGCCGATGATTTGGAGGATTTGTCAGTTGGTTGGACCATGAGCCATGTGCAGTTCGGTGATGCGGATGCATAGGAGGATTGTGACCAAAACCAACGACATAGCTCCTATTTTGCGGATTGTCACCTAGCATGTAATGAGTTTGCTTTATAGCAAACGATTGGTATCTATTCTTTTTTTCTTGGTCAGTTACCCAATCAGCGTATACAAATGCAAGAAATGCGGCATTTGCTGTATAACGAAGTGACCCCCATTGATCAAGCCACGCCAGACCACCCGGCGTATATGTGATTCTTTCTACATTTCCATGTTGAATAAGACCTGTGGTCCAGTAATCAAGATTTCGTTCAGTCGATTCAATAAATCTTTTCTCCTTTGTGATTCGAGCGAGTAAGATTTGTGAAGCAAAAAAAGTGTTATCCCACGACATTGTAAACGTGTAATCCCAATCCTTTGGCCATTCGTCTACCGCCTTTAGCGCTTGATCTAAATATGACTGTTCATTTGTCGCCAAGAAGAGCCATATCCCTCCCCAAATGAGCTCGTCAATGTAGCCGCTCCATGAATTATAAAAGGGCTGAGCATTTGTTACACAATCTGTATACTTGCCGCGATATTGATCAGCAAATGCATAAAGCTCTTTCGCATGTGTGAGAAGCTTTGCTGCATAAGCCGCATTCGTCTGTTTAAAAATGATAGAGCTTGCTGCTAAAGCGGCAGCGGTTTGTGCGGCTACTTCTGTTCCTGGACAATCTTCATCAATTTTAAAAGCTGGCCGGCTCATCGGCATCACTTCAGCCGGCCCCCACCAACCATGATCCACGTGTCCATCGCCTACTTGCGCCCAAAATTCGTTCGGACCGGTATGTGCTTTCAAAAAATAATCGGTCGCCCATTTGATTTGATCTAAGATGGCATCAAGTAGCTCTGCCTCTTCATAAGCTTCTCGGTATTCATACACTGTCCACGCGAGGATCGCTGCAGAGTAGGCCATTGGAAGCCCGAACTTCACATGATCTCCTGCATCATACCAGCCTCCTGTTAAATCATGGCCGACATCCTTCCCATCCTCTAATCCAGAGTCTCCTCGCCAATTGAGACGATTGCTATCTGGAAGCTTTCCAGACCGCTGGGCTTCGTAAAATAAAATGGATTTTTGTAAAACCTCTACATAGTTGTAAGATGGCATTCCCTTTTTCTCACCCCTTCTTTTTAATGAAACGTGAAGAGTTCATCAATAAAAGAATCACCCCCTTTTTATTCCGTGCGTGATTTGTACAGTTTTGAAAAGAATCAAGCATGTTTCAAAAATAAGCATAGTAAACAGCAATCAGCTTTACGCTCATCGAAGGTTATCCTTATCTCTTGATTCTTAGTGTGACTGTACCCAGAATGATCATATGTCGCATGAGATCATTTCAGACGGTCAAAATCTCTTTTTGCTCTATTTGGGTAGAAAGAATGACATACAATCTCTTCTTTTAACATCATCACGTTAAGTCAAGATATATGAAGAAGAAAGAAAAAATTCCAAATGATGTAAAAAATAATTATTAGTTAACATAATAAAATTATTGTATATAAATAAAAAAGAACGCCCCTTAGCGGACGTTCTTCACTATGATTAAAATAAAGAAAGCTGGTTTTGATCAGGCAGTGCTTCCAAACAGCCTTGACGATCCAAATATTCAAGAATGGTTTTCGACACTTTTCCGCGTTTTTGTAAATCTTCTTTTGAAAGGAACTCACCATCTTGTCGTGCGCGTACAATATTTAACGCAACATTCGTTCCAAGTCCAGGGATGGAGTTGAATGGCGGAATCAAACCGTCTCCATCAATGATAAACTCTGTTGCACTTGAGCGGTATAGATCCACTTTTTTGAAATGATAGCCTCTTTCGCACATTTCAAGTGCAAGCTCTAGTACAGTTAATAGGTTCTTCTCTTTGGGTGATGCGTCTAAACCTTTTGAATTGATATCGTCCATGACAGCTCGAATCGCATTCGATCCTTTTGTCATGGTTTCGATATCAAAGTCATCCGCCCGAACGGTAAAGTAAGCCGCGTAGTACAGAAGGGCGTGATGCACCTTGAAGTAAGCAATCCGAACGGCCATTAATACATAAGCTGCCGCGTGGGCTTTAGGGAACATGTATTTGATCTTTTTACAAGAATCAATATACCAGTTTGGTACGTTATTATTCTTCATTTCTTCTTCCGATTCAGGAGGAAGTCCCTTCCCTTTACGAACAGATTCCATGATTTTAAAGGCAAGTGACGGTTCTAAGCCTTGATAGATGAGATAGACCATAATATCGTCACGGCAGCCAATCACTTCACTTAGTTCACACGTTTTACTATGAATAAGCTCTTGTGCGTTTCCTAGCCATACATCTGTACCATGTGATAAACCAGAGATCTGAACGAGCTCTGAGAAGGTTGTCGGTTTCGTATCCTCTAGCATTTGCCGAACAAATCTTGTCCCAAACTCTGGAATGCCAAGTGTACCTGTTTTACAGCCAATTTGCTCTTCTGTTACACCGAGAGGCTCTGTTCCTTGGAAAATTTTCATGACTTCCGAGTCGTCTGTTGGAATGGTTTTTGGATCAATTCCACTTAAGTCCTGAAGCATACGAATGACTGTTGGATCATCGTGTCCAAGAATATCTAGCTTAAGCAGGTTATCATGGATCGAATGGAAATCAAAATGTGTCGTTTTCCAATCGGCTCCTGTCGCATCTGCTGGATATTGAATCGGTGAGAAATCGTAAATGTCCATATAATCTGGCACAACGATAATCCCACCTGGATGCTGACCCGTTGTCCGTTTTACTCCTGTACAGCCTTGCACAAGCCGGTCTATTTCTGCGCCTCTCATATGAAGATTATGATCCCCAGCGTAGCCTTTCACGTAACCATATGCCGTTTTCTCTGCAACGGTACCGATTGTGCCTGCCCGATATACATACTCTTCACCGAATAGTTCTTTTGTATAGTTGTGCGCGTGCGGCTGATATTCCCCTGAGAAGTTCAAATCGATATCAGGCACTTTGTCTCCTTTAAAACCTAAGAAGGTTTCAAACGGAATATCATGTCCATCTTTTTTATACGGCGCACCACATTCAGGACAGTTTTTATCAGGAAGGTCAAAACCTGAACCAACAGACCCATCATTAAAGAACTCAGAGTGCTTACAGCTTGGACATACATAATGCGGTGCAAGTGGGTTCACTTCTGTAATCTCTGTTAATGTCGCAACAAGGGATGAACCGACAGATCCCCTTGAGCCAACAAGATACCCGTCATCAAGTGATTTCTTTACGAGCTTATGAGAGATTAAATAAATCACGGCGAAGCCATGGCCTATAATACTCTTTAATTCTTTCTCAATACGGTCTTCTACGATTTTCGGTAATTCATCTCCGTAGATGCTGCGTGCCATTTGATAGCTCATTTCCCGTATTTCTTCATCTGCACCTTCAATTTTTGGTGTGTAAAGATCATCTTTGATCGGTTTAATACTTTCGACCATCTCAGATACTTTTTTCGTATTCGTCACGACGATCTCTTTCGCCTTTTCGTCTCCTAAGAAGGAGAACGCTTCTAGCATTTCATCGGTCGTTCTAAAATGAACTTTTGGCAGTTCATGACGGTTAAGCGGATTCGCACCACCCTGTGATGAAATTAAGATTTTACGATAAATTTTATCTTCTGGATGCAGGTAGTGCACATTCCCAGTCGCCACGACTAGTTTATTCAGCTTTTCACCAAGCTTCACAATATTTGTGATGATTTCTTTTAATGCACGTTCATCACGAACAAGCTCTAGCTGTAGTAAATGCTGATACACCTCTGGCGGATGAACCTCTAAATAATCATAAAATGCTGCAATGTCTTCAACCTCATCGGGTGATTTTTGCATCATTCCTTCAAAAACCTCACCCTTATCACAAGCGGACCCAACGATTAAACCTTCCCGATATTTTTCAAGCAGTGAGCGTGGAATGCGCGGCACCCGGTAGAAATAATGAATATGAGAAAGTGAAACAAGCTTGAATAAATTCTTTAGGCCCGTCTCATTTTGCGCAATCAATGTCGCATGGTAAGGACGTGAGCGCTGGAAAGCATTGGACTGACCCATGTTTTCATTCAATTGATCATGGTAGGCAATCTCTTTTTCAGCCGCATCTTTTAGCATCTTCAGCATCAGGTAGCCTGTTGCTTCTGCATCATAAATAGCGCGGTGATGCTGCGTGAGTTCAATATCAAACTTTTTACACAGCGTGTTCAGCCGGTGATTTTTAAATTCCGGGTAAAGGAATCGGCCGAGTTCCAGTGTATCAATCACAGGATTTGATGCTTTATCTGTTTTAAGCAGTCGTTTATACGCTGTATTTAAAAAGCCCATATCAAAGCTCGCATTGTGCGCGACAAGGATATCTTGTCCAATCCACTCTTTGAAATCCCGAACGACATCGACGACATCTGGTGCATCTCTGACCATATCATCGGTAATACCAGTTAATTCAATAGTCTTCGCTGATAGCGGGTGATGAGGATTTGCAAATGCCTCAAAGCGATCAATGATTTCCCCTTCTTTTATTTTCACTGCTGCAAGTTCAATGATCGTATCATAAACAGCAGAAAGCCCGGTTGTCTCTACGTCAAATACGACAAACGTCGAATCCTCTAACAAGCGGTGCTCTGGGTTATACGCAATCGGAACCCCATCATCGACTAAGTTGATTTCTACCCCGTACATCATTTTAATGCCATGCTTTTTACTTGCTGCATACGCATCAGGAAAGGATTGGACAACGGCATGATCAGTAAGGGCAATTGCTTCATGTCCCCATTTTTTTGCTTGTTCAACAAGCCTGCCTATGCCAGTGACAGCATCCATCTGACTCATTGGGGAATGTAAATGAAGCTCGACACGCTTTTCACCCTCAGGTGCTGTATCTTCTTTCACCTGAGGTTTCATTTCATTGACGTCATTGGCGATCATGACAAGATCTCTGACAAACGTATCGTTTTGAATGCTTCCTCTCGCTTTGACCCACATGCCTTTTTTCAAGGATTTCATGAGCTGGGCATCTTCTTTTTCTCTTGCAAACATTTTGATCAAAATACTGTTTGTGTAATCCGTGATCTTAAAGATACAAAGCGTTCTGCCGCTTTTCAGCTCTCGTGTTTCTGCGTCAAACACATAGCCTTGAACGGTGATTCGTCTTTCCTCATCCATAATACTATCAAGTGTACGAATTTCTTCATTATCTTTGATTTGATAGCCAATCATAAGAGGGCCAGACGGAGCTTCCTCCTGATCTTCACTTTCCTTCTTCTCCATCTCAGTGAGGGCTTGCATGGCTTTTTCTTGGTCTTCAGCGAGCTTTTGTTCTCTGAACTTCTGAATCTCTTGATCTGATACAAATATTTCTGTATCAAATTGCAGCTCTGGAAAACCAACTTGTTTAAATGCAGCCTGCAGCATTGGGCTGTACTTCTTCTTGATCGCCAAAGCCTCTGTTTCGCTTTTGGTTTTAATGATGATTTTATGCCCAGACAGTGCTGGTTTTTGCTGCTGAAGTAGGCTGATGATTGGGGGAGAAATTCCTTGAAGCTCTTCCACACAATGTGACCAATACGATTGAACAAGCTCCTCAGATATGTGCGGATCATGGACTTCAATCGTACAGGTGACTTGTGCAATATGAGAAAATGCATTTGTCAGCCTGCTCAAAAACATTGCATATACCTTATAAGGCAGAAGCGCCTTAAATTTAAAAAGGAAATGCCACGTTTTCGTCGCTTTATGCACCGTCAATTTGACGATCTCACCTTCTTCAAAGTAACGACTGAGGTCATCATCTGTCATTTGAATCTGATTGAGTAATATATGAAATTGCCGCCGGGTGATCGGTAATTGTTCATCCAAGACAGGACCCTCCTTTTGTAAATCAGAAAGGTACCTCTTTTCTACAGGAGGTACCTTCATTTTTTTGTTCAAGTATACAAGCTGCGTTTTATGCTTGGCGTATAAATGAAATCAGTTCATCTACAGATACTTCATGTGATTCACCTGATTTTCTAAACTTCACTTCGACAATGCCTTCCTCCGAACGTTTCCCGCAGCTAATGCGAATTGGCAGTCCAATTAAATCACTGTCTGCAAATTTCACTCCTGCACGCTCTTGGCGGTCATCGAAAAGGACATCATAGCCCTCTCCTTCTAAACGCTCGTACAATGTTTCAGCCAGTTCCTTTTGTGCATCGTTTTTCATATTCAATACAAGTAGATGAAGGTCATATGGCGCAACTGCATCTGGCCAAATAATGCCTTTATCATCATGATGCTGTTCGACAATAGCAGAAAGAGTTCTAGAGATGCCGATGCCATAGCATCCCATAATCATTGGCTGCGCGCGTCCATTTTCATCTAGATATGTTGCATCCATTGACTCAGAATAACGTGTGCCCAGTTTAAAGACTTGTCCTACTTCAATTCCTTTTGCAAAATGGATTGTGCCTTCTCCATCTGGAGAGACATCTCCTTCTTGAATCAAGCGAATATCTGTAAATTCTTTCACTGACACGTCACGCGCAGGGTTTACATTGACATAGTGATAATCCGATTCGTTTGCACCTGCGACAGCATTTGTCATTCCTTTTACAGCGAGGTCTGCATAAATCTCCACTTCTGCCTCTAGCTGAACAGGTCCAACAAATCCAGGCTCTGTTCCAATGGTTTCTAGTACTTCCTCTCGTGAAGCAAGCTCTACAAGCTGTGCCCCTAATAAGTTCTTGACTTTCACATCATTTACTTCGTGATCGCCTCTTGTGAGGACAAGAACATACTTATCGTCTGCTTTAAATAAAACAGATTTGATACATGCAGAAGGAGCAACTTCTAAGAATGCAGCAACGTCTTGAATCGTTTTTACTTGCGGCGTGTGTACTTTTTCAAGTTCTTTGAAGTCCGCAGGGTTTGCTTCTCCTCCTTGATATACTACCTCTGCCATTTCAATGTTGGCTGCATAGGAAGAGGTATCAGAGTAAGCGATGGTATCCTCTCCTACTTCTGACAGCGCCATAAACTCATGTGTATCTTTTCCTCCCATTGCACCAGAATCTGCAATGACTGGTCTAAAATTCAGACCCACTTTTGAGAAAATATTGGAGTAAGCCGTAAACATTTTGTTGTATGTGTCATCAAGGCTTTCTGGTGAAGAATGGAATGAATAAGCATCCTTCATAATAAATTCACGTCCGCGCAACAAACCAAAGCGTGGTCTTTGTTCATCGCGAAATTTAGATTGAATTTGATAAAGTGTCAAAGGAAGCTTCTTATACGACTTCACTTCACTGCGTACAAGTGATGTGATCACTTCTTCGTGCGTTGGCCCAAGCGCAAACTCGCGGCCATGACGATCTTTCATACGCATGAGTTCTGGACCGTATGTATACCATCTTCCTGACTCTTGCCACATTTCTGCCTGTTGCAGCACTGGCATTAACAGCTCAGCTGCTCCTGCCTTCTCCATTTCCTTACGAACGATGGATTGAATATGCTGGATCACTTTATGAGCAAGCGGCAGATAATGATAAATTCCACTTGTATTTTGTCTAATGAATCCAGCTCTTACTAATAGCTGATGACTTTTTGCCTCTGCATCTGCTGGCACCTCTCGAAGAGTTGGAATGAAAGTCAGGGATTGTCTCATGTCGTTACACCTCATTTATTAAATAGGACTTCTCATAAAAACTCTTGTTTCCCATGATGAGAAACAAGAGACATTGGTTTTATAAAAATAATCGCTGGATGTCATTCCACGTAACTACTAGCATTAACAGCATGAGGAAAGCAACACCAATAAAGACAACAAGCGCCTCTTTCTCACGATTAATTGGTTTGCCGCGAATGGCTTCGACAAATAAGAAAAGTAAACGTCCTCCGTCTAATGCAGGGATCGGTAATAAATTCACGATCCCTAAGTTGATACTGAGGAACGCAGCAAACTGCATTAATGTTAACACACCTTGTTTGGCTACTTCTCCTGTCATGTCATATATCCCGACAGGACCTGCTAGCATATCTAGTGAAAATTGTCCTGTGACAATTTTTTGCAAGTTCGTTAAGATGAGACCTGCCGTTGATATCACAGTTGTTCCTGATGATGAAATGACTTTTAGGAATCCATTTTCCGTTGGCGGATAGGACCCAAAACGGCCAATGGTTTTCCCTTCTGCTTTCACAGCTTCTGGTACAACTTGTACTGTGCTTTCTTTGCCGTCTCGGTCAATGACGACATTCATTTTTTTCTCAGGGTTTTTTTGAACCGTCTGAACCACGTTTGTCCAAGAATTCATTTTATCCCCGTTAATCGAAACGATTTGATCACCTTGCATGAGTCCAGCTTGTGCCGCTCGGCCATCCTGCGTGAGCTTACCGAGTACAGGATCATCCACTGTTACACCTTGAATAAAACCTAAAGCAACTAAAATCACATATGCGAGGATAAAGTTCATAATCGGTCCAGCTGCGATGGCTTTAATACGCTGCCATACCGTTTTTGAACCAAATTGACGATTGTATGGTGCAATTTGAATTTCTTCACCATCTGCAATATAGAAGCTTGTTTGACTTACATTGTAGCCAGTTAGAATATCTTCATTTCCAGCTTCATATCCTGAGATTCTCATTGCATGATCTAAATCAATCTGCTCGACTTCAATAACGAGTGCATCAGGATATTTCTCTTTATCATTTAAAATGATTTTTTCTACTTCATTTTGCTCATTGAATAAGAGCCCCACTGTATGACCTGGTTTAATTTCAATGACTTCAGGGTCCTCTCCCGCCATTTTGACAAATCCACCGATGGGTAGAAGTCTGATGGTATAAACGGTTTCTTTTCGTTTAAAGGAGAAAATCTTCGGCCCAAAACCAATTGCGAACTCGCGGCATAAAATGCCTGCGCGCTGCGCCATAATTAAATGGCCAAGCTCGTGGAAAAAAACGAGCGTTCCAAAAATAATAATAAACGCAATCACTGTATTCACGAACATACCACCTTATGTGAGGATTGATTGAACAAAGTCTCGTGTATCTTTGTCCACTTCATGGATATCTTGCAAACTAGGCTTTGAAATCACATGATGTCTGATCAGTGCCTTTTCAATCAATTCTTCAATTTGCAGGAACGTTACTTTGCCTTTCAGAAATGCATCAACGGCTATTTCATTTGCTGCATTGAGTACAGCAGGCATTGTCCCTCCTATTTTACCTGATTCATAAGCAAAATGTAAGCAGCGATACCTGTCAAAATCCGCTTTTTGGAAATTGAGTTGTCCAATCTCCCAAAGGTTCAATGATTTCGCTTCTTTTAATGGCGCTCTGTCAGGATAGGTTAACGCATATTGAATCGGAACTCTCATGTCAGGTGTTCCTAACTGAGCCATGACGCTTTTGTCATGGAATTCCACCATAGAATGGATCATGCTCTCTTTATGTAACAGCACATCAATTTGATCATATGGTATATCAAACAGCCAATGCGCCTCAATCACCTCGAGCCCTTTATTCATCATGGTCGCTGAATCAATGGTGATTTTCGCTCCCATTGACCAGTTCGGATGATTCAGCGCTTCTTCCACCGTAACGCCTTCAAGTTCAGTTCGTTTTTTATCTCGGAAACTACCACCTGAAGCCGTCACGATTAAGCGTTCAATGTTTTTAGCTTGTTCACCTTGCAGGCATTGAAAAATAGCAGAGTGCTCACTATCGACAGGAAGCAGAGGGACATCATATTTTTTAGCATACTCTTTTACTATATGACCAGCTGTCACAAGTGTTTCCTTATTTGCGAGTGCGATCGTCTTTTTTTGTTCAATTGCCCTTAATGTTGGAACAAGCCCAACACTTCCTACAAGTGCATTGACCACAACGTCCACTTCATCATTAGTCGCTGCCTCAATGTTGGCTTCATCACCTGTGGCCATCTTGACATCGTATTCAAATGAATGACCTTTTAGCGTGTGATAGGTCTCTTCGTCTAAACAACCGACGAATTCAGGCTGAAATCGCTCAATGATAGGAATGGCCTTGTCTACATTTCTGCCAAACGTCATGGTCTTCAGCCTAAATTTATCCGGGTGCAGTCGAATCACATCTAATGTTTGTTCTCCAATCGATCCTGTTGCGCCTAATAGCGAAATATATTTCAAATTGCCACTCCTTCTCTCGTTCAATTTGTTTCTATGAGGTTAGCTAGCAAACGTGGCTAACAGTAGATATAAAAACGGCAGAACGAATAAAAAGCTGTCAAATCTGTCCAAAATCCCGCCATGACCAGGAAGTATTGTCCCTGAATCCTTCACATGATAATGACGCTTTAAAGCAGATTCCACAAGGTCGCCAAGCTGTCCAAAAATACTTAGCAAAAGGGTAATAAACATAACAAGCAGATATGATGGCAAGAATCCTGTAACCGCTTGAAACACAAGTGACAACACGACCGCTGTGACGATTCCACCGATAAATCCTTCTACTGTTTTGTTTGGGCTGATCTCAGGCCAAAGCTTTCGTTTCCCCATAGATTTCCCGATAAAATAGGCACCTGAGTCAGTAGACCAAATTATGACCGCAGCGAAGAAGATCGCACTCATGCCATATAAGCCTCTAATTTGGATAAAATAATAGAAACTGACGCCAATATATAATGTGGCTAATACAACAAAAGCAACCTCATCGAATGTGAAAGAGTTTTTGCTCAGCACTGTATAAGTTAAAAGTATTAAGATCGCAAATAAAGTAATCTGCATTTTTGATGCGTCCACGTTCGGAAAGAAGCTATTCTCTCCGCCCATTAAAAGCCAAAGCAATATTAAGCTGATAACACCTGGAAAGCTGAAAATCGATATCTTTTTCATTCTCAGAAGCTCAAAGAGAGCGACACTTCCCATTAAATAAATCAGAAGGGTAAATGGCATCTGTCCATAAATCACAGCAAGCAAAAACACCGCAGCTGCCAAAACACCCGTCAAAATTCTTTGTTTCATCTGCACCACCCTCTAAATTCCACCGAACCTCCGGCCGCGGCGCTGGTACTCTCCGATAGCGCCTATGAGATGCTCATCAGAAAAGTCAGGCCAAAGCACATCCGTAAAGACAAACTCGCTGTACGCAATTTGCCAAAGCATGAAGTTGCTTAATCTAATTTCTCCACTTGTGCGAATAAGCAAATCCGGATCTTGAAGAGATTCTGTCATTAAATAAGCTGAAAACATCTCTTCTGTGATGTCTTCTGCTCTAAGCTTGCCTTCTTTGACTTTTTCAGAAATTTGTCTGCATGCAGAGACAATCTCTGTGCGCCCTCCATAGTTGAGCGCAAAATTTAAAACGAGTCCGTCATTATTTGTCGTACTCTTCACTGCGTTCTCTACCGCTTTTTTTGTATGATGCGGGAGGCCGTCTGGATCACCTGTTAAGCGCACACGGACATTTTCCTCGATGAGTTCAGGCAGGTAGATGTTTAAAAATTCTTCAGGAAGCTTCATTAAAAAATCTACTTCTAATTTTGGACGTTTCCAATTTTCCGTAGAGAAAGCATACAAAGTTAGCACTTTAACATTCAGCTCATTTGCAAGCTTTGTCATGCGTTTGACGACTTTCATTCCTTCATGATGTCCTGCTACCCGTGGAAGAGCACGTTTCTTCGCCCATCTTCCGTTCCCATCCATGATAATGGCGATATGTTCAGGAATTTCTCCATTTAATATGTCTTCTTTTGTCAGGCTTTCTAAGTTGGAAGCTGCTGTTTGCTGATTCTTCCAATTTTTGAGTATATTGAGCATGAGATTCCTCCATCACCCAAAAAGGTTGCGTTCCCGCTAATAATATAGTCATCAACAGTATTAACAAAAAAACCCCCTGTAAACATGAAGAGGGTCTTTTCACTATTATCTATTGTACATAGTTTTTTCTTAAACTTCCATGATTTCTTTTTCTTTATCTTTCGTCACTTCATCAATTTTAGCGACATATTCATCTGTCAATTTTTGAACATCCTCTGTAGATGATCTTAATTCATCTTCAGTGATCTCCCCATTTTTCTCAAGCTTTTTCAAATCATCGTTTGCATCACGACGAACGTTACGAACGGCTACTTTTGCTTCTTCTGAGTATTTTCTCACAACTTTTACAAGCTCTTTACGTCTTTCTTCTGTAAGTGCAGGGATCGCAATGCGGATCACATTTCCATCACTTGTTGGCGTGATGCCTAGATCAGACTTTTGGATCGCTTTTTCGATATCACCGATCGCTGTTTTATCGTAAGGTGTGATAATAAGCATACGTGCTTCAGGCACTGTGATCGACGCAATTTGGTTCAGTGGTGTTTGTGCACCGTAATAATCAACTGTCACTTTATCGAGTAGTGAAGCATTTGCTCTGCCAGCGCGAACAGTTGCTAGTTCACGTCCGTATGCTTGAACGGCTTTTTCCATTTTTTCTTTTGTTTGGTTCAACACTTCTTTTGACACGTTATTTCCCCCTCACGATCGTTCCGATTGATTCGCCATTTACGGCACGTTTAATATTTCCTTCTTCCATAATGGAGAATACGATTAATGGAATGTCATTGTCCATACATAATGAGGACGCAGTAGAATCCATGACAGCAAGACCTTCTTTTAATACATCAAGATACGATAGCTTATCATATTTTACTGCATCCGCATCTGTACGAGGATCAGCACTATAGACACCGTCTACATTATTTTTCGCCATTAAAATGACATCTGCTTCAATTTCTGCTGCACGAAGTGCTGCTGTTGTATCTGTAGAGAAATAAGGGTTACCAGTACCTGCAGCAAAAATCACGACACGTTTCTTCTCCAAATGACGGATCGCTTTTCTTCTTATGTATGGTTCTGCAACCTGTCTCATTTCGATAGAGGTTTGTACTCTAGACTGAATCCCAAGCGTCTCTAGGCTGTCCTGTAATGCCAGCGAATTCATCACTGTTGCAAGCATGCCCATGTAGTCTGCTGTTGCTCGGTCCATTCCTAAGTCACTGCCTGTCTTCCCGCGCCAAAGGTTTCCACCACCTACGACGACTGCAACTTCAACATCAAGTTCTGCAATTTCTTTTACTTGCTTTGCAATGGATTGAATGACAGTTGGGTTAATTCCATTTCCAGCATCACCTGCTAGTGCTTCGCCACTTAGCTTCAGTACAATGCGATTATATTTCGGTTTGCTCATGATAACCTCCAAGTGTAAACTATACCGTCTCTTATTATGCGTAAGAAACGGCCTTTTGTAAATCAATATCCTCTAAAAAATAGGGAACACAGTGCTTGTGCTCCCTAAAAAAGCCCCAGAGAGCTTTTCAAACATTATTTTTTCACTTGGCTCATGACTTCTTCAGCAAAGTTATCTTGACGCTTTTCGATTCCTTCGCCCACTTCATAGCGAACATAAGTTTGAACAGTTGCGTTTTTCGCACCTACAACTTGTTTCACTTTTTCATCTGGGTTTTTAACGAAAGCTTGATCAAGTAAGCAAATTTCTTCGAAGAATTTGTTTAGACGGCCTTCTACCATTTTAGCTACGATATTTTCAGGCTTTCCTTCTTGAAGCGCTTGCTGCGTTAATACTTCACGCTCACGGTTTGCTTCTTCTTCAGACACTTGGTCACGAGAAATGTATTTAGGGTTGACAGCAGCAACGTGCATTGCAATGTCTCTTGCAAGCTCTTCATCAGTTGTTCCGTTAAGAACAGCTAATACACCGATGCGTCCGCCCATGTGCAAGTAAGAACCGAATGCAGCGTTATCTTCTTTCGTGATGACAGAGAAACGACGTAGAGTGATTTTCTCTCCGATTTTCGCAATTGCAGATGTGATATGCTCTTCAACTGTTGAACCGTTTTCCATTTTAGAAGCATGCGCTTCTTCAATTGTTGCAGGTTTAGCAGCAAGTAAATGATCAGCAAGTTCGTTAAGAAGTGTTTGGAATCCTTCGTTTTTCGCAACGAAATCAGTCTCAGAGTTCACTTCTAGGATAACGCCTGTGTTGCCATCAGCTTTGATAAGAGTTAATCCTTCAGCCGCAATACGGTCTGCTTTTTTCGCAGCTTTTGCGATTCCTTTTTCTCTTAGAAGATCGATTGCTTTGTCGATGTCACCATCAGTTTCTGTTAACGCTTTTTTACAGTCCATCATACCTGCACCAGTTTTTTGACGCAGTTCTTTTACTAATTGAGCAGTAATTGCCATTTTACATTTCCTCCTTCTATGTTAAAACACGGATTACTAGGTGAAAAAAAGGTGATAAAAGGCATTTCCCTCTTATCACCTTTTGAATAGGTTACGCAGTTGTTGTTTCAGTTTCTGTCGTTTCTTCTACAACAGCTTCTTCTTCGCCTTGTTTAGACTCAAGAATCGCATCTGCCATTTTAGCAGTTAGAAGTTTTACAGCACGGATTGCATCATCGTTTGCAGGGATCACAACATCAATTTCGTCTGGATCACAGTTTGTGTCAACGATACCGATGATTGGGATATTTAGTTTACGAGCTTCTGCAACTGCAATGCGCTCTTTACGAGGGTCGATAATGAAAAGTGCATCTGGAAGACTCTTCATGTCTTTGATTCCGCCTAAGAATTTTTCAAGACGCTCTAATTCTTTTTTCAATTGAACGACTTCTTTCTTAGGAAGAACTTCGAATGTACCGTTTTCTTGCATTTTTTCAATATCTTTCAAACGCTTGATACGTTTTTGGATTGTTTCAAAGTTTGTTAACGTTCCACCAAGCCAGCGTTGGTTTACATAGAACATACCAGAACGGATTGCTTCTTCTTTCACTGAATCTTGTGCTTGTTTTTTCGTACCAACGAAAAGGATTTTTCCTCCGTCAGCAGCAAGGTTTTTCGTGAAGTTGTAAGCTTCCTCTACTTTTTTCACCGTTTTTTGAAGATCGATGATGTAGATACCGTTACGCTCTGTAAAGATGTAACGCTTCATTTTTGGGTTCCAACGGCGTGTTTGGTGACCGAAGTGAACACCAGCTTCTAGCAATTGCTTCATAGAAATAACTGACATTTTGTTGCCTCCTAATATAATGGTTTTTTTTCCTCCGCTTAAATCATGTCCACATCAAACTGCGCCACGGCAGCACCTTCATATGAATCATCAAGCGTGTGTATTTAACACCAAGAAATAATATAACACATGATGGACTGACAATCAAGAATCCTTTACAGCTTTCCGCTGAATTTTAATAAAAGCTCGATTTCTGTCTTACCAGTTTTCAGTTCTTTCGCTATTTCTTCTAGTGTCAGCCCTTGATCATATAAAGCTTTCACTTGATCTTGGAATGTTTCTTCTATTTCACTTTCAGAAGGCGCAGCAGCTTCTGTTTCAAGACTTGGAACGGGTTCGTTTACCTTCTCTTCCTGCACCTCAACTTCGCTAAGAAGAGCCGACAGATGCTCTGGGACTGGATCTTCACTTTCTATCGATTGCTGGGATTCAGTTGGTGGTTGTGGTTGCTTTGGCGTCTGAAGATCCGGCTTCAGCTCTTCAGCAAAAAAATCAGGGGAAGCGGCTGCAGCTTTTGATAGTTTGTCATTCTCTTCTTTGACTTCCATCAAAAATGCAGCCAGTGTATTTTCCGTTTCTTCTAAAAGCTCTCGCTGTTTTTGTTCCGTTGCCTTCAGCGAACTCATTCTCGTGTATAAAATGATCACAAAATAAATAAGTGCAGCATGAAGCATGAAGCTAATCAGCCATAACATATTTTTTCACTCACTATCTCTTTAAGATTGAATGGCTTTATCAAGCAAATGCTTAAGCTTGAACAATGCCTTTGAATGAATCTGCGAAATGCGGGAGGTGGATAAGTTGAGCACTTGACCGATTTCCGTTAATGTCAATTCCTCTTTATAGAAAAGACTAATCACAAGCTTTTCTTTTTCCGAAAGCTCTGTGATTTTTTCCGAAAGCTGTTCGATCAACTCGTCTTTCAGCATTTTCTCTTCAGGTGTCACAGACTTTTCGTCCCGAATCATGACTTGGACGTTTTCTCCGTCTTCTTGATCATGCAGCTTCTCGTCAATTGAGAGCAAATTCGCAAAGAAGCCTTCATTCATCGTTGTGACAACATCCTGTTCACTCATGCCTAGCTCCTCGGCAACCTCCGTTGGCGTCACATTTCGCAAATAACGCTGTTCAAGTTTTTCAATAGCCGCTTCTACTTTTTTTGTTTTTTCTCTTGATGTACGAGGCAGCCAGTCCTCTTTACGAAGTCCGTCGATGATGGCCCCGCGGATTCTGAAGGATGCGTATGTATCAAACTTCAGATCTCTTCCAGGGTCAAATTTTTCAAGGGCATCATATAAACCGAGCATCCCTAGACTGATCAAGTCTTCTTTATGCACTGACTTCGGGAGACCGATGGAAATTCTTCCAACATGATATGTGACGAGCGGCATATAGCGGCGCATAAGATCATCTCCAGCAGCTGGGTCCTTCCACTCTTTCCATCTAGCCCATAGCGCCTGATCTTCGTAATTTAAGGATTGCATCTTTCTCCCCCTATACTTCCTTAGTTATATCTTCATAATGCCTTGCTTCACAGTACGGATCTCAAGCTCTGTCGTAAGCGGGTCGAATTCAATCGTACGGCCATTGTTACCGCCCGTGTCCTCACTAATGATCGGGATATGGTGAAGAGACAGATGTTCTTTCACAGCTGATACGTTTCTAGGTCCAATTCTCATCAGATCATTGGTTGACTTAAACTTAAACATTTCCGCTCCACCAGCGAGTTTCGCTTTTAGCGCATGCTTGCGCGCTCCTTCTTTTAAGAGCAGATCAATTGTATGCTTGACACCTGTATCTGCATATTTGGCCAAGTTCTCCACTGCCCCTTTTGCAAGAGATGAGTCAGGAAGCATGACATGGACAAGACCTGCCAGCTTTTTCTCTTGGTCAAACAGCACAAGTCCTACGCAAGAACCAAGACCGGATGTCCGAATGCGATCTGGTGATTTCACCAGCTGAACATCCGCTATACCAACCTTTACAACTGCCGGAATCTGCACGTTCATTATAGGTTACCTAATGCTTTGAACAGTTTGTCAAACGATTCAAAGTCTGGTAATAGAAACATATTTCCTTTCAGCTCTTGCTTATTTTGATCATCAAAAATCGATGTATCAATCACAATTGCCTGATCGCCAAGAGGACTGAACTGCATGAGTCCTTCACTAATCACGGCCCCAAACATGTCGAGAGTGACATCTGGAACACTTGGATAAAGCTGCAATTTTGTCAAATCGGCAAGGGCGGATAAATAAGAGCCTGCTAAGATATTTCCTAGCTCATGCAATGCGGACGTCCCAAGTACATGCTCATGAATGGTATCAATATCAAATGCCGGGTCCTGTACAAGCTCTCTCACAAATTGCTCTGCTTGCTCAAACGGCATAATGAAAAAGATGGAACCGGATAAATCTCCTTCCATTCGTAGAAAGATGCTTGCAACTGGAAGATCTGCACCGCCAAAGAAATCCATTAAATCTTCAAACGAGAGAACCTTCACATAAGGAACAGCCATATCGATTTTGCGATTTAATAGGTTGGCTAGAGCAGACGCTGCGTGGCCTGCCCCTATATTCCCAACCTCTCTCAATACATCTAGCTGTTCATCTTTAATTTCACTGAAAATGCTCATTTCACATCCCCCTTAATGAACAGGTGCATCTTGAATATTCTTGTCGAGGACCGCACCAGCATGAATGATATTAAATAGACGCTGATCATGCTTAATGATGCCTGTCACCCAAGATTGTCCTTCTTTTTCAGTTGAATCAGGAGAAGATTCTACCTCTTCCTGATGTACCGTAATAACATCGTTTGCCTCATCAACAATCCAGCCGACCTCAATGTCACCAACGGAAACAATAATCATTCTTGTTTCATCCGTAATCTCGTTGTCAGTTGATCCAAGTCTGACTCTGAGGTCAATGACAGGTGTTACCACACCGCGCAGATTAATGACACCACATATATAAGAGGCAACGCCAGGAACTCTTGTCGGCTGCTGCCATTTTTCAATGGACTTTACTTCTGATACTGAAATGGCGTATTCTTTTTTGTTTACAATAAACACAATCATCTTTTCGCCAGTTTTGATATCTATACTCATTTCAGACCGCTCCTCTATTGTTTTTTACTTGATCAGTGCATTACAGTCAACGATGAGTGCAACCTGACCGTCACCTAGGATTGTTGCGCCTGATATCGCAAATACGTTTGGCAGGTAATCTCCTAGTGATTTCAATACAACCTCTTGCTGACCAATAAATGAATCGACCACAAATGCTGTCAGCTTGTCTCCTTTACGGACAACGATGATGTGCAGTTCTTCCTCTAATTCATTCGCATTTGGTACGTGGAACTGTTTCTTCAGGTATACGACCGGTACGATAAATCCGCGGAAGTCAATGACTTCACGATCATGCGTTTGAAGGATGTCGCTTTTCTTAATCACAGCCGTTTCAATAATAGAAGAAATCGGAATCGCAAATGTCTCCTCTTCCAGTTTCACAAGAAGAACGGAAATAATCGATAATGTGAGTGGAAGCTGGATAGAGAACAATGAGCCTTGTCCTTCTGTTGAGTTGATGCTCACAGAGCCTCCTAATGATTCCAGCTTGTTTTTCACGACATCAAGCCCTACACCACGGCCTGAAATGTCAGAAATCGTATCAGCTGTAGAGAATCCTGCTGCAAAGATCAGTGAATCAATTTGATGATCTTCAATGGTTTCCGCTTCTCTTTCGGTAATAACGCCGCGCTCTAATGCTTTTTCAAGCACCTTTTTACGGTTAATTCCGCCACCATCATCTTCTACCTCGATGAAGACGTGGTTTCCGCTATGATAAGCCTTTAATAGGACTGTTCCTTTTTCTGGCTTGCCTTTTTTCACACGATCTTCTGGCGATTCAATGCCGTGATCTAGACTGTTTCTAAGTAAGTGTAAGAGCGGATCTCCAATCTCGTCGATAACTGTTCGATCAAGCTCCGTCTCAGCGCCTTCAATGATGAGTTCAATTTTTTTATTGAGCTCTTTCGTCAATTGACGGATCATACGCGGGAACCGGTTAAACACAGTTTCTACAGGTACCATTCTCATGTTCAGGATGATCGATTGCAGATCGCCAGAAATACGTGTCATTCTTTCCACTGTATCGGTCAGTTCGTTGTTTTCAAGCTCTTTGGCAATCTGTTCTAAACGTCCTCGATCAATGACGAGTTCTTCAAATAAATTCATGAGAGAATCCAGACGATCGATGTTGACACGAATCGTTTTTGTCCCGCCGGCAGCTGCACCGTTATTGCCATTTGCTTTAGGTGCATCGTTTGCTGGTGCTTTAGCAGCAGGGACGGATGCTTCTTCTTTTTTCTGTTCAGGTTTTGCTTTTTGTTTTTCAGCAGCGGCAGTTTCTTCAAATGCAGAAACTTCAGAGATTTCAACATTTTCAACCTCTGAGATCGCCGTCACGATTTTTTTCACTTCATCCATCGGCTGTTTAGATAGATAAGATATGCTGAATTCAGATTCGAAATCTTCTGATTCTAAAAGTTCTGCATTCGGAACCGTTTTGACGACCTCGCCTGCTTCATTTAATCTTTCAAAAATCATATAGACACGAACTGCTTTTAATAAGCATGCGTCGCTTAATGTCACTGTCAGCTCATAGCATTTGAAGCCTTGTTCTCTCGCTTCATCAAGAACCGTTCGCTCAAATTCATTATAATCCAAGTCGTTAGCAGCATTAACTGATGCATCAGCTGTCTCAACGGCCGGTGCTGCCTCTGCATGGCTACCTGTCACATCTAGCTTTTTACTAATTTCTGTGACATCACGTTTACCATCTCCGCCTTCTGCAATCGATTGAACCATTGCTTCAAGATGATCGAGTGCTTCAAACATGATGTCCATTGACTCAGGAGTGACAATCATTTGTTCATTCCGGATGGCATCAAACATGTTTTCTAAGTGATGCGTTAACTGAGCCATATCATCATAGCCCATCGTTGCACTCATGCCTTTCAATGTATGAGCCGCTCTGAATATATCATTCACTAGCTGCAAGTCAGTTGGGTTCTTTTCTAATTCAAGAAGTTTTTCATTACAAGATTGTAAGTGTTCTCTGCTTTCATCTAAAAAGATATCTAAGTATTGGTTTACATCCAACGTGTTCACGCCCTCTCTTTTTTCATGGAGCTTATAATTGCATGTGCGATGTCATCCACATGCCTTGTTTCATTTGCAAGGCCTGCTTTAATGACTGATTTAGGCATTCCGAAAACAACACATGATTCTTCTTTTTCTGCAATGACTTTTGTATGGCCGTTTGCGACCATTTTTTTGACCCCTTCTGTGCCGTCACTACCCATCCCTGTCATAATGACAGCGATCTTTTCATAACCTTTTATGTTACTGATGGATTCAAATAAATAGTTAACTGAAGGTTTGTGCCGGCTGTCAGTGTCCTCTGAGGACAACCTGATCACTAAAGCCGCCCCTTGTTCATGAAGTGACATATTCATTCCACCAGGAGCTATGTAAGCCACTCCATTTTTAGCGATGTCTCCATCTTGTGCTTCTTTAATTGTAATTTGTGATAAATGGTCCAACCTAGTAGCAAGTGATGCCGTAAATCCTTCCGGCATATGCTGCACGATCAAAATTGGCGCCTCTATGTCCTTTGGAAGCTTCGTTACGACTCTTTGAAGCGCCCTTGGTCCTCCAGTAGACGTTCCGATTGAAATAACCTTTCGGAGTGAGCTGCTTTTTACTTCTTGCAGACGGGGTGCAGCCACTGGACTTGGCGGCTTGATGACTGGCTTAGGAGAAACCTGTTTCTCAGTGCGCTTTCTAGACAGTCCTGCGGCAAGTACCCGCTCTACAATTTGACCTCTTACTTTGTGTAAATCGAGCGAAATACTTCCTGAAGGTTTTGTCACAAAGTCAAAAGCACCAAGTTCTAAGCAATGGATGGTTAAATCCTTCCCTTGCTTTGTCTGGCTTGACACCATAATCACGGCAAGGTCGTGTTCAGCCAGAATTTGCTTTAATGCTTCTGTTCCATTTAAAACAGGCATTTCCACATCGAGTGTGACAACATCTGGATTCAATTCCTTGATCCGTTTTAAGGCATCTTCCCCATTTCGCGCCGTTCCGACGACTTCAATTTCTTGCTCGACACTTAGGAAATCACTAATGAGCTTTCGCATAAAGGCCGAATCATCTACTACAAGCACTCTAATCACGAGTCCACCTTCCTCCTTTTAAAAAAAGAGGACAACCTATCTATAAACGTATGCTGCTCTCTCCGTGCCTCTCTTATCTGCTGATGATAAAGTGTTTCTGCCAGCATTTTAATTGTTTTACTAAGTCTTGAATGAGGCTGCTTGATATAAAATGGGATCTGTTCAGCTACAGCTTTAGGAACCGCAGGATCATCAGGTACAGCCCCAGCAAACACAAGCTTTCTGTGAAGAAATGATGTGACTACCCCTGCTAATTTCCGGTAGGTTTCAGACCCTTCTGATGGGGTTTTACACCGGTTGACAATAATCTGCACAGACTGTTCAAACTGATGAATAGCCAGATGTTTGATTGCGCTGTAGGCATCCATGATGGATGTTGGTTCTGGCGTTGTCACGACCACCACTTCTCCTGCCGATAAAACAAAAGGCAGTTGGTCTTTTGACAAGCCTGCACCCATATCAAAGAATATACAATCGAAGTCTTGCATCATCCTCTCCATCTCCTCAAGAAAGAATGACCATTGATCTTTATCTAACGAAAACAGCTGTTCAAGCCCGCTTCCGCCAGAAATGTAATAAAGGTTGTCAGTTCCTTTCGTCATGGCTGCTTGGAGGGATGTCTTCCTGACGAAAACGTCTAATATAGAGCTAGTCGACGTTTTCCCGAGTAAAATATCAATATTCCCCATACCAAAATCAAGATCAATGACTAACACTCGCTTGCCTGCGTTCGCGATAGACAGTGCCATATTCAGCGTCAAATTCGATTTACCAACCCCGCCTTTACCGCTCATGACTGCAATGGTTTTCGCATGTCCGCTCGAACGAAGAGGGATCGGTGTTATCGTTTGACTTTGCTGAACAAGCTTTCTTAAACCTTCCGCTTGGTCAGGCTTCATCATTGTAAGACCATCCTTGTTAAATCAAGGGAAGAGCTCTCCAAAATATCCTCAGGCACACTTTGTCCATTTGTTAAAAAGCCAAGCCCAATTTGGGATTCTGCCATGATGTGAAAGATCGTCCCCATCGTGTCTGTTTCATCTACTTTTGTAAAAATAAATTCATAAATTGGCATGTGCTCAAAACGTTTAACCATGGCTTTCATGTCCTGATACTTCGACGTTGCACTCATGACGAGAAAACTTTGAATGGTTTCGTCAAATGGAATAATATCTGTCAGCTCTTTGATATACGCTTCTTCTTTAAAGTTACGACCTGCTGTGTCGACGAAAATGTGATCATAATCTTTAAAGAGCTGCTGTGCTTTCACAAAATCTTCTCTTGAATAACAAACCTCAAGCGGCGCCTTTAGCAGTTCAGCATATGTTTTCAGTTGTTCAATCGCGGCAATTCGGTACGTATCCGTTGTAATAAAAGCGATTGCCTTTTGCTGCTGAATGGCCGTTTTAGCAGCCAGCTTTGCAATGGTTGTGGTCTTACCAGCCCCAGTTGACCCAAACAGCACAATGTATTTCGAACGAATTGCCGGCTCATCCGAGGTGTGAGCTGGCAGCATGTCTGTGAGCAGTTTTTCTAGTTCTTTTTTAATCTGGTCTTCCTTGACCGCACCCTTTGTTAAAAGACCTTTTAAGCATTGATCTCGAGTCGCATCATCAAGTCCTTGATCCTTTAGCTTTTGATCAATCGCCATGAGAGAATCAGGCAACATTCCAACATGGCGCTCGTTCCTTGCATAATCTAAATGGTGAGATTTAGAAGGCGCGGCTTTGATTGCCTCAGCAGCATAAGATGGCTCTTGAGCCGGCTTTTCAATTAGCTCCTTTTTCGGTAAAACCGGTGCAGGAGGCACTGAGCTTGACCCTTTACCAGCTCTTTCTTCAAAATCTTGATCTAGCACCGCAATGACCTCTACCATTTGCTGTTTCTTTAAACCGAACAGCTTTCGTTTGACAACGGTTTTTGAATTTAAAATGACGGCATCTTTCCCGAGTTGCTGCCTGATTTGAATCGTTGCCTCCTGCATAGAATTCGCTGTGATTTTTTTCATTTTCATTAGATATCCACCACTCCGATGCTCTGTACTTCAACATTTGCTTCTAGTTCGTTATAAGATAGTACCGGTAAATCTGGGAAATATCTTTCTAACAACTGCTTGACGTACATTCTAATAGGAGGAGAGCATAATAGAACCGGCGTTTCCTGACGAAGCGAAAGCTGTTCAATTTCTCTCGCCACTGATTGAATCACACTTTCAGAGGATTCTGGATCTAACGATAAGTAGTTTCCATGCTCTGTTTGCTGTACGCTGTCAGCAATGACCTTTTCGACTCGACCTGAGCATGTCACGACTTTCAATGATTCATTTTCCCTTGCATATTGTGCGGTAATCTGTCTTGCTAGCGCCTGTCTGACATACTCTGTTAACAAATCTGTATCAGTCGTTAGTTTTCCATAGTCTGCAAGCGTCTCAAAAATGGTGACAAGGTTTCGAATGGAGACCTTTTCTTTGAGCAGCTTTGCAAGTACTTTTTGGATATCACCGACTGCTAACGGATTTGGTGTTACCTCATCCACTAAGACAGGATAACTTTCTTTTAGATGATCGATTAATTGCTTTGTTTCTTGTCGTCCGAGCAGTTCGTGTGTATTTTGTCTAATCTTTTCTGTGATGTGAGTAGACACAACAGAAGCTGGGTCCACGACCGTATAGCCTAGCATTTCAGCCTGATCTTTTTCTGCTTCTGATATCCATTTTGCCGGCAAGCCAAAGGATGGTTCGATTGTTTCAATTCCTTCAATTGGATCATCATCAGGCGTTGGGGACATGGCTAAGTAATGATCAAGCAATAACTCACCTTTTGCCACTTCGTTCCCTTTAATTTTCAACCGGTATTCATTTGGGTTAAGCGCAATATTGTCTCGAATCCGTACTACCGGAATGACAAGCCCTAATTCAAGGGCCAGCTGCCTTCGGATCATAACAATTCGGTCTAAGAGGTCACCGCCCTGATTTGCATCAGCGAGCGGGATCAAACCGTAGCCAAATTCAAATTCAATGGCATCCATTTGCAGGAGGTGAACAACACTTTCTGGACTTTTCATCTCTTCTACCTCGGCCTGTTCCTCAAGCACCTCTTCGATTTCCTCTTGATCCTGTTTGTTTTTTGACATCATATATGCACCAAGTGCAAGCAACCCTGCGATTGGTCCAGTCAAAAGCACGCCAATTGGTGTAAATACTCCGAGAAGGAAGATGGTTCCTGCCGTGACGTAAAGCATGGCCGGGAAAGCAAACAGCTGTCCAGTAATATCTGAACCAAGGTTTCCGTTAGAAGCAGCCCTCGTGACAACAATCCCTGTTGCTGTTGAAATGAGGAGTGCTGGAATTTGTGAAACAATTCCGTCACCTACCGTTAAAAGGGTAAAGTGGGAAGCTGATTCTTGAATTGACATTCCTTGCTGGAGCATCCCAATAATGATTCCAAAAATAATATTGATTATGACAATAATAATACCTGCGATGGCATCTCCTTTGACGAACTTACTTGCACCATCCATCGCACCATAAAAGTCTGCCTCTCTCGCTACTTTTTCACGGCGATTTCTTGCTTCACTTTCTGTCAGCATTCCTGCATTTAAATCTGCATCAATACTCATTTGTTTCCCTGGCATCGCATCAAGCGTAAACCTTGCAGCAACCTCTGATACACGCTCAGCTCCTTTGGTGATCACGATAAACTGAATGATGATCAGAATCAGGAAGACAACTAGACCAACGAGTACATTTCCTCCAACAACAAATGAACCAAACGTTTCTACAACCTTCCCAGCATCTCCTGTTGATAAGATAGAACGTGTTGTAGAGATGTTAAGCCCTAAGCGAAACAGCGTTAAGAGCAAAAGCAATGATGGGAAAATGGAAAATTGCAGCGGTTCTTGCATGTTCATTGTGGTGAGAAGCACGATAAGCGCAAGAGAAATATTAATAATGATTAAAATACTTAATAGAATTGGCGGAAACGGTATGACCAGCATCGCCACGATTAAAATAACACTGAATAAAACAGATAAATCTCTTGCTGACATGCCTGTTCTCTCCTTTTAAAACCAAAAATTCATAAAATCTTTTGTTTCGTTTTATATACGTAAGCTAAAATTTCAGCGATGGCCTTAAAGTATTCTTCCGGCACCGCCTGATCGATGTCGACCTGATCATAGAGCGCGCGCGCGAGCGGCCGGTTCTCTACAGTCATGACATCGTGCTCTTTCGCAATCGTTCTAATTTTCAAAGCCAAAATATCTGTTCCCTTTGCCACAACAAAGGGGGCGTCCATCTTTTCTTCGTCATATTTCAAAGCAATTGCATAGTGGGTCGGGTTTGTAATGATGACGTCCGCTTTTGGGACTTCCTGCATCATCCGTCTCATGGCCATTTCCCGCTGGCGCTGTTTAATTTTTGATTTTATGAGCGGGTCACCCTCTGATTTTTTATACTCATCTTTGATGTCTTGCTTGGACATCCGTAAGTTTTTTTCATAATCAAATTTCTGATACATGTAATCAAGCCATGATAAGATCAGAAGAGCACCTGCTGCATATAGACCCATAATCAAGGTCATATTTGCAACGAAATGGAGCGTTTCCTCTGCTGTTAATAAGGGGAGCCGCAAGATTTCATCAAAGTGCATCCATAGTGCTATAAATGTCGCAAAACCAACAAATCCAATTTTCAAAATGGATTTTAACAGCTCTACGAGTGCTCGAATACTGTATATACGTTTAAATCCTTTAATGGGATCGAGCTTTTCTAATTTCGGTTTGATCACTTCTGTCGAAAAGAGAAACCCAACTTGTAAATAGTTACTGATCACCCCTGCCAGCATACCAACACCAAGAATCGGCATGAGGAGGAGTCCTGTTTCTTGAAGCAATTCCAAAAATAGTTGATGAATATTAGATGTACTAACTTTCATTAGCATAGTTGTTGAATAAAAACGTTCAATGAGCGCAATAATACGCTCTTTCATAAAAGGCCCAATAAAAAAGAATGATAAAAAGATTAATAGAAATGAGATGGCTGTATTGACGTCGGTACTTTTGGCAACCTGTCCTTTTTTTCGTGAATCCTGTCTCTTTTTCGGCGTTGCTTTTTCTGTTTTTTCACCTGCGAAAAATTGCAAGTCAAGTCTAAGCACTGTCATCATGACGAACCACCGACCAAGGCTAAGAAATTCCTCATGGTAAGCACAATCGTTTCAAATGTATTTTGGACAACACCGAAAATCACACCCATACAGATAATGATCATAATAAAACTCACACCCATTTTAATAGGAAGTCCGACAACAAATACGTTCATTTGTGGAACTGTTCGTGCCACAATCCCTAATGCTAGATCGACTAAAAACAAACTTGCTACAACAGGTGCTGAAATTTGAAAGGCAATGATGAACATTTGGTTGAAGCTCTTTGCAATAAAGTAGGCAAAGGATTCACTGCCGAAATTCAGTGCATATTGATCAACGGCAATATATTGAAAGCTGTAATATATACCATCTAGCAGCAGGTGATGTGCATTAGTCGCAAGCATCAGCAGCAGTGTGACCGTATAAAAAAATTGCCCCATCAGCGGTGTTTGCGCCCCTGTTTGCGGATCAATAACATTGGCGATCGCAAAACCCATTTGAAAATCAATGAATGAGCCGGCAATTTGAACAGCTGTCACCATGATATATGCAATCAGCCCAAGAAGGAGTCCGACCATTGCTTCTTTCACCGCAAGCATCATATAAAGACCGTCTATGTCAAGTGCTGGCGGTTCTTTAATTGTGCTGAAGCTGATGACGGCCAGAAAAAGTGAGAATCCAACCCGATGAACAGCAGGTATTGTTCTATGCGCTAAAAGCGGTACTGTCACAAAAAAAGCGGTGATCCGAATAAAAACAAGAAGAAAAGCAGGGAATAATTCTATGATTGACATCATTCTTTAACCTGCAAATCGATCTAAATTCGAGAACAGCTCTGTCGTAAAGGACACAATTGTTGAAAGCATCCAAGGACCAAACACAACAAGTCCAATGAGCACTGCAACAATCTTAGGAATAAACGCAAGTGTCTGTTCTTGAATTTGGGTTGTCGCCTGAAACACACTGACGATCAGTCCCACAATTAGTGCGAGCGCTAGAAGCGGCCCGCTGATAAGCAATACAACATATACTGATCTTTCAGCCATCGTAATGACAAATTCTGAACTCATGTTTTAAGCACCTACTCTAAAAGCTTTGCAGCAAAGATTTAACAATCAAATACCATCCATCGACTAAAACAAATAACAATATTTTGAAAGGGAGCGATATCATAACCGGTGGAAGCATCATCATCCCCATTGACATCAGGACACTTGCGACCACCATGTCAATAATTAAAAATGGAATAAAGATCATGAAACCAATTTGAAATGCCGTCTTTAATTCTGAAATTGCAAAAGCTGGTACCATCGCCGTTAACGGAATATCCTTAATCGATTCAGGTGTGTCCATTTTTGCGTAACTAAGAAATAGAGCCAAGTCTTTCTGCCTCGTATGTTTACTCATAAACTCTTTGATTGGCACTTCGGCTTTTTCATACGCTTGATTTAACGTAATGTCATCATTTAAAAGCGGTGTAAGTGCCTCTTTATTAATCTCTGAGAACGTGGGTGCCATAATAAAGAATGTGAGAAACAAAGCAAGTCCAACAAGCACTTGGTTTGGCGGCATTGAGTTGGTTGCAAGTGATGTTCTGACGAACGAAAGAACAATTACGATCCGAGTAAAACATGTCATTAAAATGAGAATGCCTGGTGCAACCGAAAATACGGTCAAAAGTAAAAGAAGACGGACAGACGTGCTAATATTTCCTGCACCGCTGGAATTAAATAAATCGATAAACTCATTCATTTTGTTTCGGGCCTTTCTTTCTGACTTCTGATTGGGTCTTTTTCAATTCGGCTAGCTGCGCCTTTAAATTGGTTGAAAAAGAAGAAGTGGTTGGTTGATCATCTTTCTTCACCTGCGATGTGAATTTTTGAACGATCTTTGGTAAATCTGTCTTGCTTTCCATCGCTTCTTCGTATTGTTTCACAATCGCTTCACATTCTTGTTCATCATCAATTTCTTTTAGCAGCTGGATCGAGTCTGCTACGCCGACAACCAATACTCGTTTGCCCACTTTGATAAGCTGGACCGAACGGTTTTGGCCGACCGTGGTTCCGCCAATATTTTCAACATAGCGGAATGGTTTGAGTAGGCGGTTTTGCTTACCAACAAATCTCACCAATCCATAAATGAGCAGGATGACAAAAAGTAAGGCACCAATCATTTTGACAAAATCCATAATGGAGACAGAAGAAGAGGGAACTTCTTCTGTCGGATTCGTTTGATTGTCAGTGTTTTTCTTTTCTGTATCCTTTTTGCTTTCTTTCTCTCCTTTGAGCCAGTCATTCACTGTGCCGTTTTCAGGATCTTTCGATTCAGCGAGTAGTGAGGCAGGCTGAATCGTCAAGAAAAGCATAAAACTGATCATTGTTATACATATCAAACGTTTTTTCAACAAGTCTTACACCCTTTTTTAGCCTAACGTTTTATTAATTGCTTCAAGTACACGATCTGCCTGGAACGGCTTCACGATAAAGTCTTTTGCACCTGCTTGAATGGCATCAATAACCATTGACTGCTGTCCCATCGCAGAGCACATAATGATCTTTGCAGAAGCATCGATTTGTTTAATTTCTTTTAGCGCTGTGATCCCGTCCATTTCTGGCATTGTGATATCCATTGTGACAAGATCTGGAGATGTTTCTTTAAATTTTTCAACAGCTTGTGCACCGTTTTCTGCTTCCCCTACTACATCAAATCCGTTTTTTACAAGAATATCTTTGATCATCATTCTCATGAAAGCTGCATCATCTACGATTAATACCTTAGTAGCCATTTCCTTATTCTCTCCCTATATGTTTGTTTATTTTAAGTTAGAAAGTCTTTCCGCCTGACTTAAAATGTCAGTTACACGAACACCAAAGTTCTCATCAATGACAACGACTTCACCTTTGGCGACGATTCGTTTGTTCACCAAAATGTCTACTGGTTCACCCGCAAGTTTGTCCAGTTCAATGATACTTCCAGCTGAAAGCTCAAGTACTTCTTTCACACTGCGCTGCGTTCTTCCAAGTTCCACCGTAATGGAAAGCGGAATATCCATCAGCATATCAAGATTTCCCAGTTGACTCGTTGTATGCTGAGGCTCACTGAACGCTTCAAATTCTACTGGTGCCACATTTACAGGTTCTGCTGGCTTTGGCTTTGCTTGTCTTTTCGGCGGTGCAGCTTGCTGCGCAGGAGCAGACTGTGTTTGCGCAGCTGCCTGCTGAGATTCAGGTGCGCTCTGTGGCACTTCTTGAACTAGTTCTTCTTCTGATGCCGGGTCTGTTAATTCTGTGATTAAATCCTTCGCAAATGTAATAGGGTAAAGCTGCATAATATTTGAATCTATGAGCTCACCTATTTTTAATCTGAAGGATACTTTGACAAGCATTTCTTCAGCTGGAATGCGGTCTGTTCCTTCTCCTTCTTTGACATCGAGTAATTCGACGCGCGGCGGAGAAATGTCAATCTTTTTGTTAAAGACTGTAGACATAGATGTCGCTGCAGAACCCATCATTTGATTCATGGCTTCTTGCACTGCACTTAAGTGAATTTCACTTAAAGAAGGGTCAGCATTTGTTCCATCTCCGCCCATCATTAAGTCTGCAATGACTGCCGCATCTGTTTGTTGAATGACAAGTAAGTTACTTGCACTAAAGCCCTCAGTATAATTCACTTCAATAGCGACATACGGATGAGGAAACTCCTCATTCAACTTGCTTTTTTGAATCACTGTGACAGTTGGAGTTGTAATCTCCACTTTTTGATTTAATAGGGTTGAAAGTGCTGTGGCAGAGCTACCAAATGAAATATTTCCGATTTCTCCAATAGCATCTTGTTCCATTGCAGAAAGGACTGTATCTGGCTCTATATCGTCATTACTGCCTCCTTTAAGGAGCGCATCGATTTCATCTTGTGATAATTTACTTCCATTATTCTCCATATTCTTCACCTCTTATGTCGTGATCTAGAATTTGAATCGCCTGTTTCCGATTCACGCGGCCGGCCTGTCCCAAGAATTTCGGTTTATTTCCGACCATAACAGTAAGAGGCGCATTTACTGGTTTGTCCAAGGCAATACAATCACCAATTTCCAAATTCAAAAATTCTTCCACCGTCATTTCCGATTGTCCAAGCTCTGCGACTACCGGTATTTTTGCCGTCATAATCCGTTTTTCAATGGCCTTCGTTTCTTCTTGTTTCGGTTCATTTCGATCAGACTGCATCCAGTAATGAACTGACAGCTTCGGAATGATTGGCTCCAATACAACGTGAGGAATACATAGGTTAATAACCCCGCTGACCTCACCAATTTGTGTATTAAGCGAAATGACGACAACTGTTTCGTTTGGTGACACCATTTGAACAAACTGGGGATTTACCTCGAAATCTGCCATTTCTGGCTCGATGTCGGTTATGGACTGCCACGCTTCTCTGTAATTTTCCAAAGCTCCCTCAAACATGTTTGAGATAATCTTTGTTTCGATTTCTGTAAGTGATTCTGTCTTATTATGACTAATGCCAATCCCGCCCATCAGCCTGTCCATCATGGCATAGCCGATTGTCGGGTTCACTTCAAGCATGATTCTTCCTTCAAGCGGGCTGACGTAAAATAAGTTTAATAACGTCATATTAGGAATCGAACGAATAAATTCTTCGTATGGTACTTGGTCAACCGAGCTGACAGAAATTTGAATATATGATCTTAGCTGCGCAGAAAAGTGAGTGGTGAGCAGTCTAGCGAAGTTATCGTGAATCCTTGTTAAACTTCGAATCTGGTCTTTTGAAAAACGTAGTGCACGTTTAAAGTCATACACCTTCACTTTTTTCATCGTTTCTTCTTTTTTCAGCTCTTCTGCATCCATTTCGCCTGTAGATATGGCGGATAATAATGCGTCGATCTCATTCTGGGAAAGCACTTCTCCTGACATTTCTTCACCTCCATCGTATCAATTAATCGCCTCTATTGCAGATTAAAGGAGGTTATATAAACTTCTTTCACCTTGCCATCTTGCAAATAGTTATTCACTTTATTTTTGACTTGTGTTTTAAATTGTTCTCTACCTTTTTTGCCATCAAGTTCATCAGCGTTCGTCTCTGATAAAATGTCGATCACGGCATCTTTCACTTGAAAACTTCTTTTTTCAAGCTCTTCTTTTGCTTTTTCAGAATCCGTTTCAATATTTAGTACAAGTTTGACAGCATTTCCTTCAGATTTTAAATTTGTGATAATCTCAGGAATTTCAACAGAAGCTTTTACGACTTCATCTGCTGTAGGCTCTTTTTCTGCTTTTGCTTCGTCTGACCCATTCAGCAGAAATAAGATACCTGCTCCAATTCCGACGATAGCAATAATCATGATTAGCATTACTACGACTAATTTCTTCTTCATTCAAACTCCTCTATTCCTTGATTCAATGAAATGACTTGGATTTTTCTGTAGAAAGAAATGATCTTTTCCTGGAGCTGTTTCTCATCTTCTTTCACAACGAATTTCTTTCCATTGGCTAATGTAATGGTCGTGTCTGGAAAGCTTTCGATTTGCTCGATATGGAGAGCGTTAATCATAAACCCTTTGCCATTTAATCTTGTCACTTCAATCATATTAAGCAGAGAAGCGATAAAACGCTCCCCCTACCTCCTATCGTTTCAGATTCACAAGCTCTTGCAGAATTTCATCAGATGTTGTAATTGTCTTTGCATTCGCTTGGAATCCACGCTGCCCGATGATCATTTCTGTAAACTCGTCTGTTAAATCAACATTTGACATTTCAAGTCTACCTGTTTGGATGATACCTGTTCCTTGTTCACCAGGTACAATGGCATTACTTGGTGCACCTGAGCTTAACGTTTGGCGGTATAGATTGTCACCGACTTTGTCTAATCCCGCAGCATTACTGAAAGAAACAAGTGATACTTGTCCAACCGTACGAGAAACGTTGTTCTCAACAACCGAAACAGTTCCATCTGGCCCAACACTAACACTTGACACATTGTCTCGAGGAATGTTGATTCTTTGACCATCCATACCAAGCAGATAGTTCCCATCAGAGGTCACCAAATCTCCTTCTGAATCAGGCTTGAAGTTCCCTGTTCTTGTATAAAGAATTTCACCTTGACTTTCGATACGGAAGAAGCCATCACCATTGATGTAGAAATCATACGGTTCATCAGTATTTTGAGAAGATCCTGATGACATGATTTTGTCAATAGATGATAGAGATGACCCTAAACCTACCTGTTTTGAGTTGATCGAACCAGAGTTGTTTGTTGGACCACCAGAACTTGCAATCGTTTGACTCACCATATCTTTAAAAGTGATACGGCTCTTTTTGTATCCGTGTGTGTTAACGTTCGCCACGTTATGGGCCACGACATCTAATTTCGTTTGGAAGTTTTTCATTCCGCTAATTCCTGAGTAAAGTGAGCGTAACATTTATTTTCCTCCTCGATTTGCTTACGATTTTTCTCCAACAGTTGTAACGTCCCAAGGGCTGATTTTCGTTCCATCTTCTAGATATAGGAAGTATTCATTGTCAATGTTTTTCACAGACTTCACTGTGCCCGATATCTCTTTGTCATCTTGTTTCCCCACTACTTCTTTACCAATCCAGCCTACATACGTAGTAAAAGGATCTTGGTGTGCAACAAATGTAGACATGACTTTATTCAGCTGGCTGATTGATTCATTCATATTCATTTGCTGCTCTAAAGAAGAAAATGTTGCAAGCTGTGTGACAAACTCGCGGTCATCAATTGGGTTTGTCGGATCTTGGTTTTGGAGCTGCGTGAGCAATATTTTCAAGAACTGATCTCGGCCGAGCGTGTCTGTTTTCTTTGCTGCACTTGAAGAAGTGTCCGTTAGTGCGGTTGTTCTAACTGTAGAATCAACAGTTGTCATTAGATTTCCTCCTCTTCTTCATCTGACCCAACAAGAGCATCCAGTACATCTTGGAATTCCGCTTCCTGTTCATCAGGCTGCTGAAAGCTCTGTCCTTTTGACTGCTGCTGCTTGTTTTCTTCACTAAACTGTCCAAATAACGGCTGTTCATTTGATTGAAGTGGTATATGGAAACGGTCCACTTGAACCGACATATTCGGAAGTGCCTGTTTGAGCTGTGGCAGATGATGCTCTAACAGCTCTTTTGCTGCCTGCGTCGAGGCTGTAATTTTACTCGCATACACACCGTTTTGTTTCGTTAATTGAATGGTAATAAACCCAAGATTTTCTGGATTTAATCGAACTGTAAAGCGTCCACTTGAGTTGCCGAACGGCGTAAACTTCATTTGCTTCCAAGTGTTTAGAATTTGCTGATCAACCGTACCTGGTTTTTCATCAGTTGTTTGCGTCTGCTGCATTGGAGCAGCTGATTGCAGTTGAAAAAACTGCTTATGACCTGGGAGCAGCGTATGGGTCATTGTTTTTTCAGAAGCAGGTGCAGCTAAACTTTGTCCCTTGACGACTTCTTTTTTGATAAACCATTCAAGTGATGCAGCACCTTTTGCTGAAGATGAGAGGGAAGACTCTTGTCTTGGAGAGACCAATTCTTTTAACTCTCCTAGGGAAATTTTCCACTCTTTATCTGACCCTTTCGCATTCGCCATCATATGGTCGATTAACTGATTAAAGTGTTTTAGCTCACTTTGAGATATAGCATTCAGCTTTGGCGCTGATCCCTGCGAGAAGAACTGCTCTTTCACTTGCTGAATGAGCTTCTCATCTGCCCCGTTTTTCGACAGAAACTGGATGAAGTCTTCACCTTTTTCTTGAATATCCTGCACAATTTTTGCATCAAAGCTGAGCGGTTGTTGGTTTAGCAATTGATATAAGAAAAAGTGGACTTGTATGAGCTGTTCACTATGTTGGGAAGCTGGCTTATCAGCTTGATCACCATAAATAGTCGATTCCATTTTTCGGAATAACTCTTCAAGTGACTTTAGATCAGATGCATCTATCTTTTGACCTTGAAGCGCTTGAAGTGCCCCAAGAAGATCTCCATCAATCCCTTCTTCAGGTGATTGCATCCATTTTTCAATGATCTGCATTGCATCATTGATGGATAGAGAGTCTCCCGCTGGCTGAGAATTGACTGGGTTGCTTTGAACGCCTGCACCACTTAGCAAGTGTTTAAACAAACCGCGAGCAGATGCTGCATCGCCTCCCTTTAATCCCGAGAGACCTTGAGAAGATTGCTGTAAGGCCCCAATATCCAATAGCTTCACTTATTGCCCACCCCCATTTTCACTTTCTTCTTTTTTGGCAAGCTCTTTTGTAAACGTTGCTGCCTTCTGAGGTGTTAGTTTTGCTAAAATGTCCGTCAGCTTATTTTTACTTAGCTCTTCAAGAATCTTCAAAGCCTCTTTATCACTTAGTTCTGATAAAATCTTGGCAGATTTCCCTGCATCCATGCTTTCATAAATGCTGACAACCTTCCCTTTTGATTGTTGATTAGAGGATGTATCCGCTGAATTATTGCTTGATGAACTGTTGGATGATCTGCTATTTGCTGACGTATTATCAGTTTCTTTCTCAGATGTTTTTTCAAGTGAACTGATTTTTTGATTCAGTCTTTTAATCTCTTCATCACTTGTTTTTAAGTCTTTTTGTGCAATTTCGAGTTCATTCTTTTGCTCTTTAATGGTCTTTTTCAATTGTTTCAGCTCTTCATCACGTTGATCATTATGTGAAGGTGAAGATGACGTTTTTGAGCTGTCATCTGAACCAACCAAGTTACTAATCACTGGAAGGTTTTGGAGCGGTTTCTTTAGATCAAAACCCGCCATATAAAGGATTGTGCCAGTCACAATCACAAGCACAATCAATGGGATGATCACAATAAACAAGATCCATTGAACTTTACCGCCGCTTGATTCCTTTGTTTTTTCCTTCTTAGGCATTCATCTCGACTCCTAATGTCCTTGAAACATGAATTGGTTGATAGAGATATCATCCATTTCTTTCATTTCAATTGCCTTATGTTCAAGGGAAAACTTTTCAAATTGCTTTTCTTTCATTTTTTCAAACTTTTTAAACTCAATATTTTTTTCAGTTAAATCAGATTGCTTTTCATTCATTTGCTGACGTTTCATGATCACAAGTTGCTGATAATGCTGAATGGTGTTATCTAAGTTGGTCACAAACTGCTGGTAATGACGCATCTCTTGGACACTCATCCCACTTCTCAGCTTTTCTTCTTTACTTTTTTCCATCAGCTCTTTTTTACTCATATTTTCATAGAGTTTTTCAGCGGCTTGCTCAAATACCGATACGGATTGTTGATACGCTGCGAATGATTTGTCTTTTTCACTTTCTTTTAGTTCTAAGAGCTTTTGAAATTTGTATTGATATCCCACTGTATTTGTCAATCCTCTCTATTCAACAAACTGAGCAATAAACTCACACTGTCTTCAATAGATACAGCCTCTTCTACATCCTGCTTCAAAAATGAAATCAGGTGAGGATAAGCTTGCATGGCCTCATCAATATCTTTAGAGGAGCCTTTTTTATATGCTCCGATGTTAATGAGGTCTTCAGCGTTTTGATAAGTGGATAAAAGCTGACGGAACCGATTGGCCGCTTCCTTGTGATCATGACTTGCTATATTACTCATGACACGGCTGATGCTTTTCAGAATATTGACAGCGGGAAATTGTCCTTTGTTGGCTAACGCACGATCAAGTACAATGTGGCCATCTAGAATCCCCCTGACTGTATCAGCGATCGGCTCATTCATGTCGTCACCATCAACAAGCACTGTGTAAAACGCTGTGATGGAACCAAGCTGATTCGTTCCAGTTCGTTCAAGCAATTTTGGCAGTATAGCGAACACTGAAGGTGTATATCCTTTTGTAGTTGGCGGTTCGCCAGTTGCAAGTCCTATTTCTCTTTGTGCCATGGCGACCCTCGTGACAGAATCCATCATAAACATGACATTTTTGCCTCTGTCTCTGAAATATTCGGCAATGGCTGTTGCTGTATAGGCTGCTTTTAATCTCGTCAGTGCGGGCTGATCAGAGGTTGCGACGACAACAATCGATCGCTTAAGTCCTTCAGCACCTAAATCCTTTTCGATAAACTCACGAACTTCACGGCCACGCTCTCCAACAAGTGCAATGACATTTAGGTCCGCCTCTGTCTGTTTTGCAATCATTCCCATTAAGGTACTTTTCCCAACACCACTTCCAGCAAAAATCCCGATCCTTTGCCCAGTGCCAACTGTGAGCAGACTGTCGATCACTCTGACACCAACGCCTATCTTTTCTCGAATAGGCGGCCTGTCCATCGGATTTGGGGGAGATTGATCTGTCGAAACAGGTGCAAGTCCTTTTGGAAGTATACTGCCGTCCAGCGGGTCTCCAAATGCATCAATGACTTCACCAATTAAACCAGTCCCTACTTTGACCTTTAACGACTCACCTGTCGCTTCAACAAGACTGCCTGGTGAGATGTTAGATGCTTCAACATAAGGCATGAGCAGAATGTTTTCTTCTCTAAAACCAACGACCTCTGCTTTAATCGGATGATGTTTACTGCCCTTTTTATGAATGAGGCACACATCTCCGATAGAGCTCTCTGGCCCCTTGGATTCGATCATCAGCCCAACAACTTGATTGACTTTACCAAATCGTTTGTAAGGATCGGCAGTTTCAATCGTTTCTTTTAACACATCTAAGTTCATTTGTGATCACCTGAATCAATGACTTCTAATAATTTTTCTTTTAACTGATTCATTTGTGTATCAACACTCGCTTCCACTTTTCCAAAGCTTGTTTCTACGTAACAAGTACCTTTTGACGCTTTTTCATCCGAATAAATGGCAAGATGTGTATCCTTTTGAATGATTCTGATCAATTCGTCTTTGTATTCCATGACATGCTCGTAATGTTCAGGGTCGACATAGATGGAAATATCGTCATATTCTTTCACTTCTGAAATCACCTGCTTCACAAGAGCCAAAAATTGATCCTTCGTATCCTCAGCTGCATACCACACTCGTTTGGCAAGTTCAAAGGCCAGTTCCACAATCTCTTCAGCGGAGCTTTCAATTTTCGCTTCATAGTCCTGCTTCGCAAGGCTGACAATTTCATTCGCTTGATCAAGAATAGTTTGGTACTGCACATTCGCATCTGCTTCACCCTTTTGGAAGCCTGCTTGATAGCCTGTTTGTTTCGCTTCTTCAATGAGCTGGGTTCTTTCTTCTTCAAAACCGGCTCGTCGCTGATTGATTTCAGCCATTGTTTGTTCTAACTCACTGTTTGCTTGTTCTAAAATACGGCTTGCTTGATCTTCTGCATCACTTAGTATAAGCTGTGATGCTTCTGTTTCATTGAACAGCTCTTCCTCGTGATGATCTTTTTTGAACTCTACTTGCTGCAAAGGAATTGTTTGCCGACCTTGTTCAGGAATAACAGATGTTTCATGTTTGATAATCCTAGACAATGATATCGTCTCCCCCACCTCGAGCTATGACGATTTCTCCAGCTTCCTCGAGTCGTCTCACGATGCTGACAATACGGGTTTGAGCTTCCTCGACATCTCTAAGCCGGACAGGTCCCATAAACTCCATTTCTTCTTTGAACGTTTCGACCATCCGCTGAGACATATTGCGGAAGACAATTTCTTTGACCTCTTCGCTAGCCACTTTGAGAGCGAGCAATAAGTCATCATTTTCAACATCTCTGATCACGCGCTGAATGGCTCTGCTATCAAGAGTGACAATATCCTCAAAGACAAACATACGTTTCTTAATTTCATCAGCTAGCTCAGGGTCTTGAATTTCAAGTGTGTCTAAAATGGTCTTCTCCGTAGCACGGTCTACACCATTTAACACTTCCACCACCGCTTCGACCCCGCCCGTTTGGGTATAGTCTTGCGTAAAGGTTGAAGAAAGCTTTTGTTCAAGAATGCGCTCCACCTCATTGATGATCTCTGGAGATGTGCGGTCCATTAAAGCAATTCGTCTTGCAACCTCTGTTTGGACTTCCTCACCTAACTCAGATAAGATTTGACCAGCCTGTACTGGATCTAAGTAGGAAAGAATGAGCGCAATGGTTTGTGGATGCTCATGCTGGATAAAGTTCAAAATTTGCTCAGGATCAGCTTTTCTTGCAAAATCAAATGGTTTTACTTGCAGAGAGGATGTCAATCGGTTTAAGATGCTATCCGCTTTGTCCTCACCGAGCGCTTTTTCAAGCACTTGTCTTGCGTACATAAGACCGCCTTGTGATATGTAGTCCTGCGCAATGGCAATACTGTGAAACTCTTCGATGATTTCATCTTTTTTAGCAGTATCTACACTTCTTACATTGGAAATTTCTAATGTTAATTTTTCTATTTCGTCTTCAGACAGATGTTTGTATACAGATGCTGACACGTCTAGCCCTAAGGAAATCATTAGGATTGCTGCTTTTTGTCTGCCTGTTAGTCGATTTGGATCTTTTCTCGACATGTGTATTCCTCCTAATCCTCGGACAGCCAGCTGCGTAGCAATTTAGCAAAGTCTTCTGGTTTTTCTTTTGCCATTTTTTCAAGCTGGTTTTTTCTCACCATTTCTTCTGTTTCTGGCTCAGTATCGATATCAGGAACATGAATTGGTGTACGTTCATCAAGCTCAAACTCTTCTTCCTCTTCTTTTCTGCGCTTACGCACAAGAAGAATAATGAGAGCGATAATTGCAAGTAATAGCACACCGCCTACAATATAAACCCAGATAGGAATATTGTTTGAAGGGTTTTCTGCTGCAGTTTGCTGTTTACCGTCTAATTTTGATACAGATAAAACGATTTTGTTATCTAAGTCAGCTTGAGTGAGCGCTTGATCATTTGTGTACTCTTTATCAATTGATGTGCTAATGATTGTTGAAAGAATCTTTTTGATATCATCTTGCCTTTCAGCTGTCAAAGAGTTCGCATCATTTGCAGTTGGTGGTTCAACCAATGCTTGAATGCCAATGTCTCTGACTTTATAAGGACTTTCTTTGATATCTTTATGGATACGGTTTACCTCATAATTGATACGATCTTCACTCTTTTCGTAATCTCCGCTTCCATTGACTCCATCGGCACCTTGATAATTTGTCACATCATCGTCGCCTGTTCCAGCTATGCCTCCAGCTGCTGCACCATTCCCTGAATAGGTTTCAGCAATCTTTTCAGCGCTGACAGCGATGCCTTGCATGTTTTCTTTATCAACTGGTTCTACAAGGTCTTCTTTTCTTTTTTCTTCAGTAAAATCAATGTCCGTTGTGACCGATACGGCGACCTTATCTTGACCCATCATGGTTCCAAGCAGCTGTTGAATTTTTCTTTGAAGGTTCTTTTCAATTTCCTCTTTTTTCTGTTGCTGTGCATCCATTCCACTTGCATACGTATCAGAGCTACTGTTTAAGTCGTAGTAGTTAGAATCTTGGTCCATAATGACAATGTTTTCTGTTTTTAAATTTGGCACACTTTTTGAAATAAGATGATAAAGGCCTTTTACTTGTTGCTGACTAAGCGTGTAGCCAGGCTGAACTTGCAACACAATTGATGCTGATGCATTACTTTGCTCTTCTCCAACAAAAACGGAATCTTTTGGCAGGTTAATCATAACCTTTGAATCTTTAATCCCATCAATCGTGTTGATCAGATTAGATAGTTCTGTCTGAGTTGCGTCTACTTTCAGAACATCAAATTCATTATCTGTTAAACCGAAGCCGGAATTATTCGCAAAGAAGGAATAATCAATATTTCCTGTCTTTGGGAGTCCCTCTGATGCGAGTGTTACTTTTAAAGAGTCTGCTTGCTTTTCCGGAACTAAAATAGTCGTTCCATTATTTGCAAGTTCCGATTTAACGTTTTTGCCATCCAGTTCCTGTTTGATTTGCCCTGCTTCTGCATCAGACAAATCTCTAAACAACGGAACCATTTTTTCAGAAGAAGCAAAGATGCTAACAACCGTAATAATGATTGCTAGGGCAGCAACGCCGCCAATCATGAGTATTTTTTGTAATTTTGATCGATTTCGCCAAAACTCAACTGTTTTTGTTCTTAATTGCATTAAAGTACGATTCATCTTAACCCCCGGTCATTCCATTCAGTCTTTTTTTGTCCGCCAGCACCTCCTACATCTGCATTCTCATAATCTCTTGGTACGCTTCGACTGCTTTATTTCGAAACTCCGTCGCAGCTGTGAGTGTCACACTCGCTTTTTGTGAAGCAATCATGACTTCATCGAGATTGACATCTTTTCCTTGTGCAAGAGCATTAGTATACTGGTCTGATTTCAGCTGTGATTGATTTAATGCCTCAATGGAATTCTTCAGCACATCAGAGAAATTCGTTTGACTTTTAGGTGCAGCCGCCTGCAGTGGCGATGCATTCGTCAATTCACTTGCTTGCTGAGCGGTTTGAAGCTGGAAAGGAGATATTGCGTTTACCAATTCTTTTCACCTTACTTTCCTATTTCTAAAGCTTTCATCAGCATGCTTTTATTCGCATTTAGTGCCGTCACGTTTGCTTCATATGACCTTGAACTGCTGATGAGGTCAACCATTTCCTTTAATGGATCAACATTTGGTGTTTGAACATATCCATTTTCATTGGCATCGGGATTTGTAGGATCATACTGAAGGTTGAATGGAGTTTCGTCTTCTGTAATTTTCGTTACTTTGACACCGTTTCCTAATTTGCCGCTCGAATTCATGCTTGAGTTCAATATAGATGAAAATGATTCACCTGACGGCTGTAATGTGACGAGTTTACGTCTATAAGGCTCCCAGTTGCCATCAACCTGTTTAGCTCTTGTTGTATCCATATTTGCAAGGTTCGAGGATACAACGTCCATTCTGAGCCTCTGTGCTGTTAATGCTGAGGCCGAAGCGTTAACGCCTGAAAAAATCGACATCACTTACCTCCTGTCAAAACTGTTTTAAGAGAATTGAACTTTCCGCTCATTCTTTCAACCAACGCATTATACTGAATTTGGTTTTTAGCGAGTTCACTCATCTCTTGATCAATATCGACATTATTTCCGTTTTCTTGATAAGAAGTACGGTTACTCGAAACAACTGAATAATTAGACCCTGTTTTTGAAAAATCAATGTGACCTTGGTATGTTTTTTTAGCATCTAATTTGATTGATGCATCATTTAGCATATCGTGAAATGCGACGTTTTTCGCCTTGTAGTTCGGTGTGTCTATATTGGCGATATTATTGCTTATGACTTTTTGCTTAACATTCGCTCTGCCCAAGGCATTCTCAAGGTTACTTATCGTTCCAGAAAATACATCCAAAACCATATACCTCCCATCATATGTATTTCATTCCATTTAATCATGTCGAGATTTGTAAAACCATATGTTCATTGTAAGAAATAATAGGATTAAAGTCTATGATGTATATGTAAAAAAAACTCGTAATATATATCTATTTTACGAATAGGTATAAAGACCTAGATTCAAAGCACTACAGAATTGTAAGGGGTTTCTTAAGAAAAAGAGTGTCATTTTTCGGACAAATCCCCTTTTTTTAGACAAAAAAACCCTTTTCAGCATTTTTTTGGCCGAAAAGGGTTTTTACTTAATGAGATTTTAAATTTTCAAGTTCAATTAAAAATTTGTTGTTTAACACTTTGATGTACGTTCCCTTCATTCCAAGAGAACGAGATTCGATCACGCCTGCACTTTCTAGTTTACGCAAGGCGTTGACAATCACTGAACGGGTGATGCCTACACGGTCAGCAATTTTACTTGCCACTAGCAGCCCTTCGTTTCCATCAAGTTCTTCAAAGATGTGCTCAATCGCCTCAAGCTCACTATATGAGAGAGAGCTAATAGCCATTTGAACAACCGCTTTACTTCTTGCTTCTTCTTCGATTTCTTCCGCTTTCTCTCGAAGGATCTCCATTCCAACAACTGTTGCTCCGTACTCAGCAAGAATTAAATCATCATCTTTGAATGTATCTTGTAGACGAGACAAGATTAACGTTCCCAAACGATCCCCGCCTCCGATAATTGGAACAATCGTTGTTAAACCTGATTGGAATAAATCACGATTCTCAATCGGGAAAGCTGTATATTCACTGTTGATGTCAAGGTTTGAAGAAGTTTCAGGGACGTTGAATAGACTCTTTGTATATTCTTCAGGGAATTGACGATCTTCAAGCATTTTTTTCATACGTGCATTTTCGATCTGTTGGTTAATGGAGTAGCCAAGAAGCTTTCCTCTTCTGCTTAATACGAAAATGTTTGAATCAATGACATCTCTCAGTGTTTCTGCCATTTCTTTAAAATTAACCGGTTTACCCGCTGCATCTTGCAGCATTGAGTTAATAATCCTTGTTTTTTGTAGTAACGCCATAATAATGATCCTCCTAGATTACTTTATTCATTTGTTAAAGTATAAATTGACTTAAGTCTTTGTTATTTGCAATCTTTCCTAGCTTCTCTTCTACATACTGAGGGGTAATGGTCACCGTTTCCATTGTAATATCAGGCGCCTCAAATGAAAGCTCTTCAAGCAGCTTTTCAAGTATGGTATGAAGCCTTCTTGCACCGATGTTATCCGTCTCCTGATTGACGTGATAAGCCACTTCGGCAATCTTATGAATAGCATCGTCAGAAAATTCAAGAGATATACCTTCCGTTTCAAGTAAAGCCTTATATTGCTTTAATAACGCGTTATCTGGTTCCGTTAAGATTTTCACAAAGTCTTCTATACTTAATTTATCTAATTCTACACGGATTGGGAAGCGTCCCTGAAGCTCTGGAATCAAATCTGAGGGTTTTGCCATGTGAAATGCACCTGCTGCTACAAAAAGCACATGATCCGTTTTCACTGCCCCATATTTCGTCATCACAGTTGAACCTTCTACAATCGGTAAAATATCGCGCTGAACCCCTTCACGAGAAACATCTGCGGATGATGCTCCACCGCTTTTGGCAATTTTGTCGATTTCATCGATAAAAATAATCCCTTGCTGCTCTGCTTTTTGGACAGCTTCCTGACTGACTTCATCCATATCAATCAGTTTTGACGCTTCCTCGGCAGTTAACGCCTTTCTTGCTTCTCTGACGGTCAGCTTTCTGCGCTTTTTCTTTTTAGGCATGAGATTGCTGAGCGCATCCTGCATGTTCATGCCCATTTGCTCCATACCCGAGCCTTGAAGCATATCAAACATGGAAGGCTGCTGCTCTTCCACTTCTATTGTGACATAATGGTCTTCAAGTTCGCCCATAGCCAGCTGGTGTGCAATACGTTTTCTTGTCGATTCAAGCTCTACTTCTTCATTTGAGTCATCTCGATCACGGTCATCTGCATCAGAACCGCCAAACAGCATCTCAAAAGGATTTTTCACAGACTGGCTTTTTTTCTTGCCAGGGACAAGTAAATGAACAAGACGTTTGTTCGCTTGTTTTTCTGCTTCTTCTTGAACATCTTTCATCTTTTCTTCTTTGACAAGTCTGATCGCTGTCTCAACTAAATCTCTAACCATCGATTCTACGTCACGACCGACATATCCGACTTCAGTAAACTTCGTCGCTTCCACTTTAATAAAAGGCGCTCCAGAAATTCGTGCAATTCTGCGGGCAATTTCTGTTTTTCCCACACCTGTTGGGCCAATCATTAAAATGTTTTTAGGAACGACTTCATCCTTTAGCTTATCATGTAAAAGACTTCTTCTGTAACGGTTTCTTAAAGCCACCGCCACTGCTTTTTTCGCATCAAGCTGACCAATGATGTATTGATCAAGCTTTCCAACTATCTCTCTTGGGGTGAACGGCTTTTTCTCCATACGTCTCATGTCCTTTCTATTCAAGCTCTTCTAAAGTGATTTGATCGTTCGTGTAGACACAGATTTCTCCGGCCGTTTCAAGAGCAGCCTTTGCAATCTCTCTAGCTGAGAGGTGATCACCTGCATGTTTTTTGAGTGCTCTCCCGGCGCTAAGAGCATAGTTGCCGCCTGAGCCGATGGCCAAAATGCCATCATCTGGCTCGATGACCTCTCCTGTTCCAGATACGAGCAAGATGCTTTCTTTGTTCATGACAATGAGCATTGCCTCAAGCTGTCTGAGCATTTTGTCACTTCGCCATTCTTTCGCCAGTTCTACAGCTGCTCGCTTTAAATTACCACCATATTCTTCAAGCTTTGTTTCAAACTTTTCAAAGAGTGTAAATGCATCTGCTACTGATCCTGCAAACCCTGCCAGTACCTTGCCTCCGAAAAGACGGCGTACTTTTTTTGCTGTGTGTTTCATCACGACAGCCTGCCCAAAAGTGACTTGACCGTCGCCAGCCATTGCACTTTTTCCTTTATGTTGAACGGCAAAGATGGTTGTTGCATGAAATGATGACATTAAAAAACCTCCTTTTAGGATCGTTTAAAAGCCCTTGGGTGATGAGACATGTACGTTTTTCTTAAAGAATCTTTTGATACATGTGTATACACCTGTGTTGATGATAAATTTGAGTGCCCGAGAAGTTCTTGAACACTTCTCAAATCCGCCCCTTCGTTCAAGAGGTGTGTGGCAAAGGTGTGCCTTAACATGTGAGGATGGATATGTAATGTGCCTGACGCCTTTTTCATTAATTCAGTTAGAATGAATCGAACGCCTCTATCTGTAAGAGGAGCTCCGCGCTGATTCAAAAACACATGCGTCTCAGCACGGTCTTTCCCCTTAGCTATCAGCTTCTGCCTTCCATCCTCTAAATAAGTGGACAGCGCTTCATGTGCGTACGACCCGAAAGGAACATACCGCTGTTTGCTGCCTTTCCCATGAACAAGCACTGTATCCATCGATAAATCAAGATCAGATTCTTTTAATGAACATAACTCACTGACCCTCATACCTGTTGCATAAAGAAGTTCTAAAATGGCTTGATTTCTTTGTCCAAGCGGTGTACTTACATCAGAAACTGTAAAAAGCTCTTTTAGTTCCTCTTCATACAAAAATGAAGGAATTCGCTTATCTTGCTTTGGTAAGCTAACGAGTAAAAAAGGATTTTCTGTCACAAGCTGTTCTCTTAATAAAAATTTATAAAAGCTGCGAAGCGCAGAGACTTTCTTACTAATCGTTCTTCTTGTAAGGCCTTTTTCATAAGCTTCTGTTAAATAAATTCTCGTATCTTGATAGGATACCTCTTCAAAACCGTTTATTCCTTGAATGTTCATAAATCTGACAAACTCTTCGATGGCTTCTGTATATCCGGAGATCGTCAAAGCTGAATAGTTTTTTTCAATTTGTAAATATTCAATGAATAAGTGGACAAGACGCTGTTTATTCGTCATTTTTACACCTCTTTAAGGCTTTTAAATGGTATCACACATCTTGCTTTTCGTGCAATGTTTTACTACAGAGATTTCGAAATAGTTTGAATAGTTTCGATTGCGCGCTTAGCGTACTCTGCATACCGTTCTTGTTTATTTTTTATTCGAACGCCAAGATCTTTCAGCAAACCAAAGTTTGCATTCATCGGCTGGAAGCTTTTCTTGTTTGTTGACGTGATGTAGTGAGCCATACTGCCTATCGCCGTTTCCTCAGGAAGTGTGACAAGCTCTTCTCCCTTAACAAAACGAGCCGCATTAATCCCAGCCACTAATCCTGAAGCTGCAGATTCAACATAGCCTTCAACACCTGTCATTTGTCCGGCAAAGAATAGATCATCTCTGTTTTTAAACTGATAAGTAGGTTTTAAAAGGCTTGGCGAGTTGATAAATGTATTACGGTGCATCACACCATAACGAACAATCTCTGCTTGCTCAAGACCTGGAATCAGACGGAACACTTCTTTTTGATCGCCCCACTTCAGATGGGTTTGGAAACCAACGATGTTATATAAAGTACCCGCTGCATCATCCTGTCTTAATTGAACAACAGCGTAAGGTCTTTTCCCTGTCTTCGGGTCTTCAAGCCCTACTGGTTTCATCGGGCCAAACAGCATGGTTTTCTTTCCTCTTTTCGCCATGACTTCAATTGGCATACAGCCTTCAAAGAAGATTTCTTTTTCGAACTCTTTTAATGGTACAGTTTCAGCAGAAATTAACGCATCGTAAAAACGATCGAATTCCTCTTCTGTCATCGGGCAGTTTAAATAAGCAGCTTCCCCTTTATCATAGCGTGATTTCAAGTACACTTTATTCATATCTATGCTATCTTTCTCTAATATTGGTGCTGCTGCATCGTAGAAATAAAGATACTCTTCACCAGTTAAAGATTTTAATTCTTTTGAAAGAGCTTCTGAAGTAAGTGGACCAGTCGCGATGATTGTTGGGCCTTCTGGAATGCTCTGTACTTCCTCTTGAAAGACAGTGACATTCGGGTGATTTTTCACGCGGTCTGTGACGTTTGCTGCAAATTCATGACGATCTACTGCAAGCGCTCCGCCAGCAGGAACTGAGCTTTCATCCGCTGCTGCAATAATCGCGGAATCTAAATGACGCATTTCTTCCTTTAATACACCTACTGCATTTGTCAAAGCGTTCGCACGCAATGAATTACTGCAAACGAGCTCCGCAAATTTATCAGTGTGGTGAGCTGGGGTTTGTTTAACAGGTCTCATTTCATACAGATTGACTTTAATTCCGCGCTTGGCAATTTGCCATGCAGCTTCACTTCCCGCTAACCCTGCTCCGATCACATTTACAAATTGACTCATTTGTACAACTCTCCTATTTCGTATGTTCTATTTGATGACATAAAAAAGCAGGTGAACAAGGCTGCTCACCGCTATTTTTGTTGTTCCTCTTTATAATCACAATTCACACATTGAACTTGAACGCCTTTTTTCAGCTTTTTCTCTACAAGCATATTTTCGCATTTTGGACACTTTCTTTCAATTGGTTTGTCCCAAGAAACGAATTCACACTCTGGAAAACGATCACAGCCATAGAAAATCCGGCGTTTCTTTGATTTTCTTTCAACGATATTTCCTTCGTGACATGTTGGGCATTTGACACCGATATCTTTAACGATTGGTTTTGTATTCCGGCAATCTGGAAAATTAGAGCAAGCCATGAACTTACCGTATCTCCCCATTTTGTAAACCATCGGATGACCACACTCTTCACAATCAACCCCGGCGTATTCGGGTTCAATTTCTACTTCTTGCATCTCTGCTTCAGCTTTTTCTACCCGTTTTGCAAAGTCTTGATAGAAGCTGTCGATAATACGAACCCATTCAATCGTACCTTCTTCTACGCTATCAAGTTCTTTTTCCATTTTTGCGGTGAATTCCACGTTAATGATTTCAGGGAAGAATTCAATAATTAAGTTGAGTACAATTTCTCCAAGCTCTGTTGGGGTAAATCGTTTGTTATCAAGTGCGACATAGCCGCGCTTTTGAATCGTATCTAAAGTTGGTGCATACGTAGATGGACGGCCTATACCGAGCTCTTCAAGCGTTTTGACAAGCCTTGCCTCTGTATAGCGCGGAGGTGGCTGTGTGAAGTGCTGTTCAGGTTCGATATCTTTTGAAAGAACTGTGTCACCCTCTTTTAGATCAGGAAGCATTTTGTCCTTTTCTTCTAGCTGGTCGTCCTTTCCTTCCACATATACCTTCATAAACCCAGGAAATTTCACCTTACTCCCATTTGCACGGAAAGTAAGACCGTTATTTTCAAGATCCACACTCATTGTATCAAGAACAGCTGGCGCCATTTGGCTTGCCACAAATCGTTCCCAAATCAATTTATAAAGACGAAGCTGATCTCTACTTAGCACGTGTTTGACATCTGCTGGTTTTCTTAACGTAGAAGTCGGTCGAATGGCTTCGTGAGCATCTTGTGCATTTTCGCTCTTTTTGCCAGTACGCTTGGTTGTACTTAAGAAATTCTTGCCGTACGTTTGATCAATGAAAGCAGATACTTCTTCAATTGCGGTATTTGAAATACGCGTTGAGTCCGTTCTCATATATGTAATGAGTCCTACTGTACCTTCTTTACCAAGATCAATTCCTTCATATAATTGCTGTGCAATCATCATTGTTTTTTTCGCACGGAAGTTTAGTTTTCTTGCAGCCTCTTGCTGCAAGGTAGATGTCGTAAACGGAACAGCCGGATTGCGTTTTCGCTCTTTCTTCGTCACTTTTTCTACAGAGAATTTACTTCCCTTTAATTTCGAAAGGATTTCTTTTACATCTTCTTTTGTTTTCAGTGGGTGTTTTTTGCCATTGACACCAAAGAAACTAGCCTCGAAGGATTCTTTTCCTTTTAAGAACGTACCATCAATTGTCCAGTATTCCTCTGGTTTGAATTCATTAATTTCATTCTCGCGATCAATTATCAAGCGGAGTGCAACAGATTGAACACGCCCAGCGCTTAATCCCTTTTTGACTTTTTTCCATAAAATTGGGCTGATTTTATACCCAACAAGACGATCTAAAATTCGTCTTGCCTGCTGCGCATCAACCAAGTCCATATTGATCATACGTGGATGCTTAAAGGAATCTTTAATCGCATCTTTCGTAATCTCATTAAAAACAACGCGGCAATCTGAAGAGAGGTCAAGGTCAAGGCTGTGTGCTAAATGCCAAGCAATTGCTTCTCCCTCTCTATCGGGGTCAGCTGCGAGATAGACTTTCTTTGCTTTTTTCGCCGCTGTTTTTAATTCCTTTAAAACTGGACCTTTCCCGCGAATCGTAATATATCTCGGTTCGAAGTCATGCTCAGTGTCAACACCCAGCTGACTTTTCGGTAAATCCCTTATATGCCCCATTGAAGCCTTTACTTTATACTTTTTTCCTAAATAACGCTCTATCGTTTTCGCCTTTGCTGGCGACTCAACGATGACTAAATAATCAGCCATACTCAAAATCCCCCTTAAGAGGTGTTCTCTCTTTATACATTTCAACATTCATATTTATGTTAATTGCACGTATCTAACAGGCAATCGTTAAAAATTCTTTATGATGAACATCATTATAAACACGAAAAACAAAGTGTAAACTTAAATCCTCACTATTATTAAATATTCCTATGTCTTTTGTCAAACGATATTTTTATGAGAGTTCAGTATATTGAACGCCATGAAAGGAGAATTCCTCTAAAATATCCTTTGTCGAATGAACAAGCTTTGCTCCCTGCTGAATGAGTCTTGCAGGACCTGTGGAATTAGGATCAAAGATCGAACCTGCAACAGCAAACACTTCTTTTCCTTGCTCAAGCGCTTGGTATGCTGTAATAAGAGAACCGCTCTTTTCTTTGCACTGAATCACGATGGTTCCTTTTGTTAATGCACTAATCAAACGATTTCTCATTGGAAAGTGCCACTTTTCTGGTTTGATATAAGGTGGGTGCTCTGACAAAAGCAAATGATGCTCTCCTATGTATTGAGCCATTTGCACATGTTCCTTTGGATATACATACTGAAAGCCACCAGCCACAACACCAATGGTTCTCCCTTGTTTTCTAATGCACTCCTTGTGTGCAAGTCCATCGATTCCTTTTGCCAAGCCACTGACAATCATCCAATCTTCCTTTACAAGTTCACCAACAATCTTTTTCACACATGCTTCTCCGTAAGACGATGGCACACGCGTACCTACTACACCTAAACTTTTATATTCATTTAAATATGATATGTTTCCTTTTAGGAATAACACAGGGGGAGGATCATAAATGTTTTTAAGTGTGCTGGGATATAAGGGTGATGTGATGGGAATCATGTGAATGTTTTGCTTTAAATAGGCTTGAACGATGTGTTGAAAAATGGGGAATTCATTTTCTTCAGCTTTTTTTAAGCGGATAAAGTCGATCGTTTGTATTGAACGATCCTGCATGAAATGATGTGTTTCTTCATTTAAATATAATTCAGGATCGACTTTCCACCATTTTGTTAACAAAGAGGGTGAGATGAGGCCTTTTAAGCGGTGAAAAATCATTCTTTCGGACACGTTGTACATACCATTCCTCCAATTTAAGATAGAAAGAAGAAGACTTGTCAAAGAACAAGTCTTCTTGTGTCATTAATGCGTTTTACAAGCTTCGAAGAGATTTTTCTCCTTTAACACTTTAATTAAGGTTTCTCCCATGACAGATGGTGTCTCTGCCACTTCAATTCCACATTCACGCATTGTTTTTACTTTTTCATCAGCTGTGCCTTTACCACCAGAAATAATTGCACCAGCATGTCCCATGCGTTTTCCTGGAGGCGCCGTCTTACCGCCAATAAAGCCAACAACTGGTTTCGTCATATTTGCTTTCACCCATTCAGCTGCTTCTTCTTCAGCCGTACCGCCAATTTCACCGATCATAATGACAGCATGCGTATCAGGATCTTCATTGAAGGCTTTTAATACATCAATAAAGTTCGTCCCGTTTACTGGGTCTCCACCGATTCCTACAGCTGTCGATTGTCCAACGCCAGCCTCTGAAAGCTGATGTACCGCTTCATATGTAAGCGTTCCAGAGCGTGAAACAACGCCAACATGACCTTTTTTATGAATGTAGCCAGGCATGATGCCAATTTTACATTCTTCAGGTGTAATCACACCAGGGCAGTTTGGCCCAACAAGTCTTGTCTTCTTGCCTTCCATATACCGTTTTACTTTAACCATATCAAGAACTGGAATATGTTCAGTAATACAAATGACAAGATCCACTTCTGCATCAACAGCCTCTAAAATGGCATCTGCTGCAAATGGTGCAGGTACATAGATAACAGAAGCGTTTGCTCCCGTTGTCTGTACTGCTTCAGATACAGTATTAAATACAGGAACTCCTTCTACTTCAGTTCCACCTTTTCCAGGTGTGACACCGCCAACAATATTTGTTCCGTACTCAATCATTTGTTTTGTATGGAACAATGCGGTTGAACCGGTAATTCCCTGAACAATTACTCTCGTATTTTTATTAATAAATACACTCATTTAGGTTCCCTGCCTTTCTGCTCTACTTGACTAAAGATACAATCTTTTCTGCCCCGTCAGCCATAGACTCAGCAGAAGTGATATTTAAGCCTGAATCACTCAGGATTTTCTTCCCTAATTCAACGTTAGTTCCTTCAAGACGTACAACGAGCGGTAATGTTAAGCCGACTTGTTTCGTTGCTTCAACAACACCTTCTGCAATAACATCACATTTCATGATGCCGCCAAAAATGTTTACGAAAATCCCTTTTACATTTTGATCAGATAAGATGATTTTAAATGCTTCCGTTACTTTTTCAGCAGTTGCGCCGCCGCCAACGTCTAAGAAGTTCGCAGGGTCCCCCCCGTAATGCTTGATGATATCCATCGTAGACATCGCAAGACCTGCTCCATTGACCATACAGCCAATATTGCCATCTAGGGAAATGTAGCTTAAATCATATTTAGATGCTTCAATTTCCTTTGGATCCTCTTCATCGAGATCACGGTATTCTAGTATATCTTTTTGTCTATATAAGGCGTTGCTATCAAAGTTTAATTTTGCATCAAGCGCCATGACTTTTCCATCGCCTGTTACAACAAGTGGATTGATCTCAGCAATTGAACAGTCTTTTTCAATAAACGCATTGTAAAGACTTGTCATAAACTTAACAGCTTGTCCAACTAATTTTGTTGGAATATTAATTTTAAATGCGACTTCTCTTGCCTGATAGGCTTGAAGACCAATCGCTGGGTCGATGACCACTTTCACGATTTTTTCTGGCGTTTTTTCTGCTACTTCTTCAATTTCAGTACCGCCTTCTTCAGAAGCCATTAAGACAATTCTTGATGTCGCTCTATCCAAAACAAGTCCAACATAGTATTCCTTTTGAATATCGCAGCCTTCTTCAATAAGTAAGCGTTTTATTTCACGCCCTTCAGGCCCTGTTTGATGTGTGACAAGTGTCTTGCCGAGTAATTCCTCTGCAAACCCTTTCACTTCATCTTTTGTTTTTGCAATTTTTACCCCGCCTGCTTTACCACGGCCGCCTGCATGAATCTGTGCTTTTACGACATATACAGAGCTTCCTAGCTCTTCTGATGCTTTCACTGCTTCATCAGCTGTAAATGCTACTTTACCATTTGGAACTGAAACCCCATATTTTCTTAGGATTTCTTTTCCTTGGTACTCATGGATATTCATTTCCCATCCTCCCAACATATGTAGAAACAAAAATTATAAAATAGACTGCGCTTTCATTTTAAAGAATAAAAAAGAGAATGTCTAGGGTTCTATGTAAAATCATAAAATCCTTCTAAACATTCAAACTTTTATTTTATTAAAAATATAAATTTTTCAGCCAAATCACTTATTTTACCTTATTTTTGCATTTTTTGATCTAACCTATAGATAAAAGAAAATATTTCTGCTACAGTATCGTATAACGCTTCTGGTATTTCCTCATCAAGTG
>NZ_NKHG01000211.1 GCF_002744245.1 Bacillus pumilus | reverse complement strand
GATAGCCGCCAGACCCATCATCATTGCAGCAGCGATGTACAGCAGGTCCATGTTCAAGTTTTCCATGAGGATCTCCATTTATTTAGATGTAATTGATTGTATAAAAAGGATTATTTGAGTTGCATCAACCATGGTCTTCTTGAGCCATCGACAGATAGACGATGGTCAGCACCATGAAGATAAACGCCTGCAAAGTGATGATCAGGATGTGGAAAATTGCCCAAGGCACGGACAGGATCCACTGAGACCACCAGGGTAGCAAACCCGCAATCAGGATAAAGATCAGTTCGCCAGCATACATGTTGCCGAACAGTCGAAGACCCAGAGAAACAGGTTTGGAAATCAGCGTAACAGTTTCCAGGATGAGGTTAACCGGGATGGCCGCCGGGTGGTTGAAAGGCTGAAGCGTCAGCTCCTTCACAAACCCGCCGATACCCTTGACCTTGATGCTGTAGTACAGGATCAAGAAGAACACGCCCAAAGCCATGGACATGGTGA
>NZ_NKHG01000104.1 GCF_002744245.1 Bacillus pumilus | reverse complement strand
GACGTTTTTTAGCTTCATATCAAGATAAATGGTCATTTTCTCGTTCATGTTTTTTAAATCTATTTCTGCAATGTCTGTAATCCGCTTCAGTCTGTAATTCAATGTGTTGATATGAATATTTAACTGCTTTGCGGCAATATTGGCATTGCTGTCACAATCAATAAACCGTTCAAGGGTCTCGACTAGGTTAGAATGATGCCTTAGGTCGTAATCCTCCAGCCTTGATAAAGAGTAACTGGAATAAGAAGAGCCCTTTCGTTTTTCAGCAAGCACATCTAAATATTGATAAATGCCGAGTTCAGAAAAACTGTTTAATCGTTCCGTTTCAACAGGGAAGCGTTCTTTTGTTTTTAATACAGCAAGTGCTTCTTTATAGGACGGCTGAATATGAGTAATATGATCGTAAATTCCGCCAATGGCCGCCTGAACGTGATGGATATGATAGCGATCGGATAGTTGCTGAAGCATGCTGTTGGTGAATTGTTTAATATCCTGAAGCGGGTGCTCCGTTTTAGGTGCGACAAGAATAATCAGTTCGTGAAAATCAACAGTCGTTAATAGCACTTGCACTTGCTGCGTTGTTTCAAGCAGATAGGAAAGCTTTTTTTCCGTCTCCTCTGTGAGTTCGTCGCGTAGACGAAAGATGATAATGGCATACGTATCTGGGCATCTCATGCCAAGTCTCAAAAATAGGTCAAGCATCTCTCCCTTTTCGTGAATATGACCTGTGAGCATCTTCCAAAAAAGCTCCTGATTGCGTTCTTCTGTTTTCGATTTTCGAATTTGTAAATTGAGTAATTTGTTTTTAACGGCATGTGCGGCCATCTTGAGAAGATCCATGTCTTCTTCTGAAAAAGGCTGTGGTGATTCAATAGCCCAGATAAATCCGAGCACCTCTTTGTCCTTCCAGATCGAAATGGCGACTCTGCTAGAAAGACCCACTTCGGCAATTTGTGGTACACGAAGCGGTTCACCTGTTTTAAGGAGTGTAGGAATTATGCCGTCCTTCCAAAGGCGATTAATGACTTTTTCCGGTACACGGCGGGAGATAATGGTAGACGTTCTGGCGGGATCAGTGAAATCATTGTGTGTACTATATGCTAATAATCGATGATGAGTATCTTCTATAGTAATAGGGCAATTGAGCACATCACTAATTTGATCTGCCACATCCTCTAAACGATCAAGACTATACTTAAACGGATCTATCTTTTTTGTCATAAAAAAACCCCTGCTTTTTCGAATATTTCACGTACTTACATTATGAAGAGAATCAGGCGTGTAAATCAATAAAAAAATGCCATAAACTGAAAAAAACAGAAAGCTTTAGAACTGAGGACATTGGTTATGAATGGATACTAAAAAGAAATAGTACAATCATAACGTAGTAAAAAATCAATAGGCGGAAAGATTCATCGGAGTGCGTGTGCACTTATTAAGAATATATGACCAAAAAACTGTTAAATACTAGATAAAGAGCGAAAAAACAGTAATTCTATAGACTCATTTTGTAAAATAAAAACAGATTTGTTTGACTGTGTATCATTTCTGTTTTTATAATAATAACGTCAAAAAATAAGTGGATTAGCCCATTATATGGCGGCTATGCACAGGAGGTAATGAGGAATATGTCAGGAATTATTCGCGTAACCCCGGAAGAACTAAGAGCGACCGCTAAGCAATATGGTGTTGAAAGTCAAGAAGTGTTAAACCAAGTTGATCGTCTAAATAGAATGATCTCTGATCTAAAAGGAATGTGGGAAGGTGCTTCTAGTGAAGCATTTGCTGATCAATACGAACAGCTAAAGCCTTCATTCATTAAAATGTCTGATCTATTAACAGATGTCAGCAATCAGCTTGATCAAACTGCAAATACACTTGAAAGCACTGACCAAGACATCGCTAGCCAAATCCGCGGCTAATCAAAGTGATTTCCTTTCTAAGTGTGAAAAGCAGAAAAAGCGCCGAGTCTGTCAGTTGATGCCGGCGCTCTTTCTATTTTGTGAGGTGGAAATTTGTGTATATTGATATTACCATCGACTTAAAAAATTATGATGGCAGTGTGTTTGATTTGAGACTATCAAATTATTTACATATTAAACAAGTCATTCATATCGCCTGGCAGGCAAAACAAATCTCACTTCCAAAGCGAGAAGGCGGTTGGGTGCGTGTAGTCAATAAGAAAGCTGTGTTTTCAGGCGAATATAAGCTGTCAGACTGTGGGATCACCACAGGTGACAGGCTGGAAATACTATGAAAGGACTTTTGTAAATGGCAGATAAAAAGAGTTCCTATTTAGAAGAACAATTAGAAGCAGTCATGAAAAAAGAGGAAGGCACCTATACCTTCATTTTCCAAAAAGAGACGATTAAACTCTTAGACGGTTTAGAAGCGGCACCGATCAAAGACATCAATCCTTCATTTCAAAAAGAGATTCAATTAACCAAAGGTGAGGTCATCATCTCAATTGAACCGCCTCCTGCCTATCAGGAATTTCGTTTCATCCATGCAAAGGATGAAAAAAGTAAATGGATTTTTTCATACCAGCTTGTCGATGCACTGTGCAAACACGACGTGAAGCGGCTGCATCCCATTGTTTCTCCTGAAAACATTGTTTTTCATCAAGGCTTAGCGCCTGCATTTTTGCATTACGGGGTCAAAGAAAGCATCCCGCCATATGAAACCGATGAGCAACGCCTGTTAAAAGAGGTCAAAGCCGTCATTCTTCGAGTTGTTGACCATGAGTATCAGTTTCAGGAATATTTATCCTATCATCATACGTTGAAATTATCTGAGCTGGCAAAGGAAATCAGTGAACCGCAGTCGCTGGAAGAATTGTCAGCTCTCATTCAACAAAAGATCGAAGCGATCGAAACGAAAGAAAAAACGCTACTAACCATCCCTAAAAAGAAATGGAAGATTGAGCGATACATCGGACTAGGTCTCATTATCCTATTGGTCCCAGCATTGGTGTATACCATTTATACCTTCTTTTTCGCAATGCCGAAACAAGAAGCGTATGTCGAGGCGAACAAATATTATCTTAACAAACAGTACAGCCATGTGGTGGATACACTAGAAAAATATCCAGCCAATCAAATGCCAGTCTCTCTTCAATATGAACTGGCCATTTCGTATGTGCAAACGAACCAAGGCAGCCTATTACTCGATCAGCACAAAAAAGAAATCACGGATACGTACACGCTGCAGACAGATCCGCAATATTTCCTTTTCTGGATTCACATTGGACAAGGAAACAGTAAGGAAGCTCTTGATATTGCACGGGTACTCGGTGACGATCGATATATTTTCACTGCACTCGTCGCCTATCGTAATGAAATTCAAAACGATGATAGTCTCTCTGCTGAAGAAAAACAAAAACAGCTAGATCCAATCATTAAGGAAATGGCGAAATATGAAGAAAACGAAACAACAGAGACAAGCACCAATGACTCCTCAGGCGTGAGCCAAACAGATGAAACAGCTGAACAAAAAGAGCAGTCAAAAGATGATCAGGAGAAAAAAGAGAAAGAATCTGATTCGAAGAAGAAAACCTCTCAAACGAAAAAAGATGAGAAAAAATAATTCTATCGATACAACTGACAGTTGGTGCTGTCCCATGAGGAGGTGGAGCGTTTGAGTCTTCTTTGGGTTTTTTATGAGGAGGATTATCAAACTGTCCTTTTAGAAGAGCAGTTTAATCGAGAAGCTGTGATTGGACCTGAAATAGAGCATACGGTGACAATCCCTTCCCTTGCGTTTGATGAAGGGACGATTCGTTTAACTCCTGATGAATCAAACGATGGTTTTTCTGTTTACCAGGGAGAGAAGAAGAAAGGCAAGTTACTTCCACATGAGCCATGTGAGATTGGATCACTCACACTCATTTTAATGGATGCACAACATGATCAACACATTTATTACCTAGGAAATAGAGTCGAGGTTTCTTTTTCACGTGAGGAGAAAGAGAGTATAGATGTATGGAAAGAACAAGCTCATTCTATATTTCAAGGTGCCAAGCAGTTCACTTTAGAACAAATTGAAGGAACTTGGTATGTCATGCCTCAGGACGAGAGGATTTATGTGAATGGAAAGCAAATCCACGGGCCAGAGATGATTCATGCCGGAGATGAGCTTCTCTGGAATTTTATTACAGTTACGTTGAAAGATGCTGATTTATTGCAAGTGACAGGGTATGAACCTTTTCAAACACGTTTAGAAAAAACAAGACAACCAAGCACTGAAACAAAACAGAAATATCCTTTATACAGACGAACACCACGTTTAATTTACGATCTGCCTGATGATCGGGTATCATTTAGCTTTCCTTCGCAGGAGAGTGAAAATAACAGCAGAGGGCTTTGGCTTGTTGTCCTTCCTCCACTTGTGATGCTCATAGTCATGGGAATTGTCGCACTTGTCCAGCCGCGCGGGATCTTTATCGTTGTGTCGATGGCGATGTTTATTATGACGTTAATTACATCGTCGGTTCAATATTTTAAAGAAAAGTCACAGCGTAAAAGACGTGAAGAGAAAAGGCAGCGAGTATACTCTCTTTATTTAGAAAATAAGCGGAAAGAGCTGCAGGAGCTGTATGATCGTCAGCAATATATTCTGACTTATCACTATCCATCCTTCGAACAAATGAAGTACTTGACGTCAGAAATTAGTGGACGGATTTGGGAAAAAACGCTTGTCAGTGATGATTTTTTACAGCTGCGTCTTGGAACGGGCGCAGTTCCGTCAAGCTATGAATTATCGACGAGCGGCGGTGATATGGCCAATCGTGATATCGATGACTTAATGGAACAAACGCAGCACATGCAAAAAGTCTATCGTGAGGTGAAGGATGTACCGATTACATTCGGTCTTGCAGACGGCCCAACAGGTTTAATTGGAAAGCCTGCAATCGTGAAAAATGAGCTTCACCAGCTTGTTGGTCAGCTTGCTTTCTCGCATAGCTATCATGATTTGAGGTTTGTCTTTATCTTTCATGAACAGGAGTATGAGAATTGGGAATGGATGAAATGGCTACCGCACTTCCAGCTGCCTCATACATATGGTAAAGGGTTTATTTACAACGAACAAACACGTGATCAGCTTTTGTCCTCGATTTACGAAATTTTACGTGAGCGTGATTTAGAAGAAGAGAAAGAGAAAAAAATCTTTACGCCTCATTTTGTGTTCATCGTGACAAATCACGAACTCATTGCTGAACATGTCATTTTGGAATACTTAGAAGGCAGCCGGACAGATTTAGGCATCTCAATTATCTTTGCGGCAGAAACAAAGGAAAGCTTAGCTGAAAATATCTCAACACTTGTCCGCTACATTAACGAAGAAGAAGGAGATATTCTCATCCAGCATAAGAAGGCAGTACGGATTCCATTTCAGCTTGATACACATCAGCGCGCAGACAATGAGTTGTTTGCCAGAACACTGAGAACATTAGATCATCAAGTCGGAATGACCAACTCAATCCCAGAAACGGTCTCATTCCTTGATCTGTTTCATGCCAAGCAGGTAGACGACATTGGCATTCGTGAAAAATGGCTGACATCTGAAACAGCAAAATCATTATCTGTGCCAATCGGTTATAAAGGAAAAAACGATATTGTCGATCTGAACCTGCATGAAAAAGCACACGGTCCGCACGGCCTTTTAGCTGGAACAACGGGATCAGGGAAAAGTGAGTTTTTACAGACGTATATTTTATCGTTGGCTGTACACTTTCATCCGCATGAAGTTGCTTTCCTGCTCATTGATTACAAAGGAGGCGGAATGGCGCAGCCGTTCCGAAATATTCCGCATTTACTTGGCACGATCACAAACATCGAAGGCAGCAAGAACTTTAGCGAAAGAGCGCTTGCCTCGATTAAAAGTGAACTGAAGAAAAGACAGCGATTGTTTGATCAGTATCATGTGAATCACATCAATGATTATACGAAGCTCTATAAGGAGAAAAAGGCTGAACAGGCGATGCCTCATTTGTTCTTAATCTCTGATGAGTTTGCTGAATTAAAAAGTGAAGAACCGGACTTTATCAGGGAGCTTGTGAGTGCCGCACGGATTGGACGAAGCCTCGGTGTCCATCTCATTTTGGCCACACAAAAGCCCGGCGGGGTCATTGATGATCAAATTTGGAGTAACTCTCGCTTTAAGGTCGCACTAAAAGTGCAAGATGCGTCAGACAGTAAGGAAATTTTGAAAAATAGTGATGCGGCGTCAATTACCGTCACAGGCCGGGGATATTTACAAGTTGGGAACAATGAAATCTATGAATTATTCCAATCGGCTTGGAGCGGTGCACCTTATATGGAAGATGGCTACGGATCAGAAGATGACATTGCCATTGTGACAGACACTGGACTGATCCCGTTATCAGGGGTAAGCACAGAGCCAGCAGTGAAAAAAGAGACAGTGACGGAAATTTCCGCTGTTGTGGATGAAATTGAACGAATGCAGCAGGAGCTTGGAATTGAGAAACTCCCAAGTCCATGGCTTCCACCGCTTGAAGAGCGTATTCCAAAAACGCGTTATGCGTCGAGTGAAGCGCATGTCTTCCATTTTGCGCTTGTCGATGAGCCAGATCAGCAAAGCCAGCATCCGCTCTCCTATCAAATGATGGAAGACGGGAATATTGGTATCTTCGGCTCCTCTGGCTACGGCAAATCACTTGCAGCCACGACACTGCTTATGAGCTTTGCAGAGAGATATTCACCTGAAGAGTGGCATGCGTATATTTATGACTTTGGTAACGGCACTTTGCTTCCGCTAGCCAAACTGCCGCACACCGCTGATTATTTCTTAATGGATCAAATGAGAAAGATTCAAAAGTCGATGAAGCGTCTGCGTGAAGAGGTTGAATATCGCAAGCGGTTATTCAGGCAGCAAGAAATGAGTCATATCAAAATGTACAATGCCTTAAATGAGAAAAAGCTTCCGTTCATTTTTATCGTGATCGACAACTTTGACATTGTCAAAGACGAAATGCATGAACTCGAATCTGAGTTTATCCAGTTGAGCCGGGATGGACAGTCATTGGGCATGTACTTCTTGATCACAGCGACTCGTGTAAACGCAGTGCGCCAATCGCTCATGAACAACCTGAAAACAAAGATTGTTCATTACTTAATGGATCAAGGAGAGGCATACTCAATTATTGGCAGACCGAAATTCAGCTTAGAGCCGATTCCGGGACGAGTCATTATCAATAAGGAAGAGCTTTACTTTGCGCAAATGTTCCTGCCAGTTGAAGGCGAGAACGACATCGAATTGTTTGAGCATTTGAAGCAAGAGATCCAGCTTCTTCATGACCGTTTTCAAGATGCTGAAAAACCAAAACCTGTGCCAATGCTGCCTGATAAGCTGACAGTATGGGAGCTTGAGAGCCGTTTAGAGGAGAAAAAACAGCCTTATGACATTCCAGTAGGACTAGATGAGGAATCTGTGGCACCGATTTACTTTGATTTGAAAAAGAATAAACACTGCCTCATTATCGGTCAAACGCAGCGCGGGAAAACAAATGTGACAAAACTGATGCTAGATCAGCTGTTAGAGGCAAAGCCTGAAAAACTAGCAGTCTTTGATTCAATTGATCGGGGTCTTTCACATTATGCAAAAGAAGAGAACATCGATTATCTTGAAACAAAGGACGATATCACCGAATGGGCAGAGGAATTGGACCGTTTATTCAAGGCCCGGGAAGACATGTACGTTGAAGCTGTTCGTCAGGGAGAGACCGATCAGTTAGCATTTTCTCAAGTAGTGCTCGTGATCGATGGTATCACACGTTTTCAGCAATCGCTCGATCCACGTTTGCAAGATCAATTGGCTGATTTCATGAAATCATATGCACATCTAGGCTTTAGTCTGATCGCATCAGGTAATCATACTGAGTTCAGTAAGGGCTATGATGCACTCACAAACGAAATCAAACAAGTTCGTCATGCCATGTTACTCATGAAAAAATCAGAGCAAAACATTATACCGCTTCCGTATGCAAGACAAGAACCAGACATTCAACCAGGCTTCGGGTATTTGGTTGAAAACGGGAAAGAAAAGAAAATTCAGGTTCCTTTATGTGCGGTAGAAAGGAAGAGTGTTCAATGACAGAGCAGCAAAAAAGCTCAATCAAAATCGTGACCACCATGATATTGATTCTCGTTTTGCCGGTTTTATTTTTCCACCTCATTGGGGATGATCCGGCAAAACAGAAGAAGAATGCCACACGTAATATTGCAGTGGTTAATGAGGATATGGGAGCGAGCGAAAGTGAAAACACCGCTCGTTTCGGACAGGATGTGGTTGCAGCATTATCAGAGCGTCCCGATTATACATGGACGGTAGTCAATCGCAGTGCGGCGGAAAATGGACTGAAAAACAGAAAGTACGACGCTGTCCTCTATATTCCGTCTGATTTCTCTAAAAATGTGCTGAGCTATGATAAAGACCATCCTGAAAAGGCATCCATTCAATTTTCCATCCAAGATCAGCTCAATGCGGTCAATAAAGAAAAAGTACAGAGAGAGCTAGAAAATGCTCAAAAGAAAATGAATGAACAGATGTCGACCTTATACTGGAGTTTTGTGTCACAGGAAATCGGCAATGTCAGAGAAGAGTTTGAGCATATTGTAGGCAAAGAAGTCGAATTCCAGAACACCATGTACAACTTCTATAAGCCAAACTCGAACAAACTATCTGATGCTGTCCAGCAGCAGAAGAAACAAATAGAAGAATTAAAAAATGCGATGGCCGATTCACAAAAACAGTATAAAGACGGTTTAAGTACAACAGAAGAAGCGAAGAGCCAGCTAAAGGATTTCGTGAAAGTAGTGGATCAATATCAGCAGTATCAAGATAAACAAAAGGATCTCTTGATCAAAGCGCAATCCACAAGCAAAAAACAAATCCAGCAAGGACTCAAACAGCTCGCTGAGATTCAAAACCAAAATGCCCGCAGCTTCAGTGAGCAAATGGGCGGTCTGAAAACAGACATGAGTGGGGTACAAAGTCAGTTGAAAACAACTGACAGTGCCATTCAATCTGTTCAGAAATCGAGAGAAGACGTAATTCCCGTGCAATCAACTGGATTAACTGATCTTGTGAAAGCCTCTCAAGAAGAACTGATTAAAAAGTATGAAGCTCAATACTTGGAAGACTATAAAAACAAGATGACAGCCTTGCTGGCTAAGTTAAAGGTGAAAAGGGAAGAGCTAATGGATGCGCCTGGATCACCAGCTGATCCTGATGATGAGCCATCAGGTCAAGATAATGAGAATCCAGAAGAGATTGGCATTAATTTGGACGAGGAAACAACTGAACTGACTCAAATTTCAACAGAGATGAACGATTTGGCTGATCAATTAGCAGAGCAGGACACGCCGCCTTCTACAGAAGCAGACAACGCAACAGAGGGTGATGATCCTGCTCAGCCAGATAACGGAACAGATGGAGATAATCCCGCTCAGCCAGATAACGACAGTACGAATCAATCAAAAGATGAATTAAAAGCACTCTCCTTACGTTTGGAAGAAGTAAAAAAGAAGATTCAAGAAAAAGCCACTACTCACAATGACCAACTGAAGGACAAGGTGAGTCAGTTGAGTAAGGAGCTTGAGAGCCTCTCTAAAAAAGTAGAGAAGCTTGAAAAGAAGATTCAATGGTTACAAGATCGATATAATGTAATCTCGAATGAAATCAAAAATCAGGAATCTTCCATCTTAAATAAGGTGAAGGAGCTGAAACGTAGAAACTCGCCGATTGGAAACACTTTTAATAAGGAAATTTTTGATGAAGATTTCAATACAAAGACAACAAGCACCAAAAAGTTAATGGAGTATTCCAATCAACTCTCACAGTTCGAGATGATGCTCAGTAATTTCTATCAACCATCAAATAACTCATCCTTAGTTGACACCAAACAAGAGAAGATTCAGTCCATTCTTTCCATTAAAAAGGATGAGACAGTGAGCTGGGATACGCTAAAAAACCAGATGCTGACGTCAAACGATGATGTGTCTACCTTTATTGATAGGATGCAAAAATTCTCGGATGGCTATGCAGAATACATTTCGACTCAGCAGGCGAACATGGAACAGGAATTAACTGCAATGTCTGAAAGTGCGGACAATGTGGCTGAGCAAATGGCTGATCAAGGAGATGCGGTGTATACGGCCGACCTTGCAGGCAGTTCAATTGTCGTTAGCGCACAAGATTCGATTGGTCAGGAAGTGCTTCGTCTTTCTGAAAATATGAGCTCGTTAACCGACCGCCAAAAAGGTGTGGCAGATTATACGAATAACATTGAAGAGAGTGTCACAACGGTTCAAGAAAAGGCGGATACGCTGAATGAAAACTGGAGCAAGAATGTAGATTCGACGAAGCTTGTTCAGCAGGATTTAAATGGTATTCTAGGAAACACATTAAGTGATCAAGGAAACAGTAACTATGTGTATAATCACTTAGCCAATCCGCTGAAAATCAGCGGCGATGTGCCGGAAGAAAAAACGCAGACTGTACCACCAGTAGTCATTTTGATCATTGTGATGATCAGCAGTTTATTGATTGGCTTTTTTAGCTCGTATTATGCGACGGCTCCAATGCTGGTTAAAGGCGCACTGTTTGGTATTTTGAATCTATTAGTTGGCCTCATGATCAGCTTATTTGGACTCAACATATACAAACTCGCAGATGATCAAGCGATTCAATGGTCGATCTTCACCATTTTGCTGCTAGTGACCTGCTCTGCCTTTATTCGCACGGCCTTCCTTTTCGGATCCATTGCCGGATGGATGGCAGCAACGGCGCTTATTTTCTTCTTTGTCGCACCGTTGATTGATTTGGTGATGCCGAATTTCCACTTTACCAATCCGGTCACAGACGTGTATATGTCGATCCAATATGGAAATGGAGACCATTTTGGAATGGGCATGACAGGGTTATTGATTTTAAGTATTCTCTTTATGGTGATACCACTTGTGACAAAGTTATGGAAAGATAAGACAGAGGAACGTGATGTGACACATGAGGCTTAATCTGTTCGCTAAAGGGCTGGCACTTGGTGTCACGTCCATTTTTCTCCTTATCCCTGCCGCTTTCGCTGCTACTGGTGAAGAGACGGATACAAATGTCAAGCCGAATGAATATCAGGAAAAGGAACTCAATATTAATTCGAGTATATTGAGGGATCAAACGAAATACGAACAAAGCAAAACAACATCAAAAGTCAAAACGGACATTCATTTTGCTGAACCGCCTAAAACCTCGGGTGGTCATCTTTCGTCACAGCTTTTCAGTGATCTGAAAGAGAACCCACCAAAAACACCAGCTCGTATGATGAAAGAGATGAATATCTCTTTTAGTGATTCGGCTGTATCAGCACCTTCTGTTGATGATCATGAAAAACAGACATCGGCGCTGCTTCCTATTATCTTTGGTTTCTTGATTTTCGCAGGCATCATCGTGATGATCATCTTGATTCCAAAGGTGAGTGTGAAGGCTGATAAGAAATAGCCTGTCCCATTTCAAAAGGGTGGT
>NZ_NKHG01000210.1 GCF_002744245.1 Bacillus pumilus | reverse complement strand
AAATTAACACGAGTTACTTTATTGTCATGTGTAACGATCTTTGTTTCCCCGTGCGACGGCAGCGGTGAAAATCTCGCTTTACCATCAGATATAACGAGAACAATAGGTCCTTTTCTTGTTAAAGTCTCAATATCTATAATTTTACTTGGAATGTCTTGTAATCTCAAGTCTTTCATTGCCTCCTTAATTTATATACATGACCGCTAAAACTGACAGTGACCCGAACACAACATAAAAGATAAGTAGTCGCTTTGTCATTGATGCACCTTCTTTTGATTCATATGCCCGATTCCTCCAATTGAATTTTTGTATGATAAATCTTCAAATGCTCATTCATCCTTGAATGGAATTTCGGTTGTAAGTAAAAGAGTAACTTTTCTTCTTGATCCGTCATTTTTATCACTGCCTTTTCGTAAACAAGGAATTCGATCAGCAATATCAAGGCGTATTGATTGAGCGTTATCGCCTCTACA
>NZ_NKHG01000209.1 GCF_002744245.1 Bacillus pumilus | reverse complement strand
GGGTTTTGTTGCGGGTTTCCGCTACTTGATGGATGAAGCAGCATACAGCAAGAACGTAAATTTTCTAAAGTAAGGTGATTGTGATGATTGGTTGGATTAAGCTTCATCGGAGCATACAAGATCATTGGATATACCAAGAAAAAAGGAAGTTTTCTAAATATGAAGCTTGGCTCGATTTACTTATGAAAGCCAGTCATAAAGATTATAAATTCGTGTCAGGTAATGACTTGCATGAATTGAAAAAGGGCGAGCTAGTTACTTCTATTCGCAAACTTGGTATTCATTGGTCTTGGTCAAATACAAAGGTTTCGCAGTTTCTCGACCTGTTAAAAAGCGACGGGATGATCGAATATAAAAAAGACACAAAAAAGACGCTTATAACCATTGTCAATTATGGGGTTTATCATGATTCAGAAAATGAAAAAAAGACACAAATCGAACACGAAAAAGACACGAACCGAACACAAAAACATACAAACAAGAATGTAAAGAATTTAAAGAATGAAAAGAAGATAAATAATTCTCGTCACAAGTACGAACCTTGTGACCTTGAGAATGCCAATTTGCTTTATCAAAAAATACTTGAAAATAATCCGCAAGCTAAAAAACCGAACCTTGAAAAATGGGCGAGTGATTTTAGATTGATTAGGCAGATCGACAAGCGAACAGATGCACAAGTGAAGTACTTGATTAACTGGACGCAAAAAGATAGCTTTTGGAAATCAAATATATTGAGTCCTGCAAACCTTAGAAAGCAATTCGATAAATTGACCGTAAAAATTAAAAGCGAAAGAGAAGCAGCAAAGAGAAAAGTGGCTGTGAATGAAAAGGAGTTTGATTTGACGGATGACTAAAAAAGAAACACTTGAATTACTAAAGCTAATCAAGACATACTTCGAGCATTTTGAAATAGATCAAGAAAGAATAAACGCATGGGCGAGAATATTAAAGCCCGAGAATTACGAGCGGATCGAGGCGAATTTGATCGTTTATGTGAAATACAATCAGTTTCCGCCTAAGGTTGCTGATCTAATTAAAGCAAAAGAAGCAAGGAAAGACCGATCCGCAGCTATACCCAATGTAGAGGAAACTCACAGCTATCTTTCTGAAATGGACAAGGATGAACCAACCGAGGAAGAACAAGAGCAGATCGAGCGGCATAAAGCAGAAATAAGAAAGGTACTCGGGATAGGTGATCCGTCATGACAGGAGCGGTGTTTTATTTCAACGACGAAGCGGAACAGCAATATCTAGGCGCAATCTTACAAGAGCCGGATTTAATTAAATATTCGCAGCTCAAGCCAATTCATTTCTACCGACAGCAAAATCAATCCATTTTCAAAGCCTTTCAAGAGCTTGATAAAAAGGGCGAACCTATTGACCTAGTCGCAATTATTGAACATGTTGGGCGTGAAAATATAAAAAGTATAGGCGGTAGAGAATACTTATCCGGGTTGATGAACACAGCAGCCACCACCGCAAGACAGTCCTACTTTGAAAATGTGATTATTGATTACTGGCAAAAGCGAGAGATTGCAAAAATAGCCGCTGACCTTAAAGAATCATCCAAAAGTGAGGATACAAGTCAAGTCATTCAAGAAGGTATTAGCTCTCTCATGAGTTTAGAAGATGCGACAGGCGCGGACGATGATGGGTCTATCAATAATGATCTTGTTGAAATCTATCAAGAGTTAGAAACGCCTAAAGGTGATGTAACCGGTATGCCTAGCGGTTTTACTGAATTGGATCGAATGACGTCTGGTTTTCAGCCTCAAGAATTAATTGTTATCGCTGCCCGTCCATCCGTAGGAAAAACCGCCTTTTGTTTAAACGTTGCGAAAAACTTTATGGAAAGTCCAATCAATCTAAATAAGAGTGGAGCGGTTGGCATCTTTTCGCTTGAAATGTCACGTAAGCAATTAATAAAACGAATGCAGTCTAGTATAGGTAACA
>NZ_NKHG01000208.1 GCF_002744245.1 Bacillus pumilus | reverse complement strand
AGGTTTTGTTGCGGGTTTCCGTTATTTGAATGACGAAGCAGCATACAGCAAGAACGTAAATTTTCTAAAGTAAGGTGATTGATATGGTCGGTTGGATCAAGTTGCATAGGAAGATTAGAAGTAATCCAATTTTCAATGATCCGCAGTTATTAAGGTTATGGCTAATATGTCTAACAGAGGCTTCACATACGGAACATGATCAGATAGTGGGTAGACAAAAAGTGAAGCTAAAGCCAGGTGATTTTGTGACAGGTCGTTTTGCTTTGATGGACATGTACAATACCGGTCTTAAATCTAAGGACAGGGTAAAGGGAGAAAAGACAATTTTTCGTTGGTTGGAACAGCTTCAAGAAATGGGATATTTGACAATAAAAAAGACCAACAAGTTCAGCATTGTAAGCATTGATAATTGGGCTATTTATCAAGATGGGGCTTCCGAAAACGACAACAGTCTGACCATCAAAAGACCATCAAATGACCATCAAATGACCACAAACAAGAATGTAAAGAATGATAAGAATGAAAAGAAGATAAATAATTCTCTCACAAGTACGAACCTTGTGACATGGAGAATGCCAATTTACTTTATCAAAAAATACTTGAAAATAATCCGCAAGCTAAGAAACCAAACCTTGAAAAATGGGCGAGTGATTTTAGGTTAATTAGACAGATCGACAAGCGGACGGATGCACAGGTGAAGTATTTGATTAACTGGACACAAAAAGATAGTTTTTGGAAATCCAATATATTGAGTCCTGCAAACCTTAGAAAGCAATTCGATAAATTGACCGTAAAAATTAAAAGCGATAGAGAAGCAGCAAAGAGAAAAGCGGCTGTGAATGAAAAGGAGTTTGATTTGACAGATGACTAAAGCAGAGACACTTGAATTGCTAAAACTAATCAAGACATATTACGAGCATTTTGAGTTTGATCAAACAAAGCTAGACGCATGGGCAAGAATCTTAAAGCCCGAGAATTACGAGAAGATCGAATCGAATTTGATTGTTTATGTGAAATACAATCAGTTTCCGCCAAAAGTTGCTGATCTAATTAAAGCAAAAGAAGCAAGAACAGATCGGTCCGCAGCTATACCCAATGTAGAGGAAACACATAGCTATCTTGCTGAAATTGACAAGGTTGAACCGACCGAGGAAGAACAAGAGCAGATCGAGCGCCATAAAGCTGAGATACGAAAGGTGCTTGGGATAGGTGATCCATCATGACAGGAACTATTTTTTATTACAACGACGAAGCAGAACAACAATATCTAGGTGCAATCTTACAAGAGCCGGACTTGATTAAATATTCACAGCTCAAGCCAATTCATTTCTATAGACAGCAAAACCAATCCATTTACAAAGCCTTTCAAGAGCTTGATAAAAACGGCGACCCTATTGACATAGTGTCAGTTATTGAGCATGTGGGACGAGAAAATCTAAAGGGGATCGGCGGAAGAAAATACTTAACTGAATTGATGAATGCCTCAATCACTACAGCAAAACAAGCATTCTATGAAAATCTAATTATTGATTATTGGAAAAAGCGAGAAATAGCAAAAGTAGGTGCTTCGCTTAAAGAATCTTCTAGTAGCGACGATACGAGCCAAACCATACAAGAGGGTATAAGCTCTCTCATGAGTTTAGAGGATGCGACAGGCACGGACGATGACGGGTCTATCAATAATGATCTTGTTGAAATCTATCAAGAGTTAGAAACGCCAAAGGGTGATATTACTGGAATGCCAAGCGGCTTCACTGAATTGGATCGAATGACGTCAGGTTTTCAGCGTCAAGAATTAATTATTATTGCTGCTCGTCCATCTGTAGGGAAAACCGCTTTTTGTTTGAATGTTGCTAAAAACTTTATGGAAAGCCCAATCAATTTAAATAAGAGTGGAGCGGTTGGCATCTTTTCGCTTGAAATGGGTCGCAAGTCTCTACTTAAACGAATGCAGTCTAGCATAGGTAACA
>NZ_NKHG01000207.1 GCF_002744245.1 Bacillus pumilus | reverse complement strand
TCAAGCCAAGAGTTGAAGCCCTTGAAGCTTCTCAACAACGTCTCGTTACTGTTGATATTACAGGCTTGGTTCGTGAAAAGGCCGCAGACATAGCACTTCGAAAAAACGAAACCATTGATGACCAGGGAGCAGCAAAGATTGCAGAACTGCAAACTTACAACGACAAAATCCAACGAGCTATAGACGCCTTCAATGTTGCAAACGGTGGAAATTTAGTTGTACTGCCAAAACAGGCCGTTGCTTCTCGAGTTGACGATATTACCCTATCATAAAAAAAATTGCCGAAGCACAACCTGAGGATGTGAAATGAAGATTGGAAATATCGGGCAGATACTAATCGGGATAGGTGCTGCATCGGTACTCCTTTCGTCGA
>NZ_NKHG01000006.1 GCF_002744245.1 Bacillus pumilus | reverse complement strand
AAGCATCCTTGACGATGCTTCTTTTTTGTTAAAAAGAGCCAAACACCTATTGACCTCGCATACACGATCCCCTATAATTCATATTAATATAATCGGTTTTTAAGACTTTAACTGGAGTGGTGATATGATGAAGCGCTGGCCCTCATTGTTTACGGAACACTGCCCTAAATGTAACACAGCATTAGAAGTCTCAAAGTCCAATGCCTTGCAAGGCAAAGTCGTGAAATCATGTCCCCACCTTCATTATCAAAAAGAGTACCACCCAGCACTGGAAACCTATATCGAGCATGAGGACGTTAAATAAAAAAGACCAACATACTTTGAAGCAGTTCCTGCTCTCTCAGTTGGTCTTTTTCTTTATCATAAATCCAGCCAAATTTTGATTGCTGTCGCTGTAATCATCACGGCAAGTACCCATTGCAAGTAAACGGCATTGATTTTCTGACCGACCTTGGCACCAATTGGAGCGGCTGCCAAACTTGCCACCATTAACACAACAGCAGGAACAAGCATCACTTGCCCTGTCATTATCTTTCCAGCAGATGCACCAATTGCAGAAAGAAACGTAATGGCAAGTGACGACGCAATGGTCATCCGTACAGGAATTTTTAAAATAGACAGCATAACCGGCACCAAAATAAATGCCCCGCCAGCGCCTAACATCCCTGACACACTGCCGATCACAAAGGCAATACCCGCAGCCAGCCCTTTATGAAAGGTCACTTCTCCCTCTACGTCTGCACGCTGTCCTTTTTTCGGAATCAGCATGAGGATGACGGCTACAATCGCGAGTAATCCATAGACGAGATTCATCCCTTTCTCTGGAATGAAATGGGATAAATAGCTTCCCAATAAGCTTCCCGCTAATATACTGGTTCCCATATATAAAATCAATGAGCGATGTAAAAACCCGCTTTTCCGATACGCCAGTACACCACCAAGCGTTGAAAAGAGCACTTGAATGGCGCCAATCCCCGATACCTCGTGTGCTGATAATGCCATCACACCAACAAGAGGCGGAATATAAAGCAGCATGGGATAGTTGATCACAGATCCTCCAATCCCAACCATGCCTGATAAGAAGGAACCAATACATCCGATGATAAATAGTGTAATCAAAAACGCAAAATCCACGCTGGTCTCCTCCTTTGCAAAAGGAAAAGGGGCTCTTTCACAGATACCCCTCCTCCTTTAGGACCCTTTTCTCACCCAGAACTTCATTACATGTCCTTCATCCGTCTGTGTGATCAATTCATGTCCACTTGACTTAGCCCATGCAGCCAAATCAGCTTTAGCCCCTTTATCTGTTGCATGTATTTCTAATACTTGACCTTCCGCCAAGTCGTTCATTTTTTTCTTCGTCCGAATAATCGGCATTGGGCACGCAAGCCCTGTTACGTCTAAAATTTGATCTGATGTCATCTGATCGTCCCTCTCTTCTTTATTTTATTGAACATTACCGAATCGCACAACGGTTTGGGCCAATTTCCATTTCACGCTGCGTTTCATCGTCTGGATTCAGCTTCCCCATATTGGTTTGCCGAATGTCTTGATAGGCATTTGGCTGTGCAGGCAGATCCTGTGTGACCATCTGTCTAAACACGTCTTCATCCTCAATGTTCAGCCCATGATTTTCTTCGAACAGAACGCCTAGTTCCTTCCAAACACTTCCGTCTTCATTGACCTCTTCCATGATCATGAAGTGCGCAGGCAGAACAATCAAGTCTTTTGAAAGCGCCGTATATCGTTTATAGAGCGTTTCTCTCAAATCGCCTACCCAATCCTCCGCCATTCCAGCTAGATCAGGTCTTCCGATGGAATCAACGAACAAAATATCGCCTGAAAGAAGATATTGATCGTTAACGATAAAAGATGTTGAACCGATCGTATGACCCGGTGAGTAAAGGGGATGAATATCAATGGTGGCCGCTCCAATCGTCATACGCTGTCCTTCTTCAAGACGCTTGTAATCAAACGTCACGTCTTCTGCATCTTTTGGTGGCAACCAGTAAACTGCCCCAGTCTGTTCAGCCAGCTTTTTACCACCAGAAATATGATCCGCATGAAGGTGTGTATCAAACACATGCGCCACGGTGACACCATGCTTTTTAGCAAAATGGATATAGACATCCGTCATTCTAGCTGCATCCACAATCGCAGCTTCCCCATTCGACATGATCATATAGGAAAGACATCCCTTGCCCATCCGCACAAATTGATACAACTCTCCACCGCCAGTTAAATCACCTATCTTCACTGGCTCTATATGCTCACTCCATGCTTTCATGCCGCCTTGCAAATAATGGACCGTTCTGCCCGCCTCTGACAGCATCTCTGCCACCATAATAGAGGAGCCTTCTTTAGCACAAACCACCAGTACATCTCGGTCAGCCGGTACGTTCTCCACCATATCCTCTACGCCATCAAGCAGCTCAAAGTAAGGCACATTGACATATTCAATCGCTTCACCTTCAATTTTCCAATCCTGCACATCTGATTCATTTCGTACATCTAACAAAAAGAGAGGCTCTTTGTTGATGATCTTTTTTGTTAATTGTTCTGACGTCATTGCCTTTACAGTCATGTTTCATTCATCTCCTATTTTTCAATCTCTCCTGTCCAGCTGTTCATGCCTGGCACTACATTGATCAATTGATGAAATCCTTTTTCTCTTAACTTTTCCCCTGCTAATTCGCTTCTTCTGCCCGAATGACAAATGAGGTAAATAAGTGTCTCTCGGTTCAATTCGTCAGCACGGTGTTCAACCTCGCCAAGCGGGATATGAACAGCCCCTGGAATATGCCCCGCCTCGTATTCATCCGGCTCTCGTACATCTAAAATAAACAAAGGCTGACCTTCTTCTACCTTCTGTTGAAAGGTGTGCAAAGACATTTCCGAAATCATTGGCTGACCCTCCTCCTCCTTCGTACCGCCCTTTCGGATCAAATGATGGAGCACCTGTCCTTCTACTTTTGTTCCTAAAAATTCGTGACCGGCACTTTTTGACCAAGCCGCTAGATCCGCTGTTGACCCTTTATCGGTTGCTTGCACTTCAAGCACATCACCTGGCAAAAGCTCGTTCATTTGCTTTTTCGTTTTGACAATTGGCATCGGGCATGCCAGCCCTTTTGCATTTAAAATCACAGTTGGTTGCTGCATCGTATTTCCTCCTTTTTATAGGGGTGGGGGTATATTCACAAGCCTATTATGCCTTTGAATGCCAAGCATTCCTGCCACCCTTGATATTCGTAATATGGGTAAATCCCTGCCTCTTCAATATTTTAGCCGCCTGCATACTTCTCATCCCGCTTTGGCATATCACATAGACCTCTTTGTCCTTCACAAGCTGATGTGCTCGTTCTTTTAACTGAGGTAATGGAACATTTTGAAATCCTTTAATATGGTTGGTTTGAAATTCTACAGGAGATCGGACATCAATCAGCTGTTGATGTTGACTATGCCGTTTAGGTTTCATATCGGCTGCATCGATTTGTTTCACACCCCGTACGGGAAGAAAACGGCTCACAAGCAAACCGATGACAATGATGAACAAAAGCATTTGAATCATGTGTTATCACCTCACTAGATAAATAAATTCACATTCCCAATTTCAGCCTCTGCTAAATACGCGGCCACACCGGCATACTGAATATCAGCTAATAATTCATTCTCCTGTAACCCTAAAAGGTCCATCGTCATCGTACATGCCACCAGATTGATATCCTGTTCCTTCGCCATATCAATGAGCTGCGGCAAGGTCATGGCGTTGTGCTTTTTGATCACATGCTTGATCATCTTCGGTCCCATTCCTGCAAAATTCATCTTTGACAGCCCCATTCGATCAGCCCCGCGCGGCATCATCTTGCCAAACATTTTTTCTAAAAATCCCTTATTCATTGGCACCATCTCATCCTTACGCAAGGCATTCAGCCCCCAAAACGTATGAAAAATCGTCACCTCATGATCATAGGCCGCTGCACCATTGGCAATAATGTAAGCCGCCATCGCTTTATCATAATCTCCACTAAATAACACAATCGTCGTATGTTTTTTCTGTTCTTCCATTCTGCTCCTCCTTCAACAATTACCTATGGGGGTATATAAAGAATAAAAATATATACATATACCGGTAAGGGTATATTACAACAAGTAAAAAAATCCGTCAACCTTCAAAGGCTGAGGAATTTCTTACCGGCTTTTCACCAATAGCTCAACTGCCTCTTTCACAAGACCCTCCGTATCCTTGCCTTGTTCAAGACTTTCACGGACACATTGCTCAAGATTAGTACTCACAATCACACCCATTGCCCGATCAATGGCATTACGTGATGCAGATAGCTGCGTGACCACTTCACGGCAATCCTTTCCCTGCTCCATCATGGCAAGAACCCCTTTAATCTGCCCTTCAATCCGGCGAAGACGATTCTTCATCTGTTGATTATATTCCATGGACAAACACTCCTTTCTATGACAGATATTATACCCTAAGAGGTATTTAGTCAAACATGATGAGCTATTAAAAAAAAGAACTACTGATATGAATGTCGCAGCAGCTCCTCATTTTTAAGTACTTTATTCCTCCTTAGAACGGGTAAATGTAGATTTCAAATCTATAGGATAATATATTGTTATAAAATCTCATTCCATTTCTGTATCACTTATTAAATCATACTTAGATAGATAAATTCCTCCAACTATCGAAAAAACAATACAGAGAATAGGAACTATAATTAGTGTCATAATAATTGAGACAACTGGAGATAAACCAAACATAGGATGCCTAATCAGCATAAATTCATTCCCAAGTAGCATTGGATTATCTGAGAAAATTGAAAGAAATAAAATACAGATACAAACTATGAAACTATAAATTGTTTTAAAAATTAATGTTAAAAAAGCAAAGATAAAAGTGAAAAGAAATGTCCCAGCTATATTTAAGAGAATTGAATAAACAATAATTTGATTATAAGAGAATTGAAAAGAGGAATATCTTAAAATACTTTCGCCGTAATCTGTCAAGTTATTTACTGTACCCCCACTCAACTTCCATACAAACCAGGTTAGGGACAATATTAATATGTAAAAGATCAATATTGCGGTACAACAAAATAATAGTTTGCTTACCCACAATTTAAATATTGACTTTGTTCTAACTCTAATAAAGGCACTATGGGCAAATAGATCTTCTTTTATAAAAGTATTGACCAATATTGCACCACTCAATTGAAATATAATCCATCCAAAAGGAAATTCAATTGTTTGTTGTTCGACAAGTTCAAAGGGAACACCCGCAAAGGTTTTACCAATAACATCCCAAAACGCAACATTACTTTTAGTTAAACTAATATGCAGAAAATAAAGGTAGTATAGGAAATTAAACAACCCTAGAATAGATATAATGATAAAAGTCTTTGTAGTTCTACGAAACCCAAGAATCATATCTCTTTTAAAAAGTAATAATAAACCAATCATGTAAAAAAGCCCTCTCTTATCAACTAAATAGAACATAGCATAACATAGCATTTTAAATAAAAAAATACAAAAAAAGGTGTATTTTTCTTTATTTTATTATATAATTCTCACGTACCGGTACAAATTATGGTTTTAGTGGGGAAAATAGTGAAAAAGTTATTTACATTTTTTTTAATTTTAATAATGATATCTTTGATTAGTGCTTGTCAATCAAATAATTTCAATAACACCATAAAAGATAAAGCTCCAGATCCTTCTATAAGTATAAAAGATTTGGATAATAGTACAAAGGATGAACCTAAAATATTCTATTTTGATACGGAACAAAAGCAAAGTCTTTTCAAAGTTATATTTTGGGAACAGTTGAAAGAGAATCATTATTATCAAGGTGAGATTAAGAATAATGATGTGGCAATTGAAAATGTTTTCAAAAGAGAAGACATCGAAGTTGGACCACTTCCTAAAAATTATGAATTAGCGATGACCTTCAGTCAAAAAGAACCTCCCCCAACAAAAATCTTAGGAAAATTGAAAGATGATAGGGGAGTGACTCATCAATGGGAGCAATCTTATGATATCCCAGATGCTGATCACGATTTTTTAATTAATTTACCAACATTCAAAGGTCAGAAAGCAGAAATAGCATTAAGAATGATTTGGCTAAATAAAGATAATGATTGCATAGGTGTCGCAGATAAATATTTTGTTGTAAATAAACAATGAGGAGAAGACAGTTGAAAAATAAAATAATCATTACCCTAACTTTAATTCTCGGATTAACCTTTTCTACTCTAGGAATTGTGCATGTCTATGCAGGAGAACCAACTGCAAACTATAAAGATACTAATTATAATTTTAGATTTCTAAAAGGAAATCCATATGATGAGACAACATCTAGAACAAAATATACTAAATCCTGGTATTATATGAAAAGTGAAAAGAATAATACTTCTTATGTAGCCTGGGCCAGATCTAAAGGAAAAGATGTTTCAGATGGCCACTATTATACAATTAAGAAAAATTATAAAGGAGTACAACTCCTATACAATTTGGCAGTTGAAAAAACATTCTTGGGAATAGGATATCCGCCTGTTACGATAGGTGCTAAGAAGAATGCAGCTGGTTCTGCTAAAGGCTTATGGAGTCCTGATTACGATCGAAAAAGCCCTTAATTCTATTAGACTCTTTAAATCTATATGACACAGCGACTCAGAATTAACTGAGTCGCTTCTATATTTATTTTTAAATAAACGAAATGGAGAGATACATGTTTTATTTGCTTATATTACGATTAATAAAGCGCCCATCTTTTTACATATCATTAGCCATTGGTGCAATTTTAGCAGTTGCTTATTTTTGGACAGAAGAAATGTCACTCAAAGAACATTTAGAACTTACTGGAGGAATTTCTTTTACCCCTTATACAAAATGGATGGGGATTGGTGGAATATCAGATTATCCAGCACTTTACATGTTCTTATTACCAATTTTAGCAACACTTCCATTTTCAGATCTGTACTCAAGAGATCGATCAACTGGTTTTATTCGTTTTTTAATTATTAGAGGAAAACAAAGACAATATTTCTTTAGTTTGTTTCTCATAAACTTTTTAGCTGGTGTGACCACAGCTGTCTTTCCTCTATTATTAAATATTTATTTGTCTTTCATGAGACTTCCAAATATAAAACCAGATAGAGCGATTAACAATGAGATGCCTTTGGCCTCTGATAATACTTTCTTACCAGATCTATATTATTCACATCCCTTTGTTCATATGATTTTATATGTGATGTTGATTGGTATTTTCTCTGGTATGTTCGCAAGTATAGCTTTGGGATTTGGAATGTTTGTTAAAAAATCATTTGTTGTTCTACTTACACCTTTTGCAAGTTTGTATGTTATAAACATGGTACTTTCAACAATAGGGCATCAGGAAATGATATCAACAAGCTTCTTGCAACAACAGGCTACAGATGGTGTGAGTCTAGCAAGTCTTGTTTTACACTTGTTTATCGGATTTATGTTAAGTTTTTCATTATACATTCTAGGGATTAAAAAGAATGTTATTCGTTAAAGAACTACATATCGTTTTACTCGACATATACCGTTATAAAATGCGATTATTCATTTGGTTTTTTTGTTATTTGCTCTGTATTTTATATTTAGTCAAAGAAAGTATACCGCAACAAGGACAAGGAATAATGGGAATACCACAATCTTTAAATTTATTTTTCTCTTCCTATACATTTATTTTTCCCGTATTACCCCTTTTTCTAATGTTTTTTTCATTTGGATTCGTACCTTTTTTTGACTCTTCTCGTTTTGTTCGTTATCAAAAAAGAGAAAGAGTATTTTTATCGTTATTATTACGTGTCTTTTGGATCTGTCTAATATTCACTCTTATATACCTAATCGGTGGTTTCCTTTTGGGTGGGTTCCTGTCAGGAAGGTGGGACAACGTTTGGCTATCTACAAAAGGATCTCCATACTTAATATATGGAGATCAACTACCTTTAGATGAATACTTTTCATCTAATATCATGTTAATGAGATATCTGATTACAAGTTTATTGGCATTCTATCTGATTGGACTATTTGTTGTGGTTTGCTATTTGTTAAGTAAAAATTATATATACAGCTTTATTATCATTTCATCTGCTGTGATTCTTGATAAAATGCTTAATATTTATTTTGGTTTTTCTTTCATTAATGACTCACTGTCATTAGAAATGACATCTTGGCTTATACCAGGTTTATTTTCTAGAATGATTTATTTATTTAGTGGTTTTGGATTACTTTTTACTTTTCTAGCATATAAAATTTTTATCAAACAAGATTTTTTAAATGAATACGGCAATGATCATGAAAAAGAATGTTAATCGAGGTGAAACTCATGTCAGAAGAATATATTAAAATTGAGGCATTAAACAAATTTATTAAAAAAAACCACGTCCTTAAGAATATTAACTTATCATTAAAAAAGGGGAATATTTATGGTTTTCGTGGACCTAATGGATCCGGAAAAACAATGTTGTTTCGTGTATTATCCGGATTAGTAAAACCAAGTGATGGAAAAGTAACTGTAGGTGGGAAACAATTACACAGAGACATCTCATTTCCCGAAAATGTTGGAATATTAATAGAGTATCCTGGTTTTATCCCAGAATATACTGGTTTTGCTAACCTAAAATTACTCTCTATGATTCAGAATAAAATTAACGATAACGAAATTTCTGCTGTGATTTCTCGTGTAGGGCTTGATCCAAATGACAAAAGAAAGTTTAAAAAGTATTCTCTTGGGATGAAACAACGTTTGGGAATAGCTCAAGCAATTATGGAAAAACCGGATTTGCTCATTTTAGATGAACCTACTAATGCTTTAGATGAGAAAGCAGTCGAAATAGTACATCAATTACTCGTAACATTAAAAAATGAAGGTAAAACAATTTTGATCGCTAGCCATGATAAAGAAACTCTTCAAAAGGTTTCAGATACGATTTATGATATTGAATCTGGTGAAATTATAAAAGAAACGATTGTTGATAGGGATAAAGAAAAATGAGAAATAAAGTAATAGTAATTTCAGTGATGACTATAATTTTTATCTTAATCAGCATGTTCCGCTATCAACAAGTGAATAGTGAATACTCCAACTATAAAGTAACAGAAAAAAACCTTACGACAAATGAAACATTTGAATTTCTAAAAATAAGTCATACGTTTAAAAAAGCTAAGAAAATTAATACCATTGATGAAATGAGAAATAAAATAACTGAATACCGCATACCATTTACATTAAAAAATAAAACAAACGATAAACTCCCCCTACATCCTGAATTTTATAGAATGATGAGGGGAGAGGAAGAAACCCAGACCATAGACTTTATTAATAATAAGACAGGGAAAAGAATTAAAGATATAAATCCTCATCAATATTTAAATGGTACAGTCACCTTTACATTTGGAAATAATGGTGAGGGAAATTTAAAAACTCCTAAACTTCATATGATTGGGAGCGATGGAGTATCAGTTGAGAAATTCATTGTGGAAATTGATTACTTCAAGTAACATATACTATTCCAATAAAAAGAAATACGTCCTTTTGTCCTCTTCTACTTTAAGAGGATTTTTTTTATAAAAAGACGTATTCTCACTAAAGGAAAAGTACACAGTAAAATATTACATGAAAGAAGGTGACCCATGCCAAACACCCAACCCACTCATCACTGAAAAATCGCCATACCTCCTTCAGCACGCCCACAACCCAGTTCACTGGTACCCGTGGGGGGCAAGAAGCCTTTGACAAAGCCAAGCGTGAAAATAAACCGGTGCTTGTCAGCATCGGTTATGCCACTTGTCATTGGTGCCATGTTTGCACAGCTACACATGAAATATGTTATTCTATTCTTAGGCTTTATAAGCTATTTTACGAAATGCCTGTCAGAACTGTGTATTATTCAAATTCACATAAAATATTTTGTAGATATAATAGAGGAGGAGCCAAATTGACTTTACATCATTTTATTGGGGCTAACAAAAAACTTCCTATTGGTGATTTTGGCTATAGCCCAACATTTAAACCAATTTCTGAATTAAAAATTAAAGGAGTTTCTTTCAACAAAAAATTGTTTAGGAAAAATCGATATAAAAGTGAACATTCACTTTTAAAAGTTTATGAAACCGAAGAAGATGCATATGGAATAGATATCATTCATTTAGCACATGAATATGAAGCAGTCGTAAACAAATTTACACACCCTTATATATATGAAATACAAGGATATCTACACTCAAATAATACAACTGGTCAACGAAAATCTATTCAATCCCTTTTTCTTTATATTGAAGAACACATATCAAAAGGTGACACAATTGAATTATATTCCTGTTTAGACGGTTATGAGGATGAAGATAAGGATGAGAGTTTGGATTTAGTTATTAATTTAAAGACTCAACAATTTGGGAAACATTTGAAGTTTAAAGACATAAATCATCTTAGTCAAATATTCTATTTGGAAGACAAACAATACATCTTAATTAAGAAGTAAAGATGAGAACGCCTATAAAATTTTAAAAGTAAGGAAACTATCTTATTAGCCTCCTTACTTTTATATCAATACACTATTATTGAATACTAAATAGCCTTAATCCCATTTTTCCATATGCACTTTTAATTCTGGTATACTTAATATCCTTTTTATCTCTGTATCATTTTCCGTCTCTATATAACTTTCTTCTTCATGAGAAGATGTAACCAGCCATTCTTCTCCATTTTTGAAGAAGGACAAGTCTTCTGGTAAATTTGGTTGCTCCCAATCATATAAAGAATTTGCGAATTCTTTTAGTATACTCTTCGCATTTTCATCTGTATAATAGTAATAAACTTTTGCTGTTTGATTGTCTCCTAGAATTGTGCTAGCCCATTCTGATTGTTCTTTCATCTCTTTCAATGAACTTTCGAGTTTTTTTAGGAAGGGATCAAAAGATTTTAAAGATCCCATATCTTTTCTTAAAACTAAATGAAACTCATCACAAATTTCGAAAGCCAAATCAATTAATTTGGAGTACTGCTCACCTTTTGGATTTTGATCAATAACTAACATATTTACACCTTCTCATATACTCATTTTTCAGAATTGTTCGATATTAGGATTTCATATTTTCAATTATCTTGCTGCACCATAGAAAGCATGTGATTTCATACGGATGCCTTTCCCTTGCTTATATCCAGAAATAGGATGATAATGATAATGCTTACCTTTACCCTTTTTATCTATCTCTGCACCAGTAATTTTCTTAATTGGACTAGCGGCTTTAGCAATAGATTTTGCATTATTCTTTGAAGTAGACCATGTATCTCCACCCTTTTTAAGTCGCGCAATTGCCGCAGACCTTTTTAAGCCATTACCAATAAATAATCCTTTAGACTTTCTAACTGCCATGTAATGAGAGTATGTTCTTTTATGCTTTTTAAACTCAGAATATGCAACATAAGTAACTCCTGTAATTGTCACCGCTAGCCCCATTGAAATTAAATGTGCTAAAAGGGCTTCTCCAATAACAATCCCTACCGGTATAAACCAAACAAATGAAGCTGTTATCTCATCTGAATTAATTTTATATTTTTCATTTGTTTCAGTGTCAATAAAAGTTCCTTCTATCTTATCATCTGTTGCATTTTCAACATTAATTTTATATTCTTTACCTTTTTCACCAGTAACCTCAGAAAACTCATCGGTTTCTAATGAGAACTCCATATTCTTTTTGTCTAGAGTCATTACACCTTTAACTTCGCCTTTTTCTGCTGCAATTACTAATTTTTCTTCATTGTTAATGATAATTTGATAATCTTTGTTACCCGAAGCCTCAGCTTTTGATTCTGAAATAAAAGTAAACACTATTAACAAACTCAAAAAAATTGAAATACTCTTCTTAATAAATTTCATTGAAAATATCCCCTTTACTTAAAAATTAATAAACCTTCTCCATATGTTTCATCTTTTCCTTCTTTACCAAGATCTATAGATAATTCAGACAATATATGCTTCACTTGATAATATATATTATCTTTTGAATTTATCCCAAATTTATCTTTATTTTGTAGAATCAATGACACTATACCGGTAACATGTGCAGCTGCTAAAGATGTACCACTTTCAGTTTCATACCCATTATTAATAGATAGTATAGGGATATCTACGCCAGGTGCAGAAAAATCAATCTTTCCTTTAGAAGAAAAAACAGCTAATTCATTATTTCTATCTACTGCATTAATAGAAATAACTTTTTTATAAGCAGCTGGATAATCAGCTGGTCCACCATAATTGTTTCCTGCGGCTGCAATAACTATTATTCCTTTGTTAACTGCTTTATCAATTACATTTCTTAATATTGATTTATCCTTAGATAAACCAAAGCTTAAATTTATGACATGAATATTATTATCGATGCACCATTCAATAGCTGTAACAAGTTTATCTATAGAACCTTTTCCTTTATCATTTAATACTTTAACTGAATATATTTCAGTTTCTGGAGCTATTCCAACTAATCCAAAGCTATTATCTTTAGCAGCTATAATACCTGCAATAGCAGTTCCATGCCCTACTTTGTCATCTGAGGTTGATAATGTCTTGTTTATTGCATTATATTCCCCTTTAATTTTTCCTTTTAAATCTTTGTGCTTTTTATCAATACCACTATCTAATACAGCAACTCTTATTTTCTCTTCTCCTCTTAAAGCCCATAATGAATTAGCATTAATTTTTTCAACACCCCATGGTACTTCTTGTACTAAATTATGATTAATTTTTTTTGTTTTATTTTTCTCTTGATGATTAAATAAAAAGAATATCAAAAGACCTAACGAAGAGATTACTAGAATTAATAGTATATATATTTTTTTAATTTTTCAACACCACTTTTAACACGTATTTTCACAAAAACACAAAGCTATTATAACAGCTTGTTATTAATAATAAAATACATAAAAGGAAAATTTATCGATAAATTCCATTTCAACGAGGTTAATAGAGGTTTTCAATAATTAATGACTTGAAAATGAATCTATCGAAAGGTAAAATTTCCACAGAAATCCCTATAAATCTATGACCTAATAATAGTTTTTTGATTTTTGCCTAGCTTTAAAATTTTGGAAACTAAAGAACTGTCGGTTATTTTTCTACGTAACTTTGTTGAAGTAGTGCTATCTAAATTCAAACGAAATTCCTTAAGCCCACCACCCTTTACACTCAAAAAGATTTGATCAATTAATTTATTTACTCATTTGATAAATAAATATGAAAGAAGGAGATTCCATGTCCACTAACAATAAACCCAACAGATTAATCACCCAAAAATCTCCATACCTTCTTCATCACGCCCATGACCCAGTTGACTGGTACCCATGGGAAAAAGAAGCATTTGATAAAGCAAAAAAAGAAAACAAACCCATGTTGGTAAATATTGGATATAGCTGTTGTCATTGGTGCCACGTCATGGCACACGAAAGCTTCGAAGATCAACAAGTCGCCGACATCCTAAACGAGCATTTCATTTCAATTAAAGTCGATCGTGAGGAGCGTCCAGACATCGACTCTATGTATATGTCTGTTTGTCAGATGATGACGGGGCAAGGCGGCTGGCCGCTGAACGTGTTTGTTACGCCTGATCAAAAGCCTTTTTATGCGGGGACATATTTTCCAAAGAGAAGTGCTTACGGCCGTCCGGGCTTCATTGATGCATTGACGCAATTGCTGGATTCTTATCACAACGACCGTGATCATATCGAATCTTTGGCAGAGAAGGCGACAAACAATTAAAGCAGCAGGGCAGACAGAAACCATGTTGTCTCAAGAGGTTATTCACAAAGCCTATTATCAGCTCATGAGCAGCTTTGATACGCTGTATGGCGGATTTGGCTCTGCTCCGAAATTTCCTGCGCCTCATATGCTCTCGTTCCTCATACGCTATTACAAATGGACAGGTCAAGAAAATGCGTTATATGCGGTCACGAAAACGTTAGAAGGCATGGCAAATGGGGCTATTTATGATCATATTGGTTCAGGTTTTTCTCGTTATTCGACGGATGAAAAATGGCTTGTGCCTCATTTTGAAAAAATGCTGTATGATAACGCCTTGCTGATGGAAGCTTACACTGAAGCCTTTCAGCTCACTCAACATCCTGATGACGAAAAGCTCGTTTACCACCTCATTCAATTTATCAAACGAGACATGATGAATCGTGACGGCTCATTTTATTCGGCGATAGATGCCGATTTGGAAGGGAAAGAAGGGCAATATTATGTCTGGTCAAAAGATGAGATCATGACCCATTTAGGCGACGACCTTGGCGCATTATTTTGCGCGGTCTATCACATCACAGAAGAGGGGAATTTTGAAGGGTGGAACATCCCTCATACAATTTCAACCTCATTCGATGACATTAAAGCATCGTTTTCGATAGACGAAGAAACCCTTCAGTCCAAGCTGCATCTCGCTCGGCACACCTTACAATCCGTGAGACAGCAGCGTCCCGCTCCACTTGTCGATGACAAGGTGCTCACATCTTGGAATGCGCTGATGATCTCTGCACTTGCCAAGGCAGGGAGTGTATTTGATGCAGAGGAAGCCATCAGCATGGCCAAGCAGGCGATGTCTTTTCTAGAAACACACCTCGTCCAACATGATCGACTCATGGTCCGCTACAGAGAAGGGGATGTGAAGCATCTAGGCTTTATTGAGGATTATGCGCATATGCTTTCAGCCTATTTGTCTTTATACGAAGCGACCTTTGAACAAGACTGGCTGAAAAAAGCCAAGACCGTTGCCGAAAACATGTTTGAGCTGTTTTGGGACGAGGAAATAGGGGGCTTTTTCTTCTCGGGATCAGATGCAGAAGCACTCATCGTTCGTGAAAAAGAAGTGTATGACGGTGCCATGCCTTCTGGTAACAGCACCGCACTCAAGCAGCTTCTCACATTGAGCAGAATGATCGGGCGGCAAGACTGGCTGGAAAAATTAGAGCAGATGTTCAAAGCCTTTTACGTCGATGTCTCTTCATACCCAAGCGGACACACAGCCTTTCTGCAAGGACTCTTGAGTCAATATGCGACGAAACGAGAAATCATCATTCTCGGGAAAAACGGCGACCCGCACAAAGAGCGGCTTTTAAAAGCACTTCAGAAACGTTTCATGCCTTTTGATATCATATTGACCGCTGAAACAGGGAATGACCTAGCACACCTCGCCCCATTTGCAAAAGATTACAAAACAATGAACGGCAGCACCACCGTGTATATATGTGAAAACTACAGCTGCCGCCAGCCGATCACCAATATCGACGAGGCGATGGAGCAATTATTTCAATTTTAAGCTGTCATATGATGACTGCGAGAAGACAAAATGAGGACAAACAGATAAAAAAAATGTCAATCCTCTAACAAATCGTCTGTATGGTTTTATTTTTCCTCTAAAACGGTTAGAATGCGCACTAGATGTTCTCATACCGAAGGGAGAGAAAATGATGAAAAAAGTATCATATACACTCATCGCTTGTCTGTTATCAGTGGGGCTTGCAGCCTGCTCATCAAACGATGCGAAACAGGATAAGCAAAACGATTCAGCGAAAAACAAGGAAACAACACAGGCTGACCAAAAAGAACAGCAAAAGCAAATGGAAGACATGCAAAAGAAATTAGACGCACAAAAAATTGACGATCAAAAGGTCGTTGCGACCGTCAACAAAGACAAAATCACAGGCAGTGAATACAATAGCGCCTTATCCACCATTCAAGGGCAGCTTCAGCAAACAGGGCAAGACCCAACATCTAAAGATGGCGCAAAAGAAGTCAAGAAACAAACCATTGATGCGCTCGTAGGTCAAGAGCTCATCCTGCAAGATGCTGAGAAGAAGGGCTATAAAGCCTCTGACAAGCAAGTAGATAAGCAGCTAAAAGAAGAAAAGAAACAATTTAAAGACAACGCTCAATTTGAAGAAGCACTCAAAAAAAGCGGACTCACAATGGATCAGCTAAAGAGCGATATTGCGGATAGCATCAAATACAGCCAATATGTCGAAAAAGAAATCAAAACAGCCTCCGTCTCTGAAAAAGACGTCAAAGCGTACTATGACCAATACGCGGAACAAATGAAAGAACAAAAGCAACAAGCACCCGAATATAAAGATGTGAAATCACAAATGAAAAAACAACTAGAATCTCAAGAAAAGCAGAAAGAAGTACAAAAAGAAATTGAAAAACTAAAGAAATCTGCGAAAATTGATGTGTCCATTTAACCGCTATGAAAAATCCGCCATTGTGCGGATTTTTTTCGTCACTTGATGAAGTCTTTTTACAAAATGATGACAAAAGCCTCATCATAAACACCTCCTCCTTCCGATATGATGGGAGTACAAAAGAAAGCGCTATCCATTCTTTTGTCTCTGAAAAAGTACAAGATCAAAGGCAGATCCCGTACTTTTTCTTCAGTCAATCGGACATCTACAAGAGGAGGATCTTTATGTTCAAATGGTTTAAACCCGCTCCGCATATCGACAGGCTCGATGATGCCAAAACAGACGAGACCTATAAACGGCTGCGGCTGCAAGTCTTTTTAGGGATCTTCATCGGGTATGCGGGCTACTATTTGCTGCGCAAAAATTTCGCCTTTGCCATTCCTTATTTACAGGAAGAAGGGTTCACCAAAAGTGAACTAGGCTTTGTGCTAGCGGCTGTCTCTATCGCTTATGGCTTTAGTAAATTCATCATGGGCATGATCTCAGATCGCTGTAACCCAAGATACTTTTTAGCTACCGGCCTCTTTCTATCAGCTCTTATCAATATCCTATTTGTCTCGTTTCCATGGGTGACATCCAGTGTATGGATCATGTTTTTATTTATGTTCTTAAACGGCTGGTTCCAAGGAATGGGGTGGCCGCCATGCGGACGAACGATGGCGCATTGGTTTTCGGTTAGTGAACGTGGAACGAAAATGTCCATTTGGAACGTCGCCCACAATATCGGCGGGGGTATCCTTGCACCGCTCATCACATTAGGGATTGTGCTGTTTGCGACTTGGAAAAGTATCTTTTTCTTCCCTGCCATCATTGCCATTATCGTCTCCTTCGTGATCATTCTTCTCGTACGGGACACCCCGCAATCTGCCGGGCTTCCGCCAATCGAAGAATATCGAAATGACTATCCGGCTCAAACATATGAAGATCAAGAAAAAGAATTAACAGTGAAAGAGATCTTATTTAAATATGTACTCAACAATAAATTCCTTTGGTATATCGCCATTGCCAACGTCTTTGTTTATTTTGTCCGTTACGGTGTCGTGGACTGGGCTCCTACCTATTTAACGGAAGCAAAGGGCTTCTCACCAGAGCATTCACGCTGGTCTTATTTCCTTTATGAGTATGCAGGCATCCCAGGCACATTGCTGTGCGGATGGATCAGTGACCGCTTCTTTAGAAGCAGGCGTGCGCCAGCAGGTGTGATCTTTATGGTTGGCGTCCTAATTGCAGTCCTCGTTTACTGGTTAAACCCTGCTGGCAATCCAATGGTCGATAACATTGCCCTCATCAGCATCGGCTTTTTGATTTACGGGCCTGTTATGCTCATTGGACTTCAAGCGATTGATCTCGCTCCTAAAAAAGCTGCTGGCACTGCTGCCGGGCTCACTGGATTTTTCGGCTATATTGGCGGCTCTGCCTTTGCCAATGCGATGATGGGCGTAGTAGTGGATCACTACGACTGGACAGGAGGCTTCATTTTACTGGTTGGTTCTTGTGTGCTTGCGATTGTCTTCCTTGCGATGACATGGAATACAGGGAAACGTGTAGAGCAAACTTAATGAAAATCACATAAAAGATTCATATCCGCCCAACATGCCCTTTACATCTATTCCTTATGATGAAGGCAGTTACCGTAAAAGGAGGATAAAATATGAAGAAAAGTAGATTACTTGATTTCGTGTTACTCTCTTTTGCTTTACTGTCTTTTGCGTGGGTGCCGACCACCATATCGGCACATGAAAATCTTTTATCTCCAGATCGTATTCTAAACGTCGCACATCGCGGAGCATCAGGGTATGCACCAGAGCATACTCTGGCTTCCTACAGGCTCGCCACAAAGATGAATGCGGATTACCTCGAGCTCGACCTTCAAATGACGAAGGATGGACATCTCATCGTCATGCATGATGAAACCGTTGACCGAACCACAAACGGAACAGGCTGGGTCAAAGATCTCACACTCGCGGAAATCAAACAGCTCGATGCCGGCGCATGGTTTAATCAAGCTTACCCTGACAGACAAAATGCAAACTATATTGGACAGCAAGTACTCACATTAGATGAGGTGTTGCGCTATTTCGGCAAACGAGAGAATTATTATATTGAAACAAAAAAACCAGACCTTTATCCGCAAATGGAAGAAAAATTATTGGCCGTCTTAAAAAAACATCATCTTCTCGGGAAACATACGAGAAAAGGGCAGGTCATCATCCAATCCTTTAGTCAAGAGAGCCTGTTAAAACTACAGAAACTAGCCCCGCACCTTCCAAAAGTACAGCTATTAGATAGAGCCCAAATGACGTCCATCACAGACGATCAGCTCGACATGATCAAAGCCTATGCGGTAGGTGTTGGACCAAACTTTAGAGCCTTAACGCCTGAGAACGTTCAGCAAGTGCGAAGCCACGGGCTCCTCCTTCATCCATATACGGTCAACAGCGAAGCAGACATGAGACGCCTTCTGCAATACGGTGTCACCGGTCTTTTCACCAACTTCCCAGATGTCTTTCAGCGTGTAAAAGCCTCTTTATAAATCACAAAAGCCTTGCGGTTGATGCCGCAAGGCTTTTCATTAATTCGATGTTTGATCAGTCGATGCTGTTTGAATAGGCTCCCGCTTTCCAATCCCAAATGCATAAAAGCTAAGCGCCACTAAAGCCAAGAACACAATTCCCACAATCAGAGAAATACGCGTATCCTGATTAAAGAACATAAACACAAGAACCATCAATAAGAAACCGATCGTCGCATAATTAGAAATTGGCGCAAACGGCAGCTTAAACGGATGCTGGTCAAGAGCTGCACCCTTTGCCTTTCGGAAACCAATATGACTAATCAAAATCACAAACCAAGGCACCATACCAGGAAGGACACTCGCACTATACACATAGACGAAAATATTTGGAGGAGATACGTAATTCAAAACAACCCCAATTGCCAAACCAACAAGCACAGCGATTGTCCCAAAATACGGCACACCGTTCTTTGAAAGTTTTGTAAAGAAGGCTGGTGCCTGTCCATTCACACCTAATGTATAAAGCATACGTCCTGCACTGAAAATACCACTATTACAGCCAGACATGGCCGCTGTAATGACAACAAAGTTAATAATACCTGCCGCTGCTGTAATCCCGATTTTCGCAAACGTCGCCACAAAAGGACTTCCAAGGGTATTCAGCTGATCCCAAGGATACACGGTCACAATGACAAAGATCGCGCCGATATAGAAAATCAAAATACGCCAGATAATACTTTGAATTGCACTTGTCAGCGTTTTTTGCGGATTTTTTGCCTCACCTGCCGTAATCCCGATCAGTTCAACCCCTTGATAGGCGGCAATGACAAGAGATAGCGCAAAGAAGAAACCACTAAATCCGCCAGTAAAGAACCCACCATGCGCCCAAAGATTAGACAAACCAATCGCTGTACCGCCATTTCCAAATCCAAAGAAAATAATGCCTAGGCCCGCAATGATCATTAAAATAATCGTGACAATTTTGATCATCGCAAACCAGAATTCAAACTCACCGAAGGATTTGACCGAAATCATATTAGCCGCACCTAAAATAATCATCGCAATTAAGCCAGGAATCCACGCGGGTAATTCCGGGAACCAATATTTCATATAAGCGCCTACTGCAATAATTTCAGACATCCCGACAATAACCCACTGGAACCAGTTACTCCAAGCCGTCATATAACCAGCAAGCGGATGAATATATTGATGTCCAAAGGTAGCAAATGATCCTGTACTCGGTTCAAGATATAGCATTTCTCCCATCGCACGCATAATAAAAAAGATAAAGATCCCACACACTGCGTACGCGAGAAGAACCGATGGACCTGTCCATTGAATGGCCTTAGCTGACCCCATAAATAAGCCAACACCAATTGTGCCGCCAAGTGCGATCATTTGAATATGACGAGCACTTAACCCTCTCTTTAATTCCTTTTGAACCAATTTTCTTCCCCCTCATCAACAAACAACATAAAAAATAAAAATCAGAATTTTCATTCTGATTAAGAATCATCAATCTTTCGTTGTATATTATCATAATAAATCTACTCTTAAAAAACAATTGTTTTTTTGAGGAAAACACTATTAACAAAATATTCCGACATAAAAATAGATTCAAATTGTTTTATATTGATATACTGAATCGAAGGATGGAAATCGCTTCAATATAAATCACTTAACAGAAACTGACCGCCTCTTATATCGATCTCGAAGCTCCTCTCTCCATTCTTATGAATCGTTTTTTCCTTCTCATGAACACAAGTAAACTCATTCCGAAAAGTACCTGATCTTTTCTTCACATAACAAATAAATCCATCATTTTCCGGAATCGCCACTTTGACATATGCTCCAGTCGAAGTCGATTTGAGTGACTTCAGCATAGTCGTAGAATGAATCTGTATCCTTCTGCCTATTGCATTCAGATCAATATGTGAAAAAACACCCGACAACTCCACTTTTGATGATGTGGTGCGCAATTTCAATGTCTGTGTGATGAGCTGTTGACTAGAAATAATCCCACCAACTGTCTGTAAACGCAGGTGCTTGATATCTCCCGTGAACATCAACTTACCAGAAGTCAATTGGCAATGGACAGCTTCCATTTTTAGCCCACCTAAGTATAGATTTGCTCCTTTACAATGAATAGACAAGACCTGTATTTGTTTTTGAGGAAGATAAATCTCCAATTCCGTTTTGTGAAGGTGGAGTCCTAAACTGAACTTTCTTTTTCTTCTATCTTGAATCACCAGCCTTCCTTCCCGTACCTGATGATGCAGTAAATACCGATGAGGAAAGGCGTGATTGGTGGTTTGATGAATCAATAGATAAGGATAATCATGGTGATGAATACGAACATCTCCCAGCAGCCAGTCTAATGACAGTTCGACTACCGCTTCTTCAATTTGAACTGTATGCTTCACATGTCTCCCTCCTTTTCCCATCATGAATTACCTCGTTTGTAGCCGGCCGATTTTACTCAACAATTCCAAGATCACGATGAAGACAGCTGCGATCATTACTCCTGACAGAGCGAGATTCAATTGATCATTTCCATAGATGGCTATCGATACGTTTCCCGAAACAGCACATAGTACAACCGCAGTCAGGATGGTGATGAAAATAGATTTCTTCCTTAACCCCACTCTCATCGCAATCATGCCAATCCCATTGACACAACAAGTAAACACAAGGAACGTTTTAATAAAAGTAAAAAGAACATCAGCCGTCAGCGTATCATGAACTATGGGGAAGAACATTTCAGTAACACTAAACACAACAAATGAGGGAATGATACTACACATCATCGCTATCGTTGAAAAGCACAGCATCCAGACCATTTTAGAAAGGAGTAAAGTGTTTAGACTCACTGAATTGGATTGATGTTCCTTATATGCAGTCATCACAACTCGCCAATACATCATAGCTGTTATGATAGAAAAAAAGATCATACATACTGTACTAGTTAACAAATAAATATTCGTATATTGCTGAAAACCCGGTTCCTGTTCAACCTGTGCAGCAAACGCGACAAAATAGATCAATACCAGCAGTACAATACTCGCTATACAACTAGCTTGAATGTAATGTTTCATGTAGCTTTTTCTTAGCTCAATCTCCATGAAATGAAGCATAAGGCACCCTCCTAGCAGATAGATTTTTTATGGCATCCTTTCTGTCTTATCTGACACTTTATGTTCCAGGCTGATCATACCCTCCAATTCCAGCATAATGCGCTGTCACCTTTTGTATAAATAGATCACTCACCACATCCACTCCAAGCCCTTTCATCATCTGTTGTAAAAAATGCAAACGCTGAACAGTTTCTTCTTGATCACGAACAAACAACGTTGGATTCAACCATATATTCACAAGAAGCATAAACACTTCTGCCACTTCAACAGGAAAGGCAGTTGTCATCGATCCATCTTCAATCCCTTCAAGAATTAACCGTTTGATTTTAGCAGCATCCTGATTTATACCTGCCTTCATCCCCTCAACCACAAATTGTGGGTTTTTCATCTGGTCAACCAAAATCCCATCAATCGAATGAGACTGTGGATCTGCCACAAGCTGCTCTAGAATAAGCTGCAGCTTCTCTTTCGCATGAGCTGCCTCCGTATGCTCAATCAGCTCCTCAAGCTTCTGTGTCGCATAACGAAACTGTCGATCCATCACGGCACGTAATATTTCTTCTTTCGATTTAAAATGATGATAAATAGCACCCTTAGACATATTCAATTCATGAATAATATCCTGCAAACTCGTCTTTTCGAATCCTTTTTCCTGAAACAACTTCGTTGACACGTCCAAAATTTGCTGGATCGTCTTTTCTGGATATTTATTTCTGGCCATCTGAAACGCCTCCTTTTACATACCGACCGTCGGTATGTATCTTCATCTATTTCATTATAAACTGTCAATGCAGATTTGTATAGAACAAAAAAGACCGCTCACACGGTCTGCTCAAGCTCATTAAATTCACAGGGACCTCTGGCAGTACCGAAGCCTCCACCATATTAATCGTAGAAGTTCTCTCATCCACTTCTAGGTGCTTAAAAGCACTTTCTCAGGCACCTGCCTCAGCGACAGCTCATCCATCAAATGCGACTCTAAATAGGCAAGCACCTCTTGCGTGCCCCGACTATACATCATCTCCCTCACCTCTTCTTGATCATAAAACAAAACGGCGAGCACGTTTTGATCGAAATTGCTGAATTGATCCAAGGCACAGAAATTCATTTTGATATAAGTAATACAATTGATATCTCTTTGAATACATACACCCTAAATCTCCTTTTTCTCCTCAATCCTATAATATAAAAAGCTCATGAACGGTTTCATGAGCTTTTCCATCATTATCTCCAATACACCCATCTTCCCATGAGCCATTCCACAGGACCTCTTCTCCACTTTTTCAAATAGAGATAGCTGATGAACAATTGTGCTGTGTAGAGACCGACAGCGAGCAGCAGTCCAAACATCGAGCCCATTTGACCAAATAAACCAAGTCCATAAGAGTAGAAAATGGTTGTACAGATAATCGATTGTGCCAAATAGTTAGATAGAGACAAACGGCCAAGCCCTGCAAACAGACGCTTCAGACCTTGGGCTGCCTTCGAATAATAGAATACGATAAAGGCTTGAATATAACCAATCGTCAGCACATAGGCACCTAACGTCATCACCATTTCACTCCAAGGAGCATCAATGAACGTCGCACATTTTAGCGCCAGCCCGATCAAAATCATCCATGCCCAGCCTTTACGATAAGCCATCCCTCGATCTTCTTCTGTCAAATGCCCTCGTTTAGCAATCGCCATTCCAAGCAATGCAAACGGACCAGCCATTATCGTACCGAATAGAAAGCCTAATATCGGCATAAGCGTAATGGTCAAGATCGCCATAATAATGGTAACAATCACCATATCATCTTCAATCGTAATCCGGCTCAACAAAATATCACCATATGCACCCTTCGCATACACATCGGTTAATAAATCATCATTTCCATATACAAAATTCATCATATAAGGCAAAACCACTAAAGATAAAACACCTAAAATACCCGACCATATAAGCATTGTTTTGATCCGGCTGCTCAAAAACATCATCAAGTAAAATGTACAAGCCCCATAATAAAGAAGAATATCGCCATTCCAAATCAATATGTAATGAAGCATACCAAGTACAATGAGACCAAATCCTCGGCGAATGATGATGGCATTTGTATTCAGCCCCTTGGCCTGCGTAGATTCAACTAACTTGATAAAAGAATACCCAAACAAAAAGGAAAAAATCGGATAAAAAGACCCTTGGAACAAAATCTCTGTCACATATACCCCGAATTCCTGACCCCACATGCTCGAATCAAACATTTTCTCAAAATCATAATCATATTGAAAATTAAGCATATTCACGATCAAAATACCTAATAAACTAAAACCACGTAAACTATCAATTAACTCAACCCTAGACCCCTTCAACACGACAGCTCCTTCGAATTATATAAAAATAAAGCATATTTATCCTATCACACTTTTAAAAAATTGGTTCCTATCCCCATGTGAAAAAATAAGTTTTAAGGTAAATTTAATAAAAAAACCTAGAATATACATTCTAGGTAACACACTCATGACTTATGATCTTTTTCCTCTCTCCACAGCACACGCTTCACATAAAACAAAATCCCCAATCCGAACAAAATCAACGCCAGCTCCCAGTCTGCTGAGATTGGTAACCATTTCAGCATAAGAAGAATCAGCAAGACAGCTCCCACACCTGCGAAAAAGACCGCAGTTCTTTTTAATTCTTTGTTTGATTGAAACAAAACGCTCTCCTCCATCATCGCAATTAAGAATGTTTTTCTATTTTTTTCAACATTTTCCCCCAGCCGGTATCTCCCATTTTCCGATCTATTAATTGCCCTTCTTCATTTATAAGACAAAAACTAGGTAATCCTTGAATCTTATAGTTCGTGACAATCTCATAATCTTGATCCAAAACAATTGGGGCAGTCATCTTCTTCTCCTCCGCATACATCGAAACAACATCTATCAATTTTTCTTCTTCCGTATATGGAACATGGACACAGGTTAAATGGACACCCAACTGATTCACACTATGTAGAATGTGCTCGGTTAATTCTTCACAATGAGGACAGTTGACTGACCAAAAATAAAGAAGCTGATTCTGCCCTTCAGGCAAACACCTCTGATCTGAAGGATGAATCCAAGGAAGATGCTCAGGCCATTTGAATATTTGCGTTTCCACTATTCATCCCCCTTTTCTTTTAATTGAAAAGCAATGATTTTTCCTAATGCTTCCTCTGCGGCAAAAGGGGCCACATTGCCTGATGGATTTTCTTGTTCCTGTTTTAGGCACTCATACATGTTTTTTTCGATTTTTGATGGGTCAATCCAAGAGATACACCAAGATGCCCAAAAACATGTAGGTCCTTCATAACGTTTAGCGAGTGGCAGAAGGAATGGCAAACTAGGCTGACCAATTCTCATGAGTGAGATCGCAGCCGCCATTCTTGTCTCCTCTTCTTCACTTTCTAACAGCTTGGCAAGAGACTCTGCTGCGTCCCCTGCTTCTGCTCCAAATTCACCAAGTACAGCTGCTGCAATATTCCGCAAAGAACCATCTTCTTTTAAAGCTTCAACAAGGACTGGCACGGCATCTTTTCCGGATTTTTTTAATTCCCCCATTGCTTGAACGATCGTCACTTCATTGGTATTGACTAAATGTTGAACTGATTGAGATAGCTTATCTTCTGGTTTCATGACAATCAACTCCTCTTTTTAATGAGTTGCACGGCATCGATAACAAATCACATAAAATACACATCCAGCAACTAGACATACAATCGTTGTAAACAAGCCCTCAGTGAACGCATGAATACCCATAATGACCACAGCACTTATTACAGATGCGATGAGCAATGATCGATAATAGATGCCTAAAGAAAGACTCGCTTCTCGTCTCAGAGGCTGCGTAAAGGCAAAGAGCCGTATGGCCAAAAACCATATATAAACCCCTCCCCCATAAAAAGCCCAATACAATACATCATGAATCTCAAACATGAAAAGAGAAATAAAGTAGACAGCATACAACCAAAAGGTTTGAAACACCTCTAATAGAAGGATTTTTTGATATAAAGCTCCTGGGAAAAGATAGAGCACTCCTGTTTGCGCATGCCTTACAATCCCTGCGTAATACGAGCTAAAGAGGACGGATGCAGAGATGACGATCAAGAATAGATGCAACCAATCAGAAAAATAAGAAATGACGACATAGTAAGTACCAATCAGCAGCATGGTAGATAACAGATGAAAGGTAACATATTTTTTCATCAACAATAATTCTATCCAAAGAAAAGCCCAGCTGCCCGTTAATGCTGGAAATCCCCACCACGTCCTGCCTTTCTTTTGAACCATTGGATTTGAATGAATCTGTTTCCCCTCAAATTCCTCCCAAAATGCTGCCTCCTTGACTAACGACTCCTTCATCTCTAAACGATGACTGGCCTTGTACATCATCGTTAAAGATAGGATCATCACTCCAAGAAATATCAATAAAGAAAGGAATGAGAACTCTTCGACCATACGTCCAACTTGAAACATAAAAGAATCAGCGATGTTCATCAATGAGGGCTGTTTCATTATCAATTGATTCAAAAAAAGCAATGCAAAACAGCAAAACACCAGGACAAAACCGAGTAAAAACAACCGCTTGTATACTTGAATGGTTCTAGCACAAGACACAGCAATCATCCATGTTTCCGCCATACATAACAGCCCTATCAGGATGAGCGATTTCCCGAGTAGAAAAGGGGACTGCTGCGTCAAACAAAAAAGGAGAATATCAGCAGCCACAGCAGAAACAATGAGGAGAGCACCTCTCCAAAAAATATGATACACCCATACACTCATCACAACCGTCCATAAGGAAACACCATTTCCATATAACCAAGTGATATCATTCATCTGACTAGGCAGTCGATTCGTAAACAGGCCAAAGCCTGTATAAACAACAAATAAAAAAACAATGATCCATCCAGCTGCACTTGCATTCCAATCACCCATACTTGAGACTGCGCTAAGCTGAAAACCAATGGCTACAATCAAAAGCAGCAAGATCAGAAAAGGCATTTTCTTTTCTTGATTTTTACTGATCAAGCGCCTTTGAGATTTCATCCATAAAAGTGAGAGTGTGTTATTCACTAGACCACTCCCCCAGAAGTTGAATGACCTCTGCCCTCCACTCGATCTGTTCTTCCTTCAATTGAGGAACATCAATACTCTTCATGATGCCACCGTCTCGAATCAATATCACCCTGCTAGCCGTATCAAGAACAAATTCCATACTATGAGTTGACACAAGGACAGAACCATCTTGACGGCTTTTTTGTTTCAGCCAATCCGACAGCCACTGTTTCGATGGGATATCTAACCCTACAGTCGGTTCATCTAATATAAAAAGGGAAGCATCTTGTACAATGGCTCCGGCTAAGACGACACGCTGTTTTTGGCCTCTCGAAAGCCTTCCGCACAGTTCGTTCATCTTCATGTCCATATGTACTTCTTTCAACGCTTCATATACCCTTTCTTTGATCTGTTTTAAGCCTTTATGATAGCCCCTTGCACGGAATTGAACATGTTCAGCAACCGTTAATTCTGGATACAAATACGGCTGATCAGGAATAAGAGCTACTTGCTTTTGGACATGGGAATGACCAGGAGGGAAACCCTCTATGAGAATCTCCCCTTGATCTGGTTGATATAGACCCGTCAAACACCGAATGGTTGTCGTTTTCCCAGCACCATTAGGCCCAAGCAGCGCCACAACCTCTCCTGCTTCAATGGAAAATGACAGGTCCTCTATCCCATCACCGTTGCTATATCTTTTGCTTACATTCTGAACCTCCATGAATGGCATCAAATCTCTCCCTTGCATTAGAGTGATGTATGCTGAGGCTTTTTGGTTTGTATATATCTTTGAAGTTTAAATTGCCATAAGGGCATACAAACAAGCACCAAATTGTGAATAAAATGTGCCGCCAGTACACAAATAAATCCATAATTCACAAAAAGAAAACCAAGGAAACATCCAAAAACAAAAAGATGCGCCCAGCGAATCCATCTAGGATCATATCCTGTGACTTGATGCATGATTGCCCATAATAATGATGATAGTAAAATAGACAACATTGTACTCCCACTTAACCAAAATATTAGAGAAATCATTAAGAGTCGGTATATTACTTCTTCCCCAATAGAACTTTGTAGACTCATATTTAACCCTTGTCTTAAGGTAAATCCAGATAAAAACATACTTCTATTTGATAATTCTGGAGAAATACGTAATCGATTCATTCTCTCTAACAGGAAAAAAACAAGTGATGTGATACCTAGACTAATTAACCCGCCGCTAAGACCGATAAAAAACTGCACACTGATTCGATCTAAAAATGTCAGACCTAATTCATTCGCAAGAGCACCTCCTGCCAATGAACATATAAATACTACAAATCCTGTCAATAATCCTGCAAGCATTGTGGATAGCATGCCAAGTAATCGAACAGTTTGAACATTCATCCTAGCATCGTAAGCATTTACAATCGTTAACTGTATATCTTCTTTAATTGTGAGAGATTGCACTAATACAATGATTAAACCAAGTATCAGGCTAAGTATGATTTGAGTTTGAACATCCATTAATACTAAAACTAAAATAGCCATGACCATCGCGGCGGCTGATGCTAACATACCTGATATCCCAAAAGTAGATTCAACTTGTTCATCTCGTATTACTTTGTTCATCTTGTCTGTTAGAATCTCTGTATCTGTACCAATATAAGTGATCACACCAGATTGCATTTCAACTGTTACCTTAAGCCGAACATCTTCCTTCTCAGCAAGATACCAATACGTGTTGATCTCACGAAAATCCTCTTCTTTTGAACCAGAACCAGTTGATTTTGTTTTAGCCCATAATCCCGTTGAAGAACAAGTTAATTGATCTTTTAAACCTTCTGGTGATAATTGACCAGCTTTTTTAGATAGTGATGTTTGCCTTACATCTGCATAAAAAAATGTCACTTCACGTTTCGTGTTTACGCCTATAACGAATGATTGGTGTTGGTGAACAAAGCGAACACGCCAAGACTCAACCAATCCCATTTCGTGAAGTATACGTCGATTTTTATTCAGTAACCCTAAATGATGCAGCTTATTCACTGTTTCATGATCATACCAATAGACTGAATATACATCCCATTCTTCTACATCGAGACCCACAAATTCTTTCATAAAGTCGATACTGACTTTTCTTGCTTCACTTTTATCTAAAAGGTTTGACTCTATAGTTGCTACTCTATACTTCATAAACAGGACTAGTCCTATCACTCCAAGACCTGTCCACAAGATAAAAGTAAAGCTATTCATGGGTGGCTCCTGCTTTCATTTCATTTCCAAAGGGAAGGTCTGGTTCGGATAGTTCAACTTTCCCTATACATTTACAGTTTTTTGCTTCACATTTCAATTTCAATAGACGAGCTGGTGAGCCAATATCAGAAAAGGAATCAGTTAGAATATGACCTAAAGCGATATCCTCTAATTGACAAGGCGTCACATAACCGTCTGCCCTTATATACCAAGCCAAATAACCAGGTGTACAAAAATCAGTTGTGAAAGTACTCTCTTCATGCTCCCAATCGATTATATTCAGATGATGTCCCCATTTATGACGTGCTTGCTGTAATTGACTTTGAACACGCTGTTCAAACGAAGTCTCCAGCGCTTTAAAATTCTTTGTAGCACGTCCAACGGATAAAGTCTTGCCAGCACGAAAAATGGAAGCATTGGCTTTTGCACAATGATCAACAACTTCTGCTACTTGATCAGCGTTCATTTCATTGATGGTCATAGCAACAATCACAGGAACATTGACCTCTGCTAATCGCTGAATGGTTTCCATACTCTCTTGAAAAGCACCTTTCCTTCCCCTTAAGGAATTGTGAGTGTCGCTCGTGCCGTCAATGCTAATTTGTACAGATACATTTCCCAGATGACTAAGCAATTCTACTTCTTCCTGTCTCCAGTTTAGACCATTGCTAAACACATTTACGTTAGTAAATAATGAACTGGCAGCCATAGCGATTTCTTTAAAATCTTTGATGAGCTTGGCTTCACCCCCAGTTAAAGTGACATCAGCTACGCCCTGTGCGGCTAACTTTTGCATCACATCAATCCACTGTGAACATGTTAACTCTTTAGGATAGGGCTTACCGGAACTGGCATAGCAAAAGGAACATCCTAAGTTACAAGCATTTGTTAACTGGAGAGTACAGCTAATGGGCAAATAAGACTGTAACGATCCAGAAAATTGAATAGGCTGATCTAATAACCCTTGTGTCCAAGCTTCTGTAAAAGGATGGGCACTCAATTCTTCACGCAGCTGATCAGCTGTCAGCTCTTCCTTTTTAACGATTTCCCAGATACGAGCCGTTTTGCTCAAGTCTTTATTCTTAGATAATAAAAATGCCAGCTGAGCCCCTCTTCCACTCAATCTAAAATAATACATTGATTTTCTATCTATCATGACAGCCCCATGAGGCTGCAAATGGATCGCTAGTTCAGGTAAATCGTATTCTGCTAGTTGATTATTTGACATAAATAGACACCCCTTTTGTAGAATAAGGAGCAAGCAATGTATGCTTAACTCCTTATGTTACTCATTAAATAGCTCGCATTGCAGGATGTGGAAGAGCACAAACACGCGTCATTGCAATACTTTTTGAGGCCCAGCACCCCATACATCCAGCTGCCTTTACAATTGAAGTACCACCTGGACGCTTAAGGTTTTTTTTACTCACAGATTCCCATTCTTTTTGGTTTCTTGTCACAAGTAAAACCTCCCCCTAAATTCCGCATAGTGTCAATAGACCTATCTACCATGCACCCTGATATTACCATATGGAAAATGTCGAAGTAAGGGGAACTGTGTAAAACATTATAAATATTTACTTAAAAGGAATTTATAGGTAGTGGGATGATCGTTATAAAAAAAGATTGGATATGATGATCCAACCTCTTAGTCTTCATAGTATTTCATCAATAATCGACGCCCCGTTCCGATGCTCAATTTGATGAATTCAATTCAAACCGGCCTCTAAATTAGGAAAACTTACTAAATACATCTCCCTTTTCCATAAAAAAACCCTTTAGATCCTCATATCCAAAGGGTACATCATGCTATAATTCTTGTTTTCTAAAAAGAAACCATCCGATGAGAAAAAAGAAAATAATTAATGCCGTGACACCTAGAAAGCTTGTAAGCGCCTGATCCGAATAAGTTCCTCTATGAATCATCTCCTCGGCCGCACTTGTCACGCCTTTAGGCGCAAACTTCCCTAATGTATCCTCATAAAATGAAGGAACGGTAAATAGAATAAGGTTGACCACAAGCGACACACCGCCAGCTGTGACGGAACGCGTAAAGAACGCCGAAGCACAAATGGTAGACACGATAATCAGCAATAAATTGGGGTAATAAAGAAGCGTTCCTTTTAACACATTGACCCAATCCAGATGTCCAAATTGAATGTCCACGTAATAAACGGAGGCCAGCACCGCCACAACCAAACTAAACAAGGTCAGACAGGCATAGGCGCATATTTTTGATACATAATAACTCGTTCGACTGATCGGTTTCACCATAATCATCGAAATCACCCCAGAGGCCCGCTCTCCAGCAATCGTCCCCATCACGATCATAATCAGAATAAAAACACCAAGCGAATCAAATTTACTCAATGCACTTGCTAAAGCCTCTCCAGCGCTCGGCTCTGGTATATAAAACGTGGACCCTTCTGGTAAATTAGCTGATTTCGATAGAAGGTCCGGTAGCATTTTCAACGTAATCGGCTGCGTGATCATTAAAATCGTAAAAATGATTGGAACAAATAAGATTTTATAGCTAGTAAATAGCTCCCTAAATTCCTTTTTCAACATCATCATGCATTCACAACCTTCAAGAAAATATCTTCAAGCGTCAGCTTAGATAATCGATAATTGAGCAGAACACTGCCAGTTTCAATGATGAGACCAGGGAGCTCCTTCAATGCCGTTCGTTGATCCTTGACTCGCACTTGATAAGCCTCCCCTGTATCAATGCATTCTTCCACCCAATCCCTATCTTTTAACAAAGTCACTAGCTCCGCATTCTGTTTTTCTAATTGAAATTCGATCACTGGCTGGATATAGTCTTCTCTGATCTGTTTCATAGAAGAGGACATATAAACTTCTCCACTTTTGATCATGATAATGTGATCCGCCACCCTTTCAATGTCATCTAAAATATGGGTCGACATAAAGATCAACATCTGTTGTTTCAGACGCTCAATCAATGTCAGGACATCTTTTCTTCCCATTGGGTCAAGTGCGGACACAGGTTCATCTAGGATAAGGACCTTCGGGCTGTTGATGAGCGCCTGTGCAATGGCGAGCCTTTGCTTCATGCCCCCGCTATAGCTGCCAATGGAACGATCCTTCGCCTCATAGATGTGGCAAAGCTTCAACAGCTCCTCCGTTTTGAAGCGAATCGATTCCTGATCTAATTGAAATAAACCTCCAACCCAATGCATCCACTCCTGACCCGTCATATCCTGATAAAATGCAGGCTGCTGCGGACAGTACCCGATCACATGACTGATTTGATTCATGTCCTTTGTCACATCCAAACCCGCCACCTTCACAATGCCAGACGTAGGCCGAGCAAGCCCCGTCAGAATCCGAATCGTCGTCGTCTTACCCGCTCCATTGCCTCCTAAAAACCCTACACATCCCACTTCCCCAACGGAAAACGAGACATTTTTTAAAATTTCATGCCGACCATACATTTTCGTCAGCCCATGACACTCCAGCATATTCAAGTGAACTCCCCTTTTAAGATTGTTTACGGCCAAAAATGAAATACGCAATAGGACCGGCACTTGCCACAAACACAATCACCAAAGCCAAACCCACTTCACTTCTCCTCTGATCCTCGATGGATCTCTTTTCAGCAAATCAAACAAACCAATCACCATTAAAATCGCTTGCAGCAAAATGAGAGGTAAAATCATCTTCATATCCATCCACGCCACTCCTCTTTCAAACTCCGATTTGTTTTGATATCACTTCTTTTGACGACATCAAGAATGAATTCGTTCAAATGGATTTAATATTTATTGGTCGAATGATCTATAAGAAGGGAAAATTGATATAAAAAAGCCCAGTGAAGGTGAGTTCACTGGGCTTGCTTGTTATAGATGCTTATGATGGATTAAACACTTGATCGTCGATTTTACATCCATTTCTCTATGAGGATACTCGCAAAATCTTTTCCAGCGACTTCCCTTTAGCTAACTCATCAATCAGCTTATCCATATAACGAATGTTCTGCATGGTGTCTTCTTCAATATCCTCTACTCGAACGCCACAGATCACCCCTTTGATCAAGTTGCGAGAAGGATGAAGCTCAGGTGCCTCAGCAATAAAGGTTTCAAAGTCTGTCTGTTTATCCAACTGGACCTGCAACTCTTCTTGGCTGTACCCTGTCAGCCAACTAATGACCGCATCGACTTCGGCTTTCGTCCGCCTCTTTCTCTCCGCCTTTGCTATATAGAGAGGATAGACTGTCGCAAAGCTCATTGTGTAAATTTTAGGTTTGGTCATGTGTTATTCCCCTTTCTTCGTTAAATATTTATACTGTCATGTCTCCGATACGTGCTATATCATGCCTATTCCATTTGTTTTCAACTCACTTGAATATTTAGAGACTCGCAAGATTCCCTAGTATTGGACAAGGCTGAAAATGACTCTTACGCCTTCAATCGTGGCAGGACGGCCAATTAATAAATAAGAGCTAATAAACAATATTACATAACTAGTAAAGAAAAAAGCAATTCCCCATCTTTCCTTTTTTAAGTATTGAATCACAATGACATCTCACCCTTGAAATCGATCTACAATTAGTAAAGAAGGCAACCTCCAAATACTGTAGCTCTCGAGTAAACATACTCCTTGAATGAAAGACCATCGAGTGCTGTCAAATATATATTATTCTAGTCCTTTTGACACAAAAATCCCCCTTTTGACAATGATATCTAAAGGGGGATCAAAAGTACGCTTTTATTTAAAATCTAAGAACCTACTCCACCGTCACACTCTTCGCAAGGTTACGTGGTTTATCCACATCACACCCGCGGTGAAGTGCTGCGTAGTAAGCGATCAGCTGTAATGGGACAACAGATGCAAGTGGTGCAAGTGCTGGGTGTACAGCTGGAAGGACGAAACGGTCGCCTTCGTCTTCTAGGCCTTTCAGTGAGATGACACATGGGTTCGCTCCGCGTGCAACGACTTCTTTGACGTTACCGCGAATGCTTAGGTTCACGTGCTCTTGCGTCGCAAGGGCGATGACTGGTGTGCCTTCTTCAATTAAAGCGATGGTTCCATGTTTTAGTTCTCCGCCAGCAAACCCTTCTGCTTGGATGTAAGAGATCTCTTTTAGCTTCAGTGCACCTTCAAGGCACACATAGTAGTCAAGTCCTCTTCCGATAAAGAATGCATTACGTGTCACTGTGAAGAAGTCACGAGCGATTTGTTCCATTTCATCCTTTTGATCGACAAGGGCTTCCATTGCGTTTGCCACAATCCCAAGCTCTTTCACTAGATCAAAATCAAGTGATTGACCATTTAATTCCGCTGCAACGGATGCAAGGATCGCCAAAACAGCGATTTGTGCTGTGTAGGCTTTTGTTGAAGCCACTGCGATTTCTGGTCCTGCATGAAGAAGCAATGTGAAGTCAGCTTCACGAGATAGCGTTGAACCTGGTACGTTTGTGATCGTTAATGCTTTATGACCAAGCTCTTTGACTTGAACAAGTACAGCACGGCTGTCCGCAGTCTCCCCAGATTGAGAAAGGAAGATGAACAACGGCTTTTTCGATAGAAGCGGCATGTTGTAAGAGAATTCACTTGCTACATGGACTTCTACAGGTACTTTCGCCCAGTCTTCAATATATTGTTTACCAACAAGTCCAGCATGGTAGCTAGTTCCGCAAGCCACAATGTAAATGCGGTCTGCTTCTGCTACTGCGCTTGCAATATCGCCAGCGACTGACAGCTTGCCGTTTTCGTCTTGATATTCTTGGATGATTTTGCGCATCACAAGCGGCTGCTCATCCGTTTCTTTTAACATGTAGTGAGGATATGTGCCTTTCTCGATGTCGCTTGCATCTAGCTCAGCGATATAAGAAGGACGTGTCATGATATCACCGTCAAGGTTTTTAATGATGACCTCGTCTTTTGTGACAATGACCATTTCTTTATCCATTAACTCCGCATATTCGTTCGTTACTTGAAGCATTGCCATTGCGTCAGAAGCCACAACGTTGAAGTCTTCACCGAAACCAACCAATAATGGGCTTTTGTTTTTCGCCACATAGATTGTTTCTTTGTTTTCGTTATCGAAAAGAGCAATTGCGTAAGAGCCTTTTAGTTGAAGAAGCGTTTGACGGAAAGCTTCCTCTGTATCAAGACCTCTGATCACAAATTGTTCGATGACTTGAACAACAACCTCTGTATCTGTGTCGCTTTTTAGTGTGACATCTTGTAAATATTCGCGTGTCAATTGTACATAGTTCTCGATGACACCGTTATGAACAAGCGTAAAACGGCCAGAAGCACTTTGATGCGGATGCGCATTTAGATGGCTTGGTACACCGTGTGTTGCCCAGCGTGTATGTCCGATTCCTGCTGTAGATGCCACGTTTGCATCAACGACCTCATGAAGCTCAGCGATACGTCCTTTTTCTTTGAACACATGCACACCTTCTTCGTTTGCCACAGCGATTCCTGCTGAGTCATAACCGCGGTACTCAAGCTTCTCTAAGCCTTTTAATAAGATTTCCTTCGCATCATTCTGACCAATATAACCTACGATTCCACACATAAATTTTCTTCCTCCCGATCATGTGAAAGGGACAAAGAAAGCCTACTAAAATAGAAGGGACATTTCTTCGTCCCTCTCTACATGTTTATTTTGGGAGATCATGTGTATTCCCTTTGTACAAAGAGTCACCTCTTTGGTTTAAAGAAACACTTACGGCTGTGATCTCTTTTGATCAGCCGGGAGGCATCCGCCGAAAATTCGATAACCTCCATCCTCGTCAACTAAGCATCTGTCGTCCGATCGCTTAGTTCGGGCGCTATCATTATAAGAGTTCCTGAACATCTACCCCGCCTTTCCTGCTAGAATAAAAATCCAGTAACACAAGGATGATTGTACTATAAGGTCTGACCTCCGTCAATCACAATTTAGCGGGTGATCCCCTTCATTTTAGAAAGTGAGACCTCCATACAGTATATGCAATGAGGCTTGTCACGTTCTACCTTTGATGTGTTCTCCTATGTATGAAGGCAGCAGCAAGTTGCCCTCGCTTATATCATTCGTACAGTCCACACCTCTTATGACGTTTATTTTTAAAAAAAGCAAACCGCAGCTCTGCGATTTGCTTAGATCTATTACTCAATACCCATTTCTTCTTTGACAACAGCAGTAATTCGAGCCACATATTCATCACACAGCTCTTTTGTTTTCGCCTCTGCCATCACACGTACAAGCGGCTCTGTCCCAGATGGACGAACAAGGATACGGCCGTCACCGTTCATCTCTTTTTCGACCTCTTGGATCACAGCTTTTACTTTTCCATTTTCTTCCACTTTATATTTATCAGACACCTTCACATTCACTAGAAGCTGCGGGAACTTTTCCATTTCCGCTGCAAGCTCTGACAATGTTTTTCCTGTTGCTTTTAGCGTATTCACAAGCATGATGGCAGAAAGCATGCCGTCACCTGTCGTATTGTAATCAAGGAAAATCAAATGCCCTGATTGCTCGCCGCCGACATTATAGCCATCCTTTTTCATCGCCTCGACCACATAACGATCACCAACAGCGGTTTGGATACTCTTAATGCCTTGCTTCTCCAGCGCTTTATAGAAGCCTAGGTTACTCATGACCGTTGACACGACTGTGTCATCCTTTAATCGGCCTTCACCCTTCAAATAACGTGCACATATGTACATAATTTGATCGCCGTCTACGATATCACCTTTTTCATCGACTGCAATTAAGCGGTCGCCGTCACCATCAAACGCAAGACCAATATCTGCACCCTTTGCCTTTACAAAAGCAGAAAGCGCCTCTGGATGAGTTGAACCTACGCCATCGTTGATATTCAACCCGTTTGGTGATGTTCCCATTGTTGACACATCCGCATCTAAATCAGCAAATAAATGTGTCGCAAGAGAAGATGTCGCACCGTGACCGCAGTCAAGCGCCACGTGAATTCCTGTGAAATCCTCATCCGCTGTCTGCTTCAAGAATTGCAAGTACTTCTGACCGCCTTCAAAGTAGTCATTCATCGTTCCAAGGTCGGCTCCAACCGGACGTGGCAATTGGTCGACTGGCTGATCCATTAGCAGCTCAATTTCATTCTCCTGTTCATCTGACAGCTTAAAGCCGTCACCGCCGAAGAATTTTATCCCGTTGTCCTGAACTGGATTGTGAGAAGCAGAAATCATGACACCCGCTTCTGCATCCATTGCTTTTGTTAAATAAGACACGCCAGGTGTTGAGATCACACCTAAACGCATCACTTCAGCCCCAATTGAAAGTAAGCCTGCAACCAGCGCTCCTTCTAGCATATGACCGGATACACGTGTGTCTCGTCCAACGAGTACCTTTGGACGTTCTTTATCCTTCGTGAGGACATAGCCGCCAAATCTCCCAATTTTAAATGCGAGCTCTGGCGTTAATTCGCTATTAGCCACACCCCTTACACCATCAGTTCCAAAGTACTTGCCCATGTTTCAATCGCTCCTTTTTTACCATTCAAGAGGACGATGCGTCCCCTTTTTTATCTTCTTTGACCCGCTGTCTATGACTTGATTCTTTCTTTGCTTTATCTTGTGTCGACTGCTCTTTACTCTTCTCTTCCTGATCATCGTCATCAGATTGACCCTTTCGATCATTTGTCGAAGCTGGCTGATCCTCGGAGTCAGTAGAGGTGAGTTTCACCTTGACCTTTGACCTCGATAATGTCCATGTCACATTTTGAGGACCGTTCACTTGCACTTTGACCTCATGTGTTCCTTCGTTCAAATCCGCCACATTGATATAGGCTTCAATATCTGAAGCCTTTAGTTTATCTATCGCACTCTTTGATCCTTTTGCTGTTAACGTGAGCCGTCCAGAAGTCGGACTCACAAACTCAGATGTGAGATCCTTGCTCAAACCCACGACAGAGATGGGTACATTATCGATCTTTTTTTCTTCAGCTGTTGCAACCTTCACTTTGATCTTAACGGTTTCAGGCGATACCTTTTTCACACCATCTGGCAGGGGAATGTCGGCATCGATTTCTGTATCATCTTTGATTTTGCTTAGGTCCAGCTTGACACCATCAATAAAATCAAGTGCATCCAGCACCGTTTGAGAGCCGTACACCGTGACCTCACTCGGGCTTGTCTCAATGCTTGAGATACTAATCCCATCCGATAAACTGCCCGTCCGCTCGATTTTAAACGGGACTTTCTTGCTCGGGCTCGTGATAGGGACCGTTATATCCACAACCGACGGACTCACTTCGACTGGCAGCTCATTTCCTCTGCTATCATACACAGTGAGCTTCGCTTCTTTTTCGATTTGTTGATCGACATCCTCTAAGTTCACAAATGCTTTAATGACAGAAATTTTGTCGATGACATCCTTTGAGCCAGTAACAGTCACCTTTTTCGGATTCACGATAGGCTGTTCAGGTGAATAGCCGTCTTTGATTTTATTTTGATTATAAAATTCTGTTTCAACAGGGAATTCAGCTGTGGTTTTTTCTTGTATGGTCACAGTTGTCACAGACGGATTAACCGTTAATGTGATCCCATTCGATACACCTCTTGCATTAAGCTCTACTTTATGTGTGCCTGTCGTTAACTTTTGCATATCTGCGTAAATTTCAAAATTCTTCGTTTGTCTTGCTGTTTTCACAGCACTTGTTGATCCTTTTATCGTGACATTGACTGTTTGCGGTACACCAGTGACGACATACTTCTCGTCATCATAATACGCTTTAACAGGAATGTCGGTTAAGGTTGCTTCATCTGTCGTCGATGTTGGGAAAAAGGATTCACCGATTTTTTTCGGCGTGGGCGCTTGCGCTGAATTGACTGCACCATACAGCAATAAAGCGAAGACCAATGCAAGAAACTTAACGGCCCAGCGATTATTCAAAATCTTATCCATTTTTCTTGCCCCTCCAATACCATTTGGTCGAGGAAGCATCTTTGCTGTTCTTACTAAATTCAGCAATCAGCATTTCTTCAAGCGCTTCTTCTGTCAATTCTCGATGGAGATCACCGTTTCTTGCGACACTAATGCCGCCTGTCTCCTCTGAGACGATGACTGTTAAGCTGTCCGTCACTTCACTAATACCGACTGCCGCCCGGTGACGGGTTCCGAGTTCCTTAGAGATAAAAGGACTTTCTGACAGTGGTAAATAACAAGCCGCAGCTGCAATCTCATCACGCTTCATAATAACAGCACCGTCATGAAGCGGTGTATTCGGAATAAAAATATTAATCAGCAGCTCAGAACTCACCTTTGCATTCAAAGGAATTCCTGTCTCTATGTAATCATTCATTCCAGTATCGCGCTCAATCGTCAGCAGTGCCCCTATTCTACGTTTTGCCATATAATTGATTGCTTTTGTAATTGCCTCGATCGTTTTCTGCTGCTGCTCCTCTACAGGTGTCCCGCTTCTTGAGAAGAAACGGCCGCGCCCAAGCTGCTCAAGCGCTCTCCTTAGCTCTGGCTGAAAAATAATAATGATCGCAAGGAACCCCCACGTAATCGCTTGATCCATCAGCCATTGAAGTGTGTTAAGGCCGAGATACGCACTTCCCATCCTGACGAGAACAATGACCACAATTCCCTTTAAAAGCTGAACCGCTTTTGTTCCGCGGATGACCATCATTAATTTATATATCACATACCAAACAACGAGAATATCAACAGCATTACCGAGGTACTGCAAAAAAGGAATATCCCCTAAAGCCATTTCCTCGTCCTCCAGAATTTCAAGTTTCTTCGTATGATGCATTTTTTATAAAAAAAGAGCCTATGTATAAATACATAGCGTGGCTATTATACCACATTTTGTTTCAGCAAGGAAAACAGTTGCCATATATGGCTGGCTTTCTAGTATGCATGTATCTGATTAATTGTATAGAAAAAGAGCAGTCCCTAAGAGACTGCTCTCACGCTGTTTGATTTACTTTTGTTCCTCTGGCCCAATGACCCGCATCACGTCTTGTGCTGTGGATTTCAATTTGTACCAGATCCAATCAAACACTTCATTAATTTCATTGATTTGACCAGTGACTTGTCCGGCAGAAGCAGTCAGCTGTTCTCCATTGACGACTGTTACATTTCCATCAACCTTGCCTTCTACAATCAGCTTGCCATTTTTGACAGTGACATCACCTTTGACGGTTTCCCCTTTAGGTACAGTCACTGTATCATTTTCAACTACGAGATTCGGCTGCTTTGACACACTGAAATTATGATCCGTATTCCAGCTTGTAAACAGACTGCCTCCCATCAATATCACAAAGAGGGCAGCAGCCACCATCAGTGGGTGAGCTTTAATCCATCTTTGAATCGATACACGCTTTTTCTCCTTTGGAAGACCTGCCATCACCTTTGCAGTGAAATCAGATGGTGCTTCTATATGAGATGTACTCTGCACTAGCGCGATGGATTTCTCAATTTGTTGAAAATGAGTACGGCACTCCTCACACGATTGCAGATGGCTCTTTAATTCCTTTTCATCTTCGGGCTCAATGTCCCCGTCTAAATACTGATGCATCAGCTGGACGATTTTATCCTGACAGCTCATCAAAATCACCTCACTCAAAGGTCTCTCAACTGTTTCCGGAGAGCCTCTCTACCCCTGTGTATTCTCGTTTTCACTGTACCAACTGGTATATTCAGAATCTCACTAATTTCTTTTAACGAGAGTTCATCAATATACTTTAATACGATGACCGAACGGTATTTATCGGGTAGTCTTAGAATTTTTTGCTGAATAGTGCTCGATAAGTCAAGAGACACCACCTCATCCTCTGGCAAAATGCCATCAGCAGCAATTTGAGAATACATATTCAGTCCTTCTGTTCCTGCCACCTCTGCATCTAAATAATAATCCGGCTTTTTTTTGCGAATACGGTCGATGGTCAGGTTGGTTGCAATGCGGTACAGCCACGTGGAAAACTTACGATTCACATCAAAGCTCTCAATATTCACATAGGCACGAATAAATGCCTCCTGCGCAATATCCTCCGCTTCGTGTGCATTCCCAAGCATACGGTAGCACAACTGATAAATTTTGTCTTTATACAGGTCTACGATGTCTGTAAATGCGTTCTGGTCGCCTTTTTTCACTTGCTTAATTCTTTTTTTAATCATTGTTTCCATAGTATATTCAACCTCTGCCTTCACCGGTCTTTATGTATACGAACCTCTTTCCAAAAGGTTTCATTCTCCTCTATAAAATAGTGTAACAAATTTTTGACAGCGTGTTTCGCTTATCAGCCGGTAAAAACCTTAATATATCCTTAAATTTCCCCAAAATAAAAAAGAACGGGAACAAGTCCCGCTCTACAATAACTTTTCACCCATTAAAGAACCAATTAAAGCAACAGCCGCTTCTGCTGTTTTATTTTTCTCATCTAATACCGGATTCACCTCAACAAATTCAGCAGAAGTCAAAATACCCGCTTCCTCTAAAAGCTCCATGGCAAGGTGACTCTCACGATAACTAATGCCGCCCGCCACCGGAGTTCCTACACCAGGGCATTCCGCTGGATCTAATCCATCTAAATCAAGCGATAAGTGGACACCATCTGTTCTTTCCTTTAAATACGCAATGGCTTCCTCCATCACTCTTGTCATCCCCAAACGATCAATTTCATGCATCGTATACACCTTAATGCCTTTTTCTCTAATCAACGCCCTTTCTCCTTCATCTAAGGAACGCGCACCAATTAAAATGACATTTTCCGGCTTCACTTTAGAAGAATACCCACCAATATTCGTTAAATCAGCATGCCCAATGCCAATACTGACAGCAAGCGGCATTCCATGAATATTTCCAGAAGGAGATGTTTCTTCTGTATTTAAATCACCGTGCGCATCATACCAAATGACACCCAAGTTTTCATAATGCTTGGCTACACCGGCAAGTGTGCCGATAGCAATGCTGTGATCACCGCCTAAAATCAGCGGAAACGAACCTGACTGCACAATACTGTCGACCTTTTCAGCAAGAAGCTGATTCGCACCAGCATTCTCTGTTAGATTTTTTAGCTTTTCACTTGTATAGAGACCTTTCTCATCGTCCCTTTGCTCGACTGGAATATCGCCAAGGTCCTCCACTTCAAATGAAAGCGATTCCAGTTTTTCTTTTACACCAGCACATCGAATCGCACTCGGCCCCATATCGACGCCCCTTCTCATTTGACCCAAATCCATCGGAACCCCAACAATCGTGACCTTCTTTTGATCTCTCATATGTACATCCCCTTTCCGTTCATGCTTATATTTTACTTTCTCAATGCCTCTTGACTCAACTCAACAACATTTTGAATAGTTATACATTCCTTCTATACAATATAAAAAAGACACCTTTTAAAAAAAGGTGTCTTAACTGGGCTAGCTGGATTCGAACCAACGCATGACGGAGTCAAAGTCCGTTGCCTTACCGCTTGGCTATAGCCCAAAAATGGTGGAGGGGGGCGGATTCGAACCGCCGAACCCGGAGGGAGCGGATTTACAGTCCGCCGCGTTTAGCCACTTCGCTACCCCTCCACATATGGAATTGAAAAAGAAAAAACAGTGCCGGCAAGAGGACTTGAACCCCCAACCTACTGATTACAAGTCAGTTGCTCTACCAGTTGAGCTACACCGGCATATGGTGGAGGATGACGGGCTCGAACCGCCGACCCTCTGCTTGTAAGGCAGATGCTCTCCCAGCTGAGCTAATCCTCCATATCATGGTGACCCGTACGGGATTCGAACCCGTGTTACCGCCGTGAAAGGGCGGTGTCTTAACCGCTTGACCAACGGGCCAGTTTGTCAAGTTTGCTGTATCCGTGAAGCTGACAAAAATTATTATATACAGGTTGTCCCCCTTTTGTAAAGGGGGAATTTATTTTTTTTATTTTCTAACTATTTACCCCTTTCAGCACGACGTTTTGATTGAAATATAATTTCAGTATCCAAATATAATATTGAAATTTCGTATCATACTCAATATACTGAAAATGAAGAAATAAGGAGGTATGTCACATGCAGCCATCTCAACTGCGTTCTTTGACAACAGAATCAAGAAACCCTAACACAGTGGGAATTTCACAAGCAGATCCGCTCGAAATGCTTCAGATGATCAATGAAGAAGATATGAAAGTCGCTCAAGCAGTCAAGCGTGTACTTCCACATGTAAAAACAGCAAGTGACTTTGCCTATGAATCCACCTCAAATGGAGGCAGACTCATTTATTTAGGTGCTGGAACAAGTGGCAGAATTGGTGTGATGGATGCTGTTGAATGTCCGCCCACCTATAGCGTCTCACCTGATGTCATTGTCGGCATCATGGCAGGCGGAGACTCCGCTTTTTCACATGCTGCTGAAGATGTGGAAGACAGTGAAGAAGCTGGCAAACAGGATTTGGTTCACATCCACCTGACGTCAAAAGATACTGTCGTCGGTATTGCTGCTAGCGGCAGGACACCTTATATCATCGGTGCTTTAAACTATGCAAGATCCATTGGAGCAAAAACAGTAGCCCTCAGCTGCAATAAACAAGCAGAAATTAGCGGGCTGGCAGACTGCGCCATTGAAGTCGTCGTTGGACCAGAAGCCATCACCGGGTCAACACGAATGAAAGCCGCATCCGCTCATAAAATGATTTTAAATATGCTTTCCACGTCGGTCATGATCAGACAAGGCAAAGTATATGAAAACCTGATGGTTGATGTAAAAGTCAGCAATCATAAGCTAAAAGAACGCGCCGTCACCATCATTCAGCATGTGACAAACGCTTCCTACGAACAAGCCGTGAAAACCCTTGAAGCGGCGGATTTAGAGGTCAAAACCGCCATCGTCATGCTCCAAACAAATACAGATAAAAAGACAGCAAAGGATTTACTCAACAAAGCAAATGGCCACATCGACAAAGCCATCTTACGTCATTAATCCTAAAGGAGGCAGAGCTCATGTCAGCAGGTGGACTCACCCTACTACACACAATGAAATCAAAGCTACCCCCATCTGAAAAAATCATTGCAGACTATATCCTTGCCCACCCTGACAAAGTCATTAAGAGCACAGTACATGAAATGAGTCAGGCTGCCGGTGCAAGCAGCTCTGCCGTTATCCGCCTTTGTAAATCTCTCGGACTAAATGGATATCACGATTTGAAAATGAGAATCGCTGGAGATTTAATGCATGCCGATAAACAAGGCTACCGAGATATCGAACAAGACGAACCACTTCACTCCATTATTCAAAAGACAGCAGGAAACTCGATTCAATCGATTAAAGACACAGCCTCTATTTTAAATGTAGATGCTTTAGAAAAAGCCGTTCAACTGCTGCTATCTGCAAACCAAATCCATTTGATCGGCGTTGGTGCATCTGGCATTGTCGCAGCTGATGCACAGCAGAAATTTCTAAGAATCAACTATGTGGCCACAGCCTTCACTGACATGCATATCGCATCTACTGTCATTGCAAATGCAGGAAAGAACGACATTGTTTTCGGTATATCCTTTTCAGGAGAAACGTTAGACATCATTCAGGCCCTTCAGCTCGCAAAAGACCATCAAGTGAAAACCATTGCCTTAACGCACCCAGGTCATACAAGTGTTTCTGCTTTATGTGATGTTCACCTATCGACTTCGGGTTCCAATGAAGCACCTTTTCGCAGTGCTGCCACTTCCTCTAGAATGGCACAGCTCTATTTAATTGATGTCTTGTTCCTCAGCCTAGCCTCCCGTCAATATGAACAGACAGCGCAATATATCGACAAGACAAGACATGCCATCCGCTCCATGAAACGAAAATCAAAGGGGGATTCAACATGAGTCATCAAAAGAAATATCAGCAGTTGGCGAAAGATATCCTTTCGCTCTGTGGTGGTTCTGAAAATATCTCTTCCCATACACATTGTATGACACGTCTCCGAATTACACCGATTGATCATAAAAAAGTTCAAATCACAGCGATCAAAGAACTTGATGGCGTCATTGGCGTCGTGGAGGCGGAAACACTTCAAATCATTTTAGGCACTGGTGTTGTCAACCAAGTATCAAGTGCGTTTGAACAGCTGCTAAATGACTCTGGTTCATATGACTTGAAAAATGAAGCACAAAAAAACAAACAAGTCATTTCACAAAAAAACCGCACACCGTTCAAGCTATTCTTACGGCGCATTGCCAGCATCTTCATCCCCATCATTCCGGCGCTTGTTGCGTCAGGACTCATTACAGGGATTACAAAAGCAATCGTGCAAGCGGGCTGGCTCGATGAAAAATCTCAAGCTGCGATTATTCTAACGGTTATCGGTTCAGGCTTGTTCGCTTATCTCGGTATATTAGTAGGAACAAATGCCGCAAAGGAATTTGGAGGCTCTCCTGCATTAGGCGCATTAGCTGGTATCCTTATTATTAACCCAGCCTCCGCAGATATTATGTTATTTGGCACAAATATTCTACCAGGCAGAGGCGGACTCATCGGTGTTCTTCTTGCCGCCATCTTTATGGCCCTTGTTGAGACCCGAATCAGACGCTTCGTGCCGCAATCACTCGATATCATCGTCACACCAACCATCACCCTACTCATTACAGGAATTTTTACGTACGTCATCTTCATGCCAGTCGGCGGATTTATATCTGATGCCATCACCTCAGGACTTACTTATCTATTAAACATTGGCGGTATTTTCGCTGGATTCGTCCTTGGTGCGACCTTCCTTCCTCTTGTTGTGACAGGACTTCACCAAGGGCTGACACCTATTCATATGGAACTTATCAATTCAATTGGAGATGACCCGCTTCTGCCAATTCTCGCAATGGGAGGCGCAGGACAGGTAGGCGCTGCCTTTGCCATTTATATGAAAACAAAAAAGAAAAAGCTGAAAAGAGCGATTGCAGGTGGACTTCCTTCAGGAATGCTGGGCATTGGTGAACCACTCATTTTCGGTGTCACACTGCCACTTGGAAGACCATTTCTCACTGCTTGTCTCGGTGCTGGAGTTGGCGGTGCATTTCAAGCCCACTTCCTCATTGCAACTAAGGCGATTGGCGTCTCAGGACTTCCACTGACCTTTATTGTCCACCCACATCAAATGGTTCTTTACTTAATAGGATTATTCATTGCATATGTTGCTGGATTTATCTTCACATACTTATTTGGCTTTCATGATGATATGGCTGTTGAATTCGAAGAAACAATCAATAAGGAGGTCTAGCTCTTGAAGAAATGTTTTCTTTTGATGACATGTCTGTTCATGCTCCTTGGGTTACCAGTACAAACATTTGCAACTAGCTCCCATCCTGTATCGTCTTTGTCTAAAACAGCACCTGAAGAATATCCCGTCTTAAAAAAAGCAAAACGACCGGAACAAGTAGGTTTTTCTTCCAGGCAGCTTAGGAAGGTTGATCAAATGATTCAAAACGATATTCAAGCAGGATTTCCAGGAGCCGCTCTCATCATCATCAAGGACGGAAAGATCGTCCATCAAAAAGCCTATGGCTACCGGCAAAAATACGATGGCACAACCAAACTCAAATCGTATAAGAAAATGAAAAAGAACACACTGTTCGATCTGGCATCCAATACAAAAATGTATGCCACCAACTATGCCCTGCAAAAGCTTGTATACGAACAGAAACTAGATGTGCATGAAAAAATACAATCCATCCTGCCAGACTTTCAGGATGAACCAGATGCAAAGATCACCGGCAAAGATCAGCTCCGTGTGAAGGATCTTCTCACCCATTCTGCCGGACTCCCTTCCAGTGTCTTATTTTATAGTAAAGAAGCAGCTGGCTCTTTTTTCTCTCAAGATAGACAAACAACCATGAACTGGCTGCCTAAAGTGCCTCTTCAATACGAGCCAGGAACCCAGCATATTTATAGTGATATTGATTACATGCTTTTAGGCATGATCATCGAGAAAAAAACAGGGATGCCTCTTGATCAATATGTAGAGTCTACAATCTATCGGCCCCTTGGTCTCAAACATACAATGTTCAATCCACTGCAAAAAGGATTCAAGCCGAAGCATTTTGCAGCAACCGAGCGCTTAGGCAATACGCGAGATGGTATAATTAATTTTGAAAACATTCGACAATACACCCTGCTAGGTGAAGTACACGACGAGAAAGCCTATTACTCAATGGCAGGTGTCTCCGGCCATGCTGGGCTTTTCTCTAACACCTCAGATATGGCGGTGCTGCTCCAGCTTATGCTCAATAAAGGGGGGTATGGGAAAACAACCATCTTTGACCAAGCTTCTATCGATCTCTTTACAACATCCTCAGACACGAACCCAACTTACGGGCTAGGCTGGCGGAAAAACGGCCATACTGACATGGAATGGATGTTTGGGAAATATGCAAGTAACGAAGCCTACGGACATACAGGCTGGACAGGAACGATGACATTGATTGATCCAAAACACAATCTAGGTGTTGTCTTGCTGACGAATAAAAAACATTCACCTGTCGTTTCACCTGAAATCAACCCTAATCAATTTGAAGGTGACCTTTTCCCAACTGGTACTTATGGGAGCATCATAACCGCAATCTACGAATCTTTTAAGTAAAAGGAGGAATTCGATGTTAAAATCTCTCTTTCCCGCTGCACTGATTTTGGCCCTGCTAACCTCTTCCGTTCCAACGGAAAAGGTTAGCTCCGCCCCCCTTCCAACCGCCAAACAAATGGTTAAAGACATGTCACTGGATGAAAAGATTGGCCAAATGCTCATGCCAGACTTTCGTAATTGGCAAGCAAAAGACGAATCCGCTCCTACAGGTTTAACAAAGATGAATAAAGAAGTGTCTCATATTGTGGAGAAATATCATCTAGGCGGTGTCATCTTATTTGCAGAGAATGTCGTGGATACGAAACAAACAGTCAAACTCACCCATGAATTTCAAAAAGCATCGCCAAACATACCTTTACTCATTTCAATTGATCAAGAAGGCGGCATCGTCACAAGACTACAAAAGGGAACACATTTCCCAGGAAATATGTCGATTGGTGCCTCTAGAAGCAAAAAAAATGCATACAACACAGGAACAATCATTGGAGAGGAATTAAACGCTTTAGGTATCAATACAAACTTCTCTCCTGTTCTTGATGTGAATAATAACCCAAACAATCCCGTCATTGGTGTCCGTTCCTTTAGCTCTGACCCTACACTTGTCACTAAGCTCGGTCTTCAAACCATGAAAGGACTTCAAAAGGAAAAGACCATTTCCACATTAAAGCATTTCCCGGGACATGGTGATACAGCTGTCGATAGTCACTACGGATTACCGCTCGTGGAACATGATCTTGATCGTTTAAAAAAGGTTGAGCTGTATCCATTTCAACAAGCGATAAACGCAGGGGCAGATATGGTCATGACCGCTCATGTTCAATTTCCAGCCATTGATGACACCACCTATCAAAGTAAAAAAGACGGAGAGAACATCATGGTTCCAGCTACCTTATCGAAAAAAGTGATCACACACTTATTAAAAGAAGAGATGGGCTTTCAAGGGGTAGTGGTCACTGACGCCTTAAATATGAAAGCGATCGCAGATAACTTCGGACAGGAAGAAGCCGTGGTGATGGCCATTAAGGCAGGAGTCGATATTGCCCTCATGCCAGCACCTGTTACGTCCTCAAAAACGGAGAAAAATTTAGAGAACGTGTTCAATGCTTTAAAACGAGCTGTTCTAACGAAAGAAATCCCGATGTCTCAGATCAACCAATCTGTCGAAAAAATCCTTCAATTGAAGATCAAGCGCGGCATCATTTCCACCAAAAAGCCAGTAAGCCTTGAGAAAAAAATCAAAAAAGCCACTCAAGTCGTTGGTAAGAAGTCGCACCGTAAAGCAGAACAAAAAATGGCCCGTGAAGGAATCACTCTTCTTAAAAACAACAAAAAGACCTTACCCTTCAAGCCTAAAAAGAATGACCAAATCGTGGTCATGGCACCTTATGAAGATCAAACAAAGGCAATGACTGTCACAATCGAATCGCTGATCCAACAAAAAAAGATCAAGCCTGTACGTATCCAATCCTATGCTTTTGCAGATAAGACCTTCTCGAAAGAAACAGCCAAACTGATTCAAGATGCTGATTATGTCATTACCGGATCTTACGTTGTCCAAAATGACCCAGCTGTGAATGATGGGGTAATTGATGACAATGTACAGGACCCGAAGAAATGGGCAACCGCCTTCCCACGTGCTGTCATGAAAGAAGCAACATCACAAAACAAAAAAATGGTCATCATGAGTCTGAGAAACCCTTATGATGCCGCCAATTTCGAGGAAGCCAATGCCTTACTGGCTGTTTATGGTTTTAAAGGCTACGCAAACGGACAATTCAACCAACCGAATATTCCTGCTGGACTAGAAGTGATTTTTGGAGCGGCATCACCTAAAGGCAAACTGCCAGTCGATATCCCATCTGTCACTCATCCAAATCAAACCCTATACCCATTTGGCTATGGGCTCAGCTTAAAAGGGAAACAGATCAAATAGGAGGGATTCTTTTGAAAAAGACAGCAAGCCTGATACTCGCTAGCATTCTCATGATGAGCACATTGACCGCCGCCTCCCCCGCTGATCAAGGACGAACGGATACGAAAGGAAAAACAGCAGCAGTCAAAACAGGCATCGAAACATTACTCTCAAGTCATCTCTCATGGCTAAAAGGGAAAAATGTAGGACTCATTACGAACCCGACTGGTATTGATGCAAATATGAAAAGCAGTGTGGACCTCTTATTTGAACATCCGAGTATCAAGCTGACGGCCTTATATGGACCTGAACACGGCGTGCGCGGTGATGCACAAGCAGGAGAAGGAGTGGAATCCTATACCGATGAAAAAACAGGCCTTCCTGTTTACTCTCTGTATGGAAAAACGAGAAAACCAACTCCTGATATGCTCGAAAATGTAGATGTGCTACTGTTTGATATTCAAGACGTCGGCACTCGTTATTACACCTATATTTACACGATGGCCTATGCAATGGAAGCCGCTAAAGATAATAACATTCCATTTGTTGTCCTAGACCGTCCAAATCCTATAGGCGGGCTGAAAGTAGAAGGGCCTGTATTAGAGCCCGAATACGCCTCATTTGTCGGCCTCTACCCAATACCATTAAGACATGGGATGACCACTGGAGAGCTCGCACGTATGTTTAATAAAGAGTTTCACATCAATGCTGATGTAACAGTCATCAAAATGAAAAATTGGAAGCGATCCATGACGTTCGATGACACGAAGCTACCGTTCGTCCTTCCTTCACCTAATATGCCGACAGTTGACAGTACCTTTGTATACCCTGCCACAGGATTAATTGAAGGCACAAACGTCTCCGAAGGCAGAGGAACGACAAAACCTTTCGAGCTCATTGGTGCTCCATATATCAATAGCAGCAAGCTAGCAGATTATTTAAATCGCCTTAAACTAAAAGGCGTCCAATTTAGACCAGTTTCATTCACCCCTACCTTTTCTAAACATGCCGGGACTCTGTCTCACGGTGTGCAGCTATACGTCACAGACCGTTCTTCATTTGAAGCTGTGAAAACGGGGTTATCCATCATCAAAGCAATACATGATTTGTACCCTAATGACTTTCAATTCCTTCAAACAGGCAGCTTTGATAAACTTATCGGGAATGGTTGGGTCAAAGAAGAAATCAATAAAGGCACTTCAGTCAAACACATCATGAAACGCTATCACCATGACCTCAAAACGTTTGAAAAAAAACGAAAAAAATACCTCATCTATTAATTCGCAAAAAAGCCTCCATCCCGTTAGATGGAGGCTTTTTCATGATATAGATTTAGTCACAGCAGGTGCTTTCAGTTCAAAACGATTAAGTAAAAAGCCAAATAATGCGGCAAGCACTTGCTGAAACAGCATGCCAATCACAACAGGGACAGCGACAGCAGGCGGGAAAAAGCTAATGGCAAGCACAGCTCCCGCACTAATATTTCGCATACCGCCCGTATACACAATGGCCACAATCTCCCCTTGGGTACATTTCATCGCCTTTCCAATCAACCACGCAAATCCATATCCACTGATCGCAATGAAAAACACAGTCGCTGCTCTACTAAAAAACGCGGCATCCAGTTCACGCAAGTATGGTGCAACAACAGAACTGTTAATTGAGACCACAACAAACAAGCCTATTTTCGAAAAAGGTGACAGTGTCTGACTGATCGTCTTCGTCACTGCTGGCTTTGCATACTGATGAACGAGCATCCCTAAAATAGATGGAAGCACTACCATACCGAAAAGCCCTTTCATGATGGCCACAATGTCCATATGTACCTGTGTACCTACGAGCAGTGACAAGCTGGCTGGCACAATAAATGGTGAAAGTAGTGTATCAATTAAAATGATGGACAAAGTTAACCCAACATTCCCTTTATACATAGCTGCCCAGATTAAACTAGAAACACCTGTCGGAATCACCATCGCAAGCGTCAAACCGGTGATCGTCATGGAATCACCCGCAAATAGTAGATGCCCCGCTGACCAAGCGTAAAGAGGCATCAACACATGCAAAATCATAAACGTTAAAATCAAAGGCAATGGATGCATCACCGTATGCTTTAAAGCTGAAAAAGTTGCAGACAAGCTCCCTGCAAATGTCATAACGGCAAATACCCATGGCACCAAAAACGTAAAATCCTTTAAATATGATGCCAATAGTACACCGAGTAGCACACTAATAGGCGTAATGAGCGGCATCATCCGGCCGAGCACTTGATTCAAACGGACAAGCATGCCGGCCACCTCCATCCTTCGCTTTCTTACCATCTATTGTATCAAACAAAAAGGTCTTTTAAGAACCTATCACCTGTTTGACAAGTTTTTGACTGGACGTATCCATTCCAACCACTTCTACCTGCACACCAGCTGTCCGATACTTTTCCTTCACACGTTCAATCGCTGCCACACCTGATTCATCCCATATACGCGCTTCAGACATATCAATGACAACGGATTGAAGATGTTTCCCCTGATGGAAGGCATGGATGAAATCTGTGACAGAAGCAAAGAAAATTTGCCCCTTAATTCGATAAACCCACGTTCCTTCTTGGCTTTCTGTAGAAATAATATGAAGCTTCGATATTTTTGCGACAAAGAAAACGGCACTAAGCAGCACACCTGCAAAAACACCCTTCGATAAATCATGAGTCAATACCACAGTTACGACCGTGACAAGCATTACAATGGAATCTGTTTTCGGGTTCTTTTTTAGCTGTTGGAATGAACTCCAATCAAAGGTACCAATGGAAACCATTATCATCACAGCGACAAGAGCAGCCATTGGAATTTGAACCACGACATCGCCCAATACAAAAATCAGCACCATTAAAAATGCACCTGCTACAAAAGTAGAAAGTCGGCCTCGTCCACCAGCCTTTGTATTAATCACAGATTGACCAATCATCGCACAGCCTGCCATACCGCCAAAGAATCCTGCGACCACATTGGCGATCCCTTGGCCTCTCGCTTCCCTGTTTTTTCGACTAGACGTCTCCGTCATATCATCCACAATCTGTGCTGTTAAAAGAGATTCCAGTAAACCAACCATCGCAAGTGCTAAAGAATAAGGAAAAATAATAGCAAGTGTCTCCCAGCTAAACGGCACATTTGGAATGAGAAAAGCAGGTAAAGAACTAGGAAGCTCTCCCATGTCTCCGACCGTTCTGACATCAATATGCCCAAATACAGCGATCATCGTCATCACAATAATCGCAATGAGTGGGGAGGGTATCACTTTTGTGACCATCGGCAAGACATAGATGACTAGCAAGGCACCACCTGTCATGATATACATAGCCATCGATTCTCCAACGAAATGTGGAAGCTGAGCCATGAAGATCATAATGGCTAATGCATTCACAAAACCAACCATCACGGACCTCGGAATAAACTTCATTAAACGAGAAACACGGCACAATCCAAACACAATTTGAATCAGGCCTGTTAAAATCGTAGCTGCAAACAAATATTGCAATCCATGGTCTGCAACCAAATTGACCATGACCAGGGCCATAGCACCTGTAGCGGCCGAAATCATGCCTGGCCGTCCACCAACAAACGAAATCACAATCGCAATACAAAACGAAGCATATAATCCAATCTTCGGATCAACACCCGCAATAATCGAAAACGCAATCGCCTCAGGAATCAAAGCCAGGGCGACTAAAATCCCCGCCGATACGTACACTCATGCACTCAGAGAAGCAGACACAATGGTGGCGGATGCTATATCAAACCTATTGCACATTCAATAATTCGCCCCCAGGCACTAAAAAAAGACATAAAAAAAAGCCTTCTCATCATCGAGAAACCTTGTCATATCAACATATAGAGGAAAGCTTCCAAGCGGGCTCGAACCGCTGACCTCTTCCTTACCATGGAAGTGCTCTACCTACTGAGCTATGGAAGCATGGCTCCGCAGGTAGGACTCGAACCTACGACCGATCGGTTAACAGCCGATAGCTCTACCACTGAGCTACTGCGGAATGGATAAAGTAACTTCTTCCATTGGAAGGATATAAACAAAAA
>NZ_NKHG01000028.1 GCF_002744245.1 Bacillus pumilus | reverse complement strand
CACGCAGGACTGACAAAGAATGCGAGGGTTTGTCTATACGCTGAGACACCCTTATAAAAGGTCGCTTCTCTCCTCATCCATATAGAACACTTCCCACAAATGACCATCAAGATCCTGAAAGCTCCATCCATACATCAAATCATGATCCTGCTTTTCCTTAAACGGTGAACCACCTGCTGCGATTGCCTGCTCCACCAGCTCATCGACCTCTTCTCTTGAATTCACCTGCAAGGAGATAATCATCTCTGATGCCTGCCTCGCATCCACCAATTGTTTCTCTGAAATGGATTGAAAATGCTTAAGGGATAACAGCATAACAGTGATCGTGTCATCAATGACCAAACAAGCGGCCTGATCATTCGTAAACTGCTGATGAAAATGAAACCCCAGCTGCTCAAAAAAAGCCCTTGATTCCTTAACATGCTTTACCGGCAAATTGATATACAGATGTTTAGATTGTCGCCTCATGTTCCTCTCCTTTTTTGAACATATGATCTCCTTTCAGTATATTCGTCTTTCGCTTCGGCATCCCTTTGTCACATGAAAAAATAAGCGGCAAGACTCATTACCTGTTTTTAACAAAAATGTATAATAAATATCGAAACACACTACTAAAAAAACTAGGAGGTTTTCATAATGAAAACAATCGCAAAATCTTTGGTCCTCTCCACTACAGTCATTTTATTCGCTTCACCATTAACACAGACAGCTGATGCTGCTGCACCTGTTCAACACGAGCAGGTAACAACACATAGTGACTTTCAGCTTCCTTCAATCACCGACACAATTAAACAAAATATTGAACTTTCATTTCAAAAAAAAGGAAATTGGTTACAGAAATTAGAAGTGATCGCAGGGAAGGAAAAACGTGAGCAATTTGAACAGTTCTTCAATCAACATATAGGGCCTGATTTGAAAAATCTTTTAGAAGAACAGACTCTTACATGGAAACAAGTAGATAAAACGATTTATCAAGCACTCATCAAATCAGATGTTCCATTTTTAGCTGCCAAAAGCATTGCTCATTTTGCTACACTGTCGTTAAAGAAAATGTAAACATAAAGACAAAAGCGCCTCGTATACAACGGGGCGCTTGTTTTGGTTATTTCTTATATTCGATATGGTACACGTCTCTGCGTCGGTCCTTCAATTGACGCACAGTACCATCTTGCCTCTGTCTTCTTAAAATTTCTAAATCGACATCACCGACGACGACCATTTCAATATTTGGATTACACTCACCGACAATGCCATCTCTTGCAAATTCAAAGTCAGAAGGTGCAAAGATAGCGGATTGTGCATATTGGACATCCATATTTTCTGTTTGTGGAAGGTTTCCGACAGTTCCAGAAATCACCGTATAAATCTGATTTTCAACCGCTCTAGCCTGCGCACAGTAACGCACCCTTAAATAGCCTTGGCGGTCTTCTGTACAAAACGGGGTGAAAATAATTTTAGCGCCTCTATCAGCAGCAATCCGAGCAAGCTCAGGGAATTCAATATCGTAGCAAATTTGGATCGCAATTTTGCCGCAGTCTGTATCAAACACCCTCACTTGATCACCGCTTGAAATTCCCCACCATTTTCTTTCATTCGGGGTAATGTGAAGCTTATATTGCTTTTCAATGGTTCCATCACGTCTAAATAAATAGGCGATATTATAGATTTTCCCTTCCTCTTCAACGAAGTGGGAACCACCGATGATGTTAATGTTGTACTTCACAGAGAGATCTGTAAACAAATTAATGTAGTCCTCGGTATATTCAGTGATCCGTTGTACCGCAAGACTTGGTGATCTCTCTTCTAAATAAGACATCAGCTGCGTTGTAAAAATTTCTGGGAAAACGGCAAAGTCAGCTGACGCATCTGATGCGACATCTACGTAATATTCCACTTGGTTCATAAATTCTTCAAATGAATGAATTTGTTTCATCGCATATTGAATCACACATATTCGGACCGGGAAGGCCGATTTATAATATCTTTTTGATTGCGGTCGATAATCCACATTATTCCATTCCATTAACGTCGCATACGTGCTAGACGCTTTATCGTCAGGCAAATAATTAGGATTAATCCGCATCAGGCTAAATTCATTTAATAGCTGAAAGGATAATACTGGATCGTAAATTTGGTGCAGCATGACCTGCTCCACATATTGGCGAGGCGTCATTTCTTCTTGATATTTATGATAGTTTGGGATGCGGCCGCCAATGATAATGCTTTTTAAATTTAATCTTCTCGCTAAATCCTTTCTTGCTTCATACAAACGATGACCAATTTTCATGCGGCGGTATTCAGGGCTAACCATGACTTCAATACCGTACATATTCATTCCATCAGGGTTATGGTTTGTGATATACCCATCATCTGTAATGTCCTGCCAAGTGTGCCGATCATCGTATTCATCAAAGTTAATTAATAAGCTTGAACAAGAGCCGATGATTTCCCCCTCGAATTCTGCACAAAACTGTCCCTCCGGAAAATGTTCGAGATGACTTTCAAGGTGCTCTCGTTTCCAAGGGTCCATTCCCGGAAAGGATACCTCCTGCAAGGCAATGATCCGGTCAATGTCTTCTTCCCTTATATTACGGATGACCATTCTTTTTTCAAACCGCGTTAAATCTAGTTTTTCTGCCATGATGTCTTTGCCCCCTTACTGATCCTTTTCTTCAAGCTGATGGAAAAGCTGGAGCAATTCGATTTCAGCCATTGATTCTAATCTGTAATCATATTCTTCAAATTGTAGCGTGCTCGTCACTTTGTTTGGGACAATGACACATTTCATGCCTGCTCGTTTAGCAGCGACTAAACCATTCACAGAATCCTCAAATGCCACGCAATCTCCCGGCTCTACACCTAAGCAGCTTGCTGCTTGCAAATAAAGTTCTGGATTTGGTTTAACTTCTTCCACATCATCTGACGTGCGGATACATTCAAAGTAATCGAAAAGGCCAATTTGCTTCAGATGATCAGACACCCATTTATAGTCTGAGCTGGAGGCTAGGCCAATCTTGATTCCAAGCTCCTTTGCTGCTTCTAAATAAGCCTCTACGCCAGGTCTCGCTGTTTCGTTCATCATTCTCTTTTGAAAACGTGAACGCCGATCCGATGTGAGTGCATCATGATCTAACGCTTTCCCTAACTGCTCTTCCAAATATTGAAATGGCTTAAAGCCTGCCTGCGTCCCTATGACATTGCCCCAGACAGAAAGAGGCAGTTCTGATTCATGCTCCGCAAACATTTCCTGCAGAACCTCATATTCATGTGTTTCTGTATCTAAAATTAAACCGTCAAAATCAAATATAATCGCCTTTACCAATGAGGCCACTCCTTTTTTTACAAAAGTCTTAAAATGATACTTACTGCTATCATATCCTGAATAAAATTGACTTTCAAAGATGAATGTCTGCTAAAATGATTATGTATAAAAGGAGCCTGCAACGTTTTGTCAGGCTCCTATCATATTCGATTCATTCTGCAAGAGATCCAAGCGCTCCGATTCGCGGAGAATATATAACGGTGAAAAAGAGCGGGTTTGGTATTACAGATCATGAAGGTTTCTCCGTTCCCTTAAAAATAGTATGTGCGGTCGTCCTGTAAGTTAACAAGGAAGTTCACACCAACTTTTACGCATTTTGAAGGTGACGGCTCTCAAAATCGTCTAAGTCAAATGGAAAAAAGAAGCCGCACGCATTGAGTTGCTCCCGGTTCCGCACGAATAACTCACGATCTCGTGTTGTAATAAGACGTTTAGGCTTTAAAATAATGGTATGTACAAGCTGAAGGCCTGATAAAATACGAAAAGCATCATCCATTGTACCGTTATATACTCCATCAATGAATGTAAGCGGACGCTGCTTTTGATGCGCTTCCTGCTGTTCACCCTTTACAAAATGGGATAAAAGATCTTCAAACTCCTTTGATATTTCTTCAATTGCCTGTTCTTGAAGGTCTGTAGCAGCTTTCATTAATCTCACGTGACATCTACCTCTCTGTCGATATTTCTCCATTCAGAATAGCACAGAAAAAAAGGCATTCGCCAAGGTAAGTGTTTCCTATATAAACCCAAAGAGAGGAACGGATTATCATGACCATAAAAGGACATACACTCTCACTAAAAGTAGATGAGCGGCATCATAACACTTCATTAAGTCATTTTTTAAAAGCCGAAGTGTCTGCCTCTAAACCGATCATTCATTTTTGGATGGAGCACGAAAAAATACGTTTAAATCAAAAGCCTGCCCATCACGCAGCAAAAGTCAGTACGGGTGATCAGATCATCATCGATTTATTTGAAACGGAAGAAAGTGATGTGACGCCAGAATACGGTGAATTAGCGATTTTGTTTGAGGACGAGCATTTATTGATTGTGCAAAAACCAGCTGGTCGACCGACGCACCCGAATGAAAAAGGGCAAATTGGCACACTTGCCAACCTTGTCGCCTTTCATTTTCAAGCTAATGGGGAAGAAAAGCGGGTAAGACATATCCACAGGCTTGATCAAGACACAAGCGGCACCGTCATTTTTGCAAAACACAGGTTAGCGCATGCTGTACTTGATCGAATGCTTTCTAAAAAAACGATTACCAGAACTTACATCGCCATCGCAGAAGGCTTGTTTAAGAAAAAGAAAGGAACCATCGATGCGGCAATTGGCCGCGACAAACACCATGCAGTCAGACGAAGAGTCTCCCCTAATGGCCAAAGTGCCGTTACTCATTTTCAAGTCATTGGCTTAAATAAACACGTTCAGATGACAGCCGTCCAGCTTCAATTAGAGACGGGAAGAACGCATCAAATTCGTGTCCATCTTAGCAGTCTCGGGCATCCTTTAGCTGGAGATACATTATACGGCGGTCTGCGTGATCGTATCAATCGATGTGCCCTTCACGCCAAACAAATAGACATGAAACACCCATTGACAGGTGAGCAACTGACCATAGATGCGCCGCTTCCACCTGATATGACCGAACTAATGAACAACATCATCTAATAAAATAAGAGCCTGCTGATCATATGCAGGCTCTTATTCCGTTATAAAGAGGCTCTTTTTGCATAAATAATGTACCGCTCTGGTGCATGACCGACAAAATGGAATGGATAGCATGTGGTCAGCACTAGCTCTTCTTTTTCATGCTGCAAGGTGATAATGGATGTATCATGCTGATCCACAATTTTCGTATGAGTGATTTCATACACAAATTCCCCATACGGCACAGTGATTTTCAATTGATCGCCAATGTCCAGCTCACCTGTCCGGCGAAACACCGTGTCCCGGTGACCTGACAGAACGATTTGTCCATGCTCATCAGGATAATAACTGCCTTTGTAATGCCCTACTCCTTTGGCAAGGTCGTCCGCATCCGTCCCTTCGACAATGGGAAGGTCTGCTTTTAATTTCGGAATCGTGAGAATGCCAGAGGCTTTGCCCATTTCAGGAGCAAACCGCTTCTTTGTTATCCCTTGATCGACCGCTACAACCTTCTTCGCTTCTTCTAATGATTGAGCTGTTTGAAGGTGAGTAGAAGCGATTTGCCAAATTCCCCAGGCGAGCAGCGCAATACCTGCTGTCATTACAGTAAGTGCAAGCCACTTTTTCATGCTTAAACTCCTTCGTTTTATAAACAATTACCTTCTTCTTAGATGATGCTCTTTCAGCTTGCTGCTGCCTTTTCTTCTTGTGTTGCTTGTTGAATTCGACCTTCTTTTTGATACACAATGGAAGCTCCCTCAAAGCTCTTAACAAAGGCGACGGTTGCTTCTAAATCTTCAGGGCCTGTTTCAGGATTTTTCCCTAGTCGGCCTATCGGCGCATATTTACTTCCAGTTGCAGTGGCCATGAAGTTATTCACCGTGAGTGTATACGTTTGATCGACAGCAACTGGTGAACCATCTGGCAGCTTCAAGTCGACTACTTTATATGTTAACGGATCATAGGCATATGAAAAGCCCGAAATACTATAATCCGGTCCAAATTGAGGAGATATTTGTGCTTCAATGATATCAACCAAGTCCTTCCCCTTAATCTCCAGCTTGACTAAAACATTGCCGAATGGCTGAATATTAAAGAGATCTCCCCACGTAATCGGTCCTTTTTCGAGATGCTGCCTGATGCCGCCACCATTCATCATGGCAAAGTCACTTTTCATTGAATATCTCATGCCATCAGCAATGAGGTTACCAAGCGGAGTGTCTCCATCATTTGAATAGCCGCCTTCCATTTTTACGCCTGCTTCTCCAACAACCTCACTAATAATTGGCTCAACTTCTTTACCGTAATGGGCTAAAATATCCGCTGCTTCCTTGTCCTTTTCAATACCTGATTGATCTACGTACTGAATGTTTGCACTCTTTTTAACAATATCCTTCGTTTTCCGGTCAAGTGTCACATTGACTTCGCCAATTGCCTTCCCATATTCAGAGGCTTGAACAATTAATTTACCATTGACCTCTCCATTAACCACTTCGTGATTATGTCCAGCAAAAATGACATCAATTTCGTCATCACCTTCTTTGGCGAGCTTCGCACTTTCCCCAGTAATGGTATCACCATTTTGAGAGGCCGTCATATGAGCTAGAACCGCAATGGCTTTGATCCCTTTTTGCTTTAACTCCCTCGTTGCTTCATTAACGGCCTTGACTTCATCTGTAAACTGAATGTTTTTAATCCCCTCTGGCATCACCATTCCTGCGGCAGATTGGGTCACAACACCGATAAATGCCACAGGGATTCCTTCGACATCCATGATTTCATAGGCAGGTAAAAGCAGTTTGCCATTATCCTTGTATTCACAGTTCGCACAAACAAGCGGAAAGTTCTGGCCGTCATACCCTTTTGTGCCTTTAGGATGCTCTCCGCCCTTTAAAATACGCAATAACTCGTCTACGCCTTCATCAAATTCATGGTTGCCGACTGTGCCGACATCAAAGCCAATGTTCTCCATTAATTCAACAGTTGGTTCATCTTGCAGAAGAGAAGATATCGGAGAGCTTCCGCCGATCATATCCCCTGCATGGACAGTAATCGTATTTTTTTGTGCCGCTTGTTTTTGTTTTATATAAGCCGCCACATAATCCATCCGTCCGTACGTTCCTTTATTGCCATCACCTTTCAGATCCAGCTCGTATTGCTGATCAATTTTTCCATGTAAATCATTCATGCTTAAAATGGTTAATGGTACTTCGCCGGTCTCTTCTGCCGGCTGATACCCTGCCTGCTCTGCTTCTTCTTTAGAAGCAAAAAAAACACGTTTATCTACGTCTATCTCTTTCCAGCTATCAGGGGCTACGTAGGTTTTTGTAGATGAATCACCAACATAACGTGTGAGTCCTTTTTTCTGCTCACGTGCTCTAAATTCAAACGGCTGTTCTAGCAGTGGGTCCGCTTCATTCCAAATACCCAGCCCTTTTTCCTTCGCTTCTTTTACTGCTTGTTGGAACGTATTGTAGTCTTTTTCATCTCCAACAGGCCAGATGAAATAAGTAGGGGCATATCCTTTTTTCACAAGCTCTAAATTCGTGTTGATCCCTTTTTTTGTTTTCACTTGAGCTAGAAGACGTCCATAGCCATCTTTTGCTTCAGGGCCAATGCTTAATGTGACTTTATCACCGCTTGAGAGAAGTGTTTTTAAATAATCTGTCGCTTGCTGTCCAAAGCGCAGTTGGTTTTGATCTAATTCATTTTTTGGCTTATGGTAGGTTTCCGGCGTGTCCATATTGACAAAGCGCACCTTTGTTGTACCTAGCACAGGTTTTTTTAAATGAATGGTATCTCCATCCACTACACGGTCAACTGTTGCTTGATATTCTTTCTTGATTTTTGGCGGCTTTGGCTGACGTTTCAGCAGTTTGATATCAGCCTGATGCCTTGGAAGCACCTGCAGCGTGTCGTACCTGCTTAAAACTCCTGTAAACTCATACCATTTCCCCGTCTTGACTTGATCGATTGCATCTGTATCAACCATGACTCTAAGGACGGTACTGCGGTACTTTTTATCTATCAAGACCACATTATATCCACCGCCAGCAGGCTGCTCCGGCTTTGATTCCACGTAGCCTTTTACCTTCACAAGTCTTCCTTCATATTTACCTGCATGATCGGTTTCCAATTGTTTAATGGAGACGTGCTTTGGCGCTGGCAATGGTTGATTAACAGCATCTATCTTCAGACGGTCTTGAGCTGGCACAATTTCAATCAGCCCTTTATAAGACGTTACCTTGCCAGTCACCGTCACCTTCATACCGGCTTTCAATTCTGGGAAATGTTTGGGCTGCGAGGAATAAATATTGATTCCTGCTGTTTTGTCTTGAATATATGTCGATAGTTTTCCATTTCCAATAGCGGATTGATCTGCTGTCACAATTCCGCTCACCGTTACTGTCTCTCCTATCAGCTCACGGGCTTTTTTGATTTTCATTGGCTTCATTTGCTTCCACACGGTTTCCTTCTTATCAGATGCACTGACCTGCTCTACTGTCATCATGCTAGGCAGTAAGGCTTGCAGACTAAATATCACCAAAACCAAACAACAGATCATTCGAATCGATTGAATACGTTTCATTAGCTTCTCTCCCCTTGAACTTCATCTCTCATAGTGTACAAAGTAAATATTGATGCTGAATGGATTTCTTGTAAAAGTTATCCCTTTCTACTCATTGGAAACGTAATAATCACCCGTGTTCCCTCAAAGCTTTTACTTTCAAAACGAATGGTTCCACCATGACTTTCAATGATTTTAATGGTCATCATCAATCCAAGGCCTGTTCCTTTTTCTTTCGTTGTATAAAAAGGCTCACCCAGTTTCCCAATTTCATCTTCTGGTATGCCCTTTCCTTGGTCTTCAAATATTAGCATCATTTGATTATTTTTCAGTACTGAGGTCACTTGGATGACACCTGTTACACCATCCATTGCTTCTATGCCGTTTTTAAGGATGTTAAGGAAGACTTGTTTTAATTCATTTGGTACGCCTTGAATGTTTGGCAGCGATGGAGAAAGATTCTTTTGAATGGACACTCCTTTTAATACAGCCTGCGATTCAACGACCATAATGACTTCTTCGATCAGAAGATTGACATGTACTGGCTCAAATTTCACAGATTTTCTTCTAGAGAGTACAAGGAATTCGTTAATAATCCCCTCGAGTCGATTAAACTCTGACATCATCACATCTGCATAATCCTTTTGGTACTTCTTACTTTGAATCATCAGCTGTAAAAAGCCTTTTAATGATGTAAGCGGGTTGCGGATCTCGTGAGCAATGCCCGCTGCAAGCTGACCAACTGCCGACAGCATCTCGGACTTCATCAGCATTTTCTCTGACTGCTTTTGATTTGTAATATCCTCCGAAATCCGCATCACGGTTGACTGCATTTTGTCCGGGTCATCTATTCGGTGTAAAGAAACTCTCTCCCATCGTTCGCGTCCTGATAAATCCTGAAAGTAAAGCTCACCTGTCCAGCTTCCTTCTCTTAAACAAACGTCCCATTGCTTCACTAGTTCATCACATTGACACAACGAATGATAGACAGAAAAAATATCTTTGCCGATGAGATCATATTCATGCTGCTGTACAAACTCACAAAAGCGCTGATTCACGCATTGGATGGTGCCTTCCTCTGTTGCGACAACAATATGAATATGGCTGTTATCAAGTGCAGTCACTGCAAGGTGAAGCGACTGCTTGATTTTCGTCATTTCCGTCATCTTAATCCATGTCATCGCGGCTCCCTCATGACCCTGATCATAAATAGGGGTCATATGAACGGTAAATTGCTCCCCTTCATTCGTTTCAATTTCACGTTCGATGACACGCCTGTCCGATATGACGGATTGAATATCATCATACAGTGTTTCCTGCGTGAGCTTCTTAGCCATCGACTGAAAGGATTGCTGGTGACAGATTTGAGCCGAAGTGAATAAAGAGGCAGCTGTAGGAGTGTTATAGCGAATATTCATGTCCCGGTCCACAAACAGCGTCGCAAGGTCTGGCTTTACAGAGGGTCGATACAGTTCTTCTCTTGTCGCCTTTAAGTTGTTTATGATATTGATAAAATGCTCCTGTTTTTTCTCTAGCTCCTCTATTTGCGTATTTTTTGCTTTTAATTGTGCCCTTGCATCATACTCCTTTTGTTTCACTTCATTAAGTTCATTTTCTAAATCGACAATACGCTGTTGATAAACTGAATTCTGCTCTGACATCCCCATGCCCCTGCCGTTCTGTTGATTTTTTCCTCTCTCATTCAGCCGAATGAGAATGACGTATACTCCCTTAAAACGGCGATCAAAACTTTTCACTGTAAAATCGGCATACTGCTTTCTGCCTTTTTCCGAAACGAGGACATGCTGAAATACAACCTCAGTCTCTTCTGTCCATACTTTTTGAAAGGTTTGCCTCAACATCTCTTTCATATAATCAGGTGCTACATATTCACATGATTGATCTGACAATTCTGTATGCTCTAAGTAAGAATAGGCGCCTTTTGATATCGCCAAGATTTTGTCAAAATCGTTGATCACCAAGCATGCGTCATAATCCTTGCTGACTTCTTTCATATATTGTGCAGCTCGTTCTTTTAACTCTACAAGACACGCGTCATGCGTCGAATACACATTGTATTTAGGAACGTTTGATTGGGTGTAAATGTTCCATTTTTCATTGAACAAATGAAACAAACGAGGGATATTGGGTACAGTTTCATTTGGCCCTAATATCAACATTCCTTGATCCTTTAAAGCATATTGGAATCGGGACAATACTCGTTTTTGTACTTCCGGCTGGAAGTACATGAGAACATTTCGACAACTGATAAAATCGAGGTGGATAAAAGGTGAATCGATCAATAAATTGTGAGGAGCAAAGACAATATGTTTTCTAAGCGACTGCTTCACAATAAAAGCGTCACCTTTTTTTTCGAAATATCGCGTACGCCATTTTTCTGGCATCCTTGCCATAGACTCTACCGAGTAAAGACCTTTACTTGCAGTTTGAATGGCTTTCCGGTTGATGTCAGTTGCAAATACTTGAAGTTCAATTGATACTTGCCTTCGCTTCATTTCTTCTAAAAATAAAATTGTAAAGGAATAGGCTTCTTCCCCTGTAGAACATCCAGCGATCCAAACGCGGCATCGAGATTTCCCGTTTTTCATCGTATTCTCAATAATCGACTGTATGACTTTCTGTTCACATACACGAAAAGCTTCCATATCTCTAAAAAAAGAAGTCATGCCGCTTAACAGCTGTACATGTAAGCGCTCAAGCTCATCTGGTTCTATTTCTAATAAACGATCGTACTCAGACAATAATGAAATTGGTTGTTTTGCACTTCGCATTCTCTTTTGAATCACAGAGAGCATTTTTTGCTTTTCATAGGGTGAAAAGGCAATACCTTTATGCATTTCAAGACGTTCAACAATTCTTCCCAACACGGGATCTGCCACATCGACATGTGGGATGTTAATGATGTTGGTCATATATGCTGCAAGGGTAGAAGGGTCTTTAAAGTGTTGATGATAGATACTATCTAGTCTACTATCTGTCTCACTGCATGATAAGGCTGTACCCCCTTGATCAACCAATTGAAGCAAACCATTCCCCACACAAAAGCCTTTTTGAAAAAAGATGGCAAAGGCCTCTTCCTTTTGCACATTAGCAAGCGACTGAAACAACGAGTTGACAGCGCATGTCTGATCAGTTGAAAGCTGCTGTGATATGTGCAGACGCTTGTCTTCTGTCAATGTCACAACCGCACCCTGCGGACAAAAATAAATCGTGTTTTTCATGACTTTCTCATCATGTTTAATCGTTTTTGCACGGTAGCCAATCGGTAAAACAAGTGCTTCCACATCCGTTACACAACCGCCCGTCACACGATTTTGCACAACAATAAAAGAGGCATTTAGCTTGTGTGGAAACGATTGAAAAAAAGCCTCAAGATGGTGCTGTTCATACGGCGAAACTCCGATGCCAATCACTGGTGCCTGCACAAGTTCATCTTCTATCAAACGATTAATGATTTTGTCCTGCATCTGGTACCCCCATGTTCATTCGTCTGATACTTTTTTTCGACAAAAAGGAAGAAAACCCTCTAATTGTAAATAATGTTTTTGCATGAAAAAAGGAAAACATCCTCACATTAAAACAGATTGTATAAACCAAAAGGAGGAATCTCTATGCAAAACGATCAGCAACCATCCGTTCAAGGAACTGCCCCCCAGCCTGAATTCAACCATGGCGGACATGAATTATTCGATTTACATGAAATTTTAGCAGGTACGATCAATATTTTGGATCAATATATGATTTTACGACAATTTATCCAAGATCCAGCATTATCCGACATCTTAGATCGACAATATCAATTTGTTTTGTCACAGTACAATGTCACTGTAGATTGTTTTTCTTCTGGACAAAAGCCTAGTGAAGAAACTGCCACTTATATGATGAAAGAAGAAACACAGGTGACGTATGGGATTAAACCTTCTCAGCCGAAGAAGCCGAATCAGTCATTACAAGATGTAAAAGACTCAGGCATCACAGGGCATATGCTCGGCCTAGTCAAATCACACGCAGGGCTACTTTCGATGACAGCATTAGAAGTAACCAATCCTGTTGTCAGACGTGTGCTTGCAGCGCAAGTTCCGAACTTTATCGAAATGGCGTATGAAATTTTCTTGTATCAAAACAAACATGCCTACTATCAAGTTCCGCAGCTTTCTAGCCAAGACATGCAAGCCATGACATCTACTTTCGTTCCGTTGCAGGGGCAAGTGCAAATGCCGCCAAACAAAGCCAATCAGCAAAAACCACTTCATTAAACAAAAAAACGGCTGACCCATTTCTCCGGTCAGCTGTTTTTCCTTTGATAAATCACTTTAAACTGTTCTTCAAAGTCTGTGAGACGCTGTCCTGTCGCGTGTTCAAAGCCTCTATCAAAACGGCCGGTTTTTGCTGTTTCCTCCATGATCTCATGTATGATGTTTCGTCCATAAAGCTGCACTAGCTCATAGATCATATAATAGCTTTGTAAATAAACATCCGTCTCATAGATCATACGAGATTCTTGCCAATCTTGATCAGAATAAAGAGATTGAAAAGGAATGACATCGAAACGTTCAGACGTGGCGTTTAACACGTCATGGGCCGTCCATTCTGCTGTTCCTTCATGGAACCAAAGAGGAAAGATCACTGGAGACACCTTGTATGCATGCACCTTTTCATAGAAAACAAAATGCGCATACTCATGAATGAATAGCGTGTTGAAAAAGTATAAAGGTAGTGTCTCTTTCTTTAACAAATCTTCCCGTTTATCTGGGTATAATCCAATCATTTGCTCATCATCAGAGTAAAAACCCGTAATATGCTTGATACCGGCAAATTGTTCGATCGTATCCTTATTATCAAAATAAATAATGTCTAAAGGTTTGTCAGTATTAAACTGAAACACCGACGCTGTTCTCTTTTTTGCCTGATCCAAGGCCTCTATTGTCAGATCGACAAATTTAGCCTCTTCCTCTGCATAGTAAATTCTGATATGCTCATAGACTTGCTTATTGAGTCCCTCCGTTAATACCGTTTTAGGAGAAAACTGCTGCTCTAAATATTGTTCTGTCAGCTGAAACGTAACATAAATCAAGTACGCGGTGAAAGCATAAAAAATAAGACCTGCTGCAATCATTCCGCCTACAAGCTTTTTATGAATCAATGACGACTTTGCTTTCATTTACTCCCCACCTGAATTCATCCTGCAACCTCTTTCTCTTTCTATGAAAAAACAAAGATCAACAAGAGGTGATATATTTTTTACTTTATGCAGTCAGGTGCGCAAAGTGCGGTTCCAAACAAAAAAGCCGCATATGACATACGGCTTTTGTCGTAGCTATTTTGATTCAGGGAAGATGCGTCTAACGGTTTCAGTAAATTCATCGAAGAATCCTGAAATTGGCTCTCCGTTTCTAATACGTTTTCCGTAACCTTCCATACGATCAACAAAGTCTGGATTAGTGGATACATACACGTTATTAATTTCTTGATCCGTTGATTTTACTTTGTCTGAAATTTTCTTCTTTAAATCGTCTGTCACATCGCCGCTTTTATTACCTTCAAGCACGACGGCAACAAATGCATTTTTCCCTGTGACAAGCACGTTAGCTGTTTTCACTTCAGACATGTTGGCTACAAGCTCTGATGCCTTATCTGCCTCTTTGACATTCTGAGGTGTTTGGACATTTTGCTGATCCTGTCTCATATTGTCGTTCTTATATGTGACATTTTCATACTGTCGCTCCATTGCTCCTCTTCGCTCATTTCCTTGGTTGTTCATTCCACATCCAGTGGTGATTAATGTTGGAACGAGTAGTAAAGAAAGCATCCATTTCTTTTTCATCAATTATTCCCTCCTTTTGATTATAGGTTTTTCATTCAATCAACTTTTTATGCACACATTCTTTATTTCAGCAAAATGAATTCATAATTCAGCATCATTTGGTCATCCTAAACATGATGAAGGATCATCACGACCAATTGGAGGGATTCGTTTGTTTAAAAAAAGAACAGGCATGAGTACTGGCGCAATAATCGCTGCTTCAACAGCCATCATTGCATTATTCTCCCCAGTATTACGGAGAAGGTTGAGAAGCATGACTCAAATGAATATGTTTTCAATGATGAAAGGCAATGCTCATCAACATCAAGAGCCGTTTCGTCATGAAACACACTCGCACAAAGAATCAAAAGGGACTGCTGAAGTTGGGCAAATGATCAAGCAAGCGTTCACGGCTGTCCAACCAAATCACACGAATCAGCATCAGTCAGCATCAAGAACTCATCAGCCAAAAGAGTCTTATGCACAGTCTCTTCACATTGATGAAAGTGTCATGAATGTGATGGATGATGAATCCATCCAGCAAGTGATCAATGACATCGAGCACAATTAAGTCAAACAGGAGCCTTTCTAGAAAAAGGCTCCTGTTTATTCTCCTGAAAAATGTTCTTTGACCATCAGACAAAAGGAAGGTAAAAAAGTGATTTCAACCGTTGTGATAAACCGGTCACGAGTATCTAATATAAGCAAAAGCTCTTTCTCCTTTTGCCGGTCCTTTTTAATCTCTACATGACGCACGGTTTTAAAATCATATATCCCTAAAACCGAAGCGTTCATTTTTCGAACGACTTTTAAGTAGACTTCTTGCATCTCGAGCGACATGGTGACCACGAATTTCTCCTCTTGATTCTCAAATCGAAACGTCACATCTTGATATTCAATAGGCATCTGTTGTTCAAGCTCTTCATCAGGCTCTGTTTCAAAAAAAGAAAGCCAATCCGTTTCATCTGGGAATCGTTTTCTCCGCATTCTTTTCAACCTCTCATAATTGAAATTTTTATTCATTATCTTTTTTCCCCTTTTCTTTTGCAACAAATTTTAGTAATTTTAAAAAGGTGATTTTATTTTGCTAAGAGACCTCTTTATTAATTTAACAATTCTTGTCACTTTCCATTATTTGTTTATGCTTGTGTTTAAAGAGAATTTTTTAAAAAAGGAAGATACCCTGCTAAGACAAATATGTAAAGGCATGATTTCTGGGTTACTCGGTGTACTCTTAATGTTTTTCTCTATTAAAGCAGGACCAGCCATCATTGACTTAAGACATATTCCTCTTATTTTAACGGCATTTTATGGAGGTATCGCGCAAACGTTCATTGCGGCATGTGTTGTCATCATTGGGCGATTATTAATCGAAGCCAACGTCGGTTCTTTCATCAATATTTTTTCCATGATATTTATCGCCACAGCTTCTTTTTTGATTGCTGAACGTCATCTCAATCATGTCTTGAAAATGCTGTTATCTATTACGATCAGCAACGTGATAGCAACCATTTTGTTTATCACCATCGTACATGAAACATCATTTGAACTGCATTTCACTTATTGGATTTTCTCATATATTGCCGGCCTGTTTAATTTTTATATCATTGAGCATCAGACAAAATCATATCAGCTATTAAATTTGTATAAATTCCAAGCTCATTATGACTTTTTAACAGGTGTTTTAAATAAACGAAAGTTTGAAGAAGTATTGAGTGATGCTTTTTTAATGAAGTTGAAGCAGCCTACCCATCAAATGTCCCTGATTTACTTAGACATCGATTACTTCAAATCCATTAATGATCAATATGGACATCACGAGGGAGATATCGTGTTAAAAGAAATCGGAACAAGGCTGATGAAAAACACAAGAAGTTCTGATTATATTGGGCGTATCGGCGGTGAAGAATTTGCTGTCCTTCTACCAAATTGTTCAGTAGAGAAAACTTGGCAAATTGCAGAACGATTACGGAGAAAAATAGCGGATCAGCCGATTTATTTACAAAATGGAACATCCATTCAAATTACTGTGTCACTTGGATGTGCTTATTTTCCTGGAACAAGTGCAAACATCAATCAATTACCGATTACTGCTGACCAGGAGCTCTATAAAGCGAAGCAGTCAGGCCGAAATCAAGTGAGCTTTTCAGAGAGAAGGAGAGACCATTTGACATAGGCTTTTTCCTCAATTTGTTAGCACTAATTATTTTTAAAAAAGTTTTCGTATAACAGTTGTTTTTTCCCGCAAACACTGGTAAAGTAAAGGTAATTATTTTTGTTCGTATCATCTTTAAGAAGAAAGTTTTGAAAGAGTTTTCGTCTTTGAAGTTTGTGTAAGAGCAAGAATAGTGAATTTAAGCGTTATGATCGCTTTAGGAGGAAATTTCATGTTAGAAGGTAAAGTAAAATGGTTCAACTCTGAAAAAGGTTTCGGATTCATCGAAGTAGAAGGTCAAGACGATGTATTCGTTCACTTCTCTGCTATCCAAGGCGAAGGCTTCAAAACTTTAGAAGAAGGTCAATCAGTTTCTTTCGAAATCGTTGAAGGTAACCGTGGACCACAAGCTGCTAACGTTAACAAAGCGTAATTTAAGAGCTTCTGCTCTTTAGCACTTTATAGAGTGAAGGAAAACCGCTTGGCTTCTGCCAGCGGTTTTTTTGTGCAAATAAAAAGAGAACCTGATGAGAGGTTCTCTTTTTATTTGTCGTTCTGCTTTAACTTCCGCAAAGCAGAACGATACATATCATCATTCATTTTTTTCTCTTGTTCATCTTCTTTGACAGATGGTTCTGGCTGCTTAAACTTTTGAAGCGCCTGTCTATAGAAATCATCACTAGACGCATGATCGTCCATTTGAGATTGCTCTGACGTTTTTTCTTCATCTTCAGGCTCTACAGGGATCGCCGCAACTTCGGGCTCACTGTCAGGCACTTCAGGGTGATTGGGGGCTTCTTCTTTGATCTCTTCCTTTTCGACCGAAGCGTGTCTGACATTGAACACTACTAATCCGATAATAACTAGAACAGCAGCTACTAACGCTACAATAATCGTCGCCAAAAGAACCCTCTCCTTATCGCTTAAATGACGCAGTTACTGATGCTACACGTCTTCCTAATGCTTTCCCGAGTTCAATGCCTTCACTAGAAATCAATTCATCAGAATCAATTGGACATGTCACTCCTGCTCCATAATAAGAGCCGTATAAAGCATTCTCTGGAACATTTCCAGGAAGACCTACCACAAGCATCCCTTGATGGAACATTGGCGTAATCAAATTGTGCATCGTCATTTCTAATCCACCGTGAGTTGTAGCAGTTGTACAGAAAACGGCACCGACTTTATCGATGAGTTTTCCTTCTGCCCACAAGTAGCCAAGACGATCAATCCATGTTTTCAATCCAGAACTAATGGTACCAAAGTGACCAGGACAGCCCCAAATAATCGCATCCATTTGATCAAGCTTGCGAATATCCGCATCTTTCACATGATCAACGAAAACTTCAGCTTGCTCTGTTTCACCTGCACCCGCTGCAATCGCTTCTGCAAGTGCTTTTGTATGTTCACCTTCACTATCGTATACGACATAAATTTTCATGTACGGTCCCTCCACACTTATCTTACATCTTGGTTTGCTTCCTTCGGTGCTGGAAGCAATGTCATTTCTTGTTTCTGATGCTGTTGATCTTTTCGTTTCTTATCCTTACGTACATCTCGCAGGAACAAGCTAAGAATGACACCAGCCGCACAAAATAACGTGACCCACATGTAAGCATCGTTAATGCCCATTACGTTTGAATCGACCTGTGCTTTCGTAAAGATCTGGGTGGATACATATTTTTGAGCAGCTTCTGCTGTCATGCCCATATGATGCATCACATTCGATACAGCCGCCTGGAATGAATTCATAAAGAACGGGTCAGCTGTATTGGTTTGATCCGCCATATTTGAATAATGAAATGTTGTCCGATTCGTATAAATCGTCGTGATCAAACTCGTACCGATCGAGCCGCTAATTTGTCTTAGTGTATTCGACATTGCCGTACCATGACTGTTTAAATGCTGTGGTAATTGGTTCATCCCAGCTGTCATTACAGGCATCATAAGCAATGACATACCAAATGCACGTACTGCATACATGAGCACAATGTGATTATAGGATGTATCAATGGTCAGCCTTGTAAACTCGTATGTGGTGACAACTGTAATCAGCATTCCCACAATCGCAAGCGGACGAGGTCCAAATTTATCAAACAATATCCCTGAAATTGGGGACATAATCAGCATCGCAAGAGCCCCTGGAAGCATTAACAAACCCGATTGTAATGCAGTAAACCCTACGAGGTTCTGCAGATAAATCGGAAGTAAGAACATCCCAGTGTATAATGCGACAGTAATAATGATGTTAATCACACTTGATAATGAAAAAATGCTGTATTTAAACACGCGGAAATCAAGCATCGGATGATCAGCTTTCAACTGTTGGAAAATAAAGAGAATGATCGCAATCGCACCAATAATAATTGTAGATAGGACGATCGGATCTGTCCAACCATCACTTCCCGCTTCACTCACTCCGTATAGAAGGGAAGCAAAACCAACGATCGAAAGAATCGCACCAAGACTGTCCAGCTTGATTTTTTTAGGCTCTACAATGTTTTTAAACATAAAGAAAGCCGCGATAATGACAATCGCACCGATTGGTACAAGGCCATAAAACATAATACGCCAAGAATAATGTTCAATGATGTAACCAGATAACGTTGGTCCCACAGCTGGTGCAAACATCATCGCAAGACCAAAAATCCCCATACCTTTCCCCCTGTTTTCCGGAGGTAAAATAAAAAGGATTGTTGTCATGACAAGCGGCTGTAAGATACCGCCACCGACTGCTGAATCAAGCGGCCAATGAGCATCGTTGAAAAGTTCGGCGCAATACCACAAATAAATGTGCCCAGTGTAAATGAGATCATGGCTACAAGGAATAAGCTGCGCTGTCCAAAACGTGTGATTAAAAACGCAGATAACGGAATCAGCACACCGTTGACAAGCATATACCCTGTTGTCAGCCACTGAATTGTCGTCGCACTGACATTAAATTCAGTCATTAAATGGGGCATGGCTACGTTCAGAAGCGTTTGGTTTAGAATTGCTACGAACAAACCCGCCATTAAAATGATCAGTAAAGACAAGGAGCCTGTTCCCTGTTTTGACGCTGCAGGTTTTGCCATCTCAGACAACCTCCTTTCATTTTTTGATATCAGTCATCATTAAGATGAAATTTTGACAGAAGCATTCATACCTGGAAGTACTTTGTCAGATGGATTTTTAATTGAAATTTTGACTGCTACTTTTTGTGTTACTTTTGTATAATTGCCACTTGAATTTGTTGCTGGGAGCATATTGAATGTTGAGTTTGTCGCATAACCAATTTGTTCAACAGTTCCTTCAAATGTTGTATCAGGATCACCGTCTACAACGATGTCGACTTTGTCGCCTTTTTCAATGTTTTTAATGTCTGTTTCTTTAATATTTGCTGTAATGTAAAGCTTACTTAGGTCAATGGTTTCACCAAGAACTGTACCTGGCTGCACTTGTTGATTGTTTTGTACTTCTTTTTTAACTAATGTGCCCTCAGCCACTGCTTTAATGTTTGTTTTTGCTTCTCCTTCAACTTTTGCAACTGTGCTGTCTTTTTGCACTTCGTCACCTTCATTGATATCCCAGCCTTTAATTTGTCCAGCTGCTGGTGCTGTAATTTGATACATATCACCTGTCACTTTTGCTTCGTCTGTTTTGACAAAGTTTGTGCTTTCGTAGTAGTAATAAGCACCTCCGGCAATAATGGCAAGAATCACAATAAGGCCAATAATGTTCGTTAGCAATAAACGCCCTCTGTTCATGTTTTGTTTCTCCTTTCATGTATAAAAATATAGTGTCATCTGCTTTAGCAAAGCTTAGAATACCCATCATCTGACAGAATATAAAACAAGCTCATAGCGCTGCCATTTTCTCTCCATCTGCTCCCTAAAAAATGGTGTGCAGCCATTTATACTTATTGTTCACTCATGAGCAAAGAGCAGAAAAAGAAGAAAAGACGATGGGCATCTTTTTCGAAAAACTTATATTTAACAAGATTAAATATTAATAAATATAAATTGAAATGTCAAAGAGAAAGATTTGCTTTTTTTCTGGTTTTCCCTTCCTTCTCCACAAAAAAAAACCTTTCAGCCCTTATGCTGAAAGGTTTTTTCAAATGTTCTATTTAAGAAAGAACTTCTTCCTGCTGAAAAAATTTTTTTAATGCGAGGAAAACGTCTGATTTTTGCTTCAGAATATAATACTTAAATTTCTCATCCTGAATATGTTTATAAGCGGACATTAACGTGGAATGCCGGTTATACTGATTCACTTCACCATAACAGAATAGGTTGGCTTTTTTCATAATCTCAGAAACAAGCTTCACGCACCGGGCATTGTCGGAGGTCAGATTATCACCATCGGAAAAATGGAAAGGATAAATATTATATCGTGATGGGGGATATCGTTCATCTATAAGCTCTAGTGCCTTTCGATAAACAGACGAACAAATGGTTCCCCCGCTCTCACCCCGCGAGAAGAAATGTTCCTCATCTACTACCTTCGCCTCCGTATGGTGGGCGATAAATTGAATATCGACCGTCTCATACTTTGTCCGTAAGAAACGTGTCATCCAAAAGAAAAAGCTTCTGGCCATATATTTTTCCCAAAGTCCCATACTTCCGCTCGTATCCATCATCGCCAAAACGACGGCTTTCGACTCTGGTTTGGTGACTTCATTCCACGTTTTATATTTGATATCCTCTGGGTAGATTGGATAAAAGGAAGGGCTTCCGGTCATCGCATTTCGTTTAAATGCAGACAGCATCGTTCGTTTTTTATGGATATTTCCTGTTAAACCCGTTTTGCGAATATCGTTGAACTCAATTTGCTCGACAATGATGTCGTCAAGCTCCTTTTGTTTAAGGTTTGGCAGTTCTAGTTCACGAAACAGTGCTTCCTCTAGATCCATTAATGAGACTTCTGCTTCGTAATAATCCTCACCTGCTTGATCTCCAGCGCCTTTCCCCTGCCCTTGCTTACTGTCTGATCCATCGCGTGCGACAACATCGCCAACCTGGCTATCTCCATCCCCTTGACCCACATGCTTATTCTTGTCATAGTTGTACCGAATTTTATATTCATCTAATGACCGGATCGGAATTTTGACAACATCCTTGCCATTAGACATAATGATACTTTCCTCTGTGACAAGATCCGGCAAATTGTTTTTAATCGCTTCTTTGACTTTTTTCTGATGACGCTGCTGGTCGTCATAACCTTTTCGATGGAGGGACCAGTCTTCCTGAGAAACAATAAACTGACTTTTTTCTTGCCGGGACATTCATCCCCCTCCTCACCTATTTGCACAATTCTTCAAACCATCGATTCCTTTATCCTATGCTGCCTGCTATTGAAATGACGATTATTTCTAAAAAAGACATTATCGGTGCGGGTGTGCGCCAATAATGCCTCCTTCATTTATTAACGATTCAGAAGACTGCCTACATATTTTAAGAGTTCATTTGCACTTGTTGAATTATAACCATGTTCATCAATCAATCTAGCCACTACTTCATTTACCTTTTTCAGTTGCTGTTCATCTGGTGTTTTCGTCGAGGTCGTGATTTTCACCACATCTTTTAGATCAGCAAACAGCTTTTTCTGAATTGCCTCTCGTAATCTCTCATGGGAATTATAATCAAAGCGTTTGCCCTTTCTCGCATAAGCCGAAATTCGAATAAGAATCTCTTCACGGAATGCCTTTTTGGCGTTTTCAGAAATACCGATCTGTTCCTCAATTGAACGCATGAGCTTTTCATCAGGATTCATTTCTTCACCAGTTAATGGATCACGCAGCTTGTTTTTGTTGCAATAAGCTTCGACATTGTCTAAGTAATTATCCATAAGCGTTTTCGCAGACTCCTCATAGGAATACACAAATGCCTTTTGAACTTCCTTCTTCGCGATGTCGTCATACTCTTTACGCGCGACAGAAATGAAATTCAAATAACGCTCACGATCTTCGCTCGAGATAGACGGATGCTGATCGAGCCCCTCTTTTAAGGAACGAAGGACATCCAGTGCATTGATAGATTCCATATTTTTCCGAATGATGGTCGATGAAATTCGGTTGATTACATACCGCGGGTCAATTCCGCTCATTCCCTCGTCATGAAATTCCTTTTTCATCTCTTCAATATCAACAGATTGGAAGCCTTCGACACTCTCCCCATCATACAGACGCATTTTTTTCACCAAATCAATATCAGACCGCTTCGGCTCTTTTAGCCTCGTCAAAATGGAGAACATAGACGCCACCTTCAACGTATGCGGTGCAATATGAACATCTGAGACATCACTTTCTGAAATCATTTTATGATAAATACGTTCTTCCTCTGTCACCTTTAGATTATAAGGAATCGGCATCACAATAATTCGTGAATGCAGCGCCTCATTTTTCTTATTTGAAATAAACGACCGATACTCGGTTTCATTCGTATGTGCAACGATCAGTTCATCCGCGCTAATCAAGGCAAAACGGCCTGCCTTAAAATTTCCTTCCTGGGTTAATGAAAGAAGATGCCATAGAAATTTCTCATCGCACTTTAACATCTCCTGAAACTCCATCATTCCGCGGTTTGCCTTATTGAGTTCCCCATCAAACCGATACGCACGAGGATCTGACTCTGATCCAAATTCAGCAATAGTTGAAAAATCGATACTTCCTGTTAAATCGGCAATGTCCTGAGATTTCGGATCAGACGGACTGAAGGTACCGATACCGGTTCGTTTATCCTCTGAGAAGAAAATCCGCTCTACTCTTACATCCTCAATTCGGCCGCCATATTCCTCTTCCAGTCTCATCATATTCAGAGGCGACAAATTCCCCTGCACACGAATGCCATATTCTCTATAGAAATCCTCCCGCAGATTTTGCGGAATCAAATGAAGTGGGTCTTCATGCATTGGGCAGCCTTTGATCGCATAGACTGCGCCACCATCTGTCAGTGAATATTCTTCAAGCCCTCTTTTCAGCCTTGTCACTAGCGTGGATTTTCCGCCACTTACCGGACCCATCAACAATAAAATACGCTTCCGCACATCTAATCGTTTCGCAGCAGGGTGAAAATATTCTTCTACTAGCCTTTCCAGTGATTCCTCTAATCCAAAAAGCTCCTGATCAAAAAATTTGTAGGTTCTGACCCCATTCTCCTCTTCAATCCCGCTGTCTTTAATCATATGATAAACGCGAGAATGAGCAGATTGAGCGACAAGTGGATTTTCTTTAATAATATCTAAATAATCACTGAATGTGCCTTCCCATTTGAGACGCTGCTCTTCTTCTCTGTGCTGTTCAATTTTCTTTAAAATATCCATATGAACCTCCTCTTTCAAGATTGAAGCTAGAAACCAGATACTGTTTTACAATCTATGCGGAGGTGTCCTATTACATGCTTTCGTTCTTCAAAATGACGAATTGCTGAACTGAATTGACAACCATCAGCAAAACCCTTCATAATAAAGGAAAAACAGGAGAAAAATGATCTTCTTCTTCTGCTTTTCAAGACGAACTTCACAACATATGAAACCGGCAGCGAAGGAACAAAGGGATAAGGGGGAGCTTATATGAGAACGGTCATTATGATGGGCGTCATCATTACGTTTTTAGTATCCATTTTCACAGCTGGCTACGAAGGCAAGCCTGGTAAATGAAAAAAAGGATGTTCCATCAGCGGAACATCCTTTTTTCATTTAGTTCGTTGTTTTCAGCACTTGCATATTCACTGTATTACCTGACACCTGAACCGAAGTAAAGTCTTGCGTATCGATCACCGGCGTGGCTGCTCGCTGATCTAATGTGATATCAGTAAAACGAGTAGAGAAGTTTGCCCGAATATCTTTCCGATAAATATCGTCAGTCACTGCAACTGTCGAAAGTAATTTCCACTTGGTCACAGAGCCAATGTTTGAGTTTTGAATTTCTGTGATCATTCGGCCAGTATAGATCCATTACGATTGATATAAGTACGCCCGCCAATTCCTTTAGATAATTGTGCTGCTTCTATTTCCTGCGTCTGAGAGAGACCTGGAATACTGACTGGAATGGCTCCCATCAAAACAGCTGAGCTAATGGCACTAGTGATCAGTAGCTTTTTCATCTCATTATTCCTCCTAATGGATTCATCATTTTTGAAAACATGATCACAATCTATCATACTACCTATTTTTTAACATGTCAAAAAAAGGATTAATTAGTCATATTTTTCATCTTTCTGTTTCTTATATCACATAAATAAAAGCCGAGATGCGTATCTCGGCTTTTATCATGATCTTATATGAGATCTCGATATTGCTGCTGGCGAAGCGCCTCATAAACAAGGATAGCCGCCGTATTCGAGAGATTAAGTGAGCGAACATGTTCTGTCATCGGCAAACGAAGACAACGGTCCATATTTCGTTCAATCAAATCTTTCGGCAATCCACTCGTCTCCCTGCCAAAGACGAAAAAATAGTCTTCGTCTAACTGAGAGTAATCAAACGTTGTATGAGGCTTTTGACCAAATTTTGTGATATAGAAAAATTGTCCTTTCGGATGAGCCCCAAACAATTCATCCAATGAATCATGATAGACGACATTGGCATATTTCCAATAATCAAGTCCTGCACGCTTCAGCATTTTGTCATCTGTCGAAAAACCAAGCGGACGAATCAAATGGAGTGTTGTATTTGTTGCTGCACATGTACGCGCAATATTTCCAGTATTAGCTGGAATCTCTGGTTGATATAAAACAACATGAAGTCCCAAAAAAGTTCACCTCTAATTTTCTTTTCCGCTCAACATTATACCATTAACTACCCTTCGCGGCATCGTCCAAAATGTGAAAAAACGTATAACGAATAGCTGGTGTATAGGCTGTCGAATCCTCATATGACCAATAACGCATACGGCAGTCATACGTCTGTGCATTGACAAGTGGCATTCCGCCTTTATCATGATCAACGACAATGGTTGTATGATTATACCTTCCATCACCTTCAAAATCGTAGCAAATGACATCACCAATTTGAAGCTCCTGTGCCTCTTTGACCTTCTTCGCTCTTAAACCTGCCTTAGAATTCGCTAAATAGTTTTTCATCGAATGAGCGACCGTCCAGCTGTAGCTCCACGTATGTGGACGCACCCACCAGCCAGAACCGCGATTCGGATATCCTCTCGTCGGCGCATTCCCTGCTTTCAAGCATTGTGAAATAAAATTTGTACAGTTATCTTCAAAATTTTTATAGGCTGGATTCCGTTTATTCCAGTACGTCTCCGCGTATTGCACGGCTGCTCGACGATCATAGTGAAAGGCTCTTCCAAATTGCTCCTCATTTTGGAAGCGTTTCTCCACCTCATCTTCCTTCTGCCATTTTTCCTGCATCATTTGATCTTTCACAAGAATGTCGTTATAAAGAAACGCTTCTCTTTTTTCAACCTGTTCCTCTAAATAAAAAGAATCGTCTACATCCTTACAGACATAAGTGAGATGAGCAAGATATTGCACATGCTGAGCTCCATCATCCTGAATCGCTGAATGCAGAAGCTTTGCTTTTGCTTTCGCCTTTACAATCTCAACCTGTCTTCTAGCGAAAAGCTCTTTTTTTCGTTCTACTGCTTCCACATCAGACATGAGCTGCGGCTGTTTGATCGCACTGCCATTTAATAAATACTCCAGCCTATCTTCTAACGTTTGCCCTAATAATTGTTTCACACAGACACCACCAAACTTTTTTTAAAAACTCTGTTTGGTTCATTCTATGTTCATGGGGATGTTATTTAGTATTTAAAGGTGTCTGTAAGAACTCAATCCCTTTTACAATCTCTTGTTTCGCTTCTTCATCACTTTCCCGCTCAAGGGCTTTTTCCAATTCTGTAAGCTGCTGCTGATCGCCAATTTTGCCAATAGCCCAAGCGGCCGTTCCTCGAATGACCGGCCTTGGATCTTTGTGCATCAATTCAATCAAATCTGGTAAGGCAGATGTGTCTTTGAAATGAGCGAGTGCCAAAATCGCATTTCGCTGAATAGGCTTTTTCCCTCGCCATGATCCAGAAACATGACCGTACTTTTCCTTAAACTCACGATTACTGATCGTAAGCAGCGGCTTTAAAAGCGGCTTTACAATCTCAGGGTCCGGCTCCATTTCAGGATGCAGATGAAAGTCTTTTCCTTTATTAATTGGGCAGACCGTTTGGCACGTATCACACCCATACAATCGATTCCCTATTTTCGAACGAAATTCGTCAGGCAAAAACCCTTTTGTCTGAGTTAAAAACGAAATACACCTTTGAGAATTAAGCTGCCCTGGATTTACTAGGGCACCTGTTGGACACGAATCCACACATTTATTGCATGTCCCGCACTGGTCTTCCATTTTCTCATCCGGTTCAAATGGGACATTTGTGATCATTTCAGCCAAGTACACATAAGATCCGAACTCAGGTGTAATAATCATGCAGTTCTTTGCACTAAAGCCAATGCCAGCACGTTCTGCTACAGCACGATCAGACAGTTCACCTGTATCCACCATTGATTTCGTTCGTATATCTTCATGTTTGCTTCGCAAAAATTCCTCGAGCATATCAAGCTTTTTTTTCAGTACGATGTGATAATCCGTTCCCCATGACGCCCTGCAAAAGATACCTCTTCTCGCATCCTTTGTGCTTCGAGGAGCATCTTTCATTTTGGAAGGATAAGCGAGCGCTATTGCAACAATTGATTTAGCCTTTGGAAGCAGCAAAGCGGGGTTTGTTCTTTTTTCAATATCAGGCTCTTCAAAGCCAGACAAATACCCTAACGATTCATGTAAGATGAGGCGGTCCTTTAGTGAATCAAATGTATCAGCACTTGCAAATCGAATTTTATCGACACCAATTTCTTTCGCATATTGAATCAATTCTTCTTTTAATTCTCCAACATGAATCACCTTGCAAACCTCCTTTCTTTGTTTCTTCTGTTGTTTTCAGTATAATACGAGTGTATCATGACCGATTGGAGTGAGTCACTGTGAAGATACATATGGAAATATCTCAATCCCAAAGCCCGTCTATTCATGTTGGACAAATTGAATATTCACAGATTGAAGTCGGTAAATCGCCTCAAATGTTAAAAGGTCGATTACGCCTATTTCAAGAATCTTTGTTTTTTGAATACGAAGATAAAGCATTAGAAGAAGTATCAGCAATCAAAGAATGGACTGACCTTTTAGAAGACGTCCCTTTCCTTCCACTTCTTTCTCATATTCAAAAGGAACAATTTATGGACTCGACCAATTCCGTACAGGATTTGTCGATATTTTTCTCATTAAAATATTTCTTACCCATCCTTACACTAGATGCTGATCGTCTCATAGAGCCATTTTTGCTGTCAAAGAATCGTTCTGGTCACATCGAATGGCAGGACGGTGAAGGGCTTAAAGGGTTATTTTCTCAAACAAGTAAAGCACAAATTTCTCAAGATACAAAGAACATCCTACAAATCATCCTCTTCCCGCCATCTATTTCCCGGGAAAAGAGCGAAGATCTTATACAATCCTTGACGAAGATGTTTGTACAAATACATGGTGGAGAAAGCAAATATGAACTCATTGAAAAAGCACTGTAGTCTGACAGTGCTTTTTCACATTATACTGACATAATAAAAAAACGCAACACTTCGTTTATCTATGAAACGAAATACTGCGTTATAAACAAAATTATGTATTGGAGCGGGTGATGAGAATCGAACTCACGACATCAGCTTGGAAGGCTGAGGTTTTACCACTAAACTACACCCGCATCAATCTTTGAAAGCCAACGTCATTGCGTTGACTTTTATTATGTTACAACTTTCTTAACAATTCGTCAAGAGAATATGAAGATTTTTCGTCAAAAAACTTCATATTCTCCATATATATTACGATAGTTATTTGTCTAGCAGTACATAAACACTTTGACAGATTCAGATTGTGCAGAAAAAACATAATCATCTACTTTGAAGGGAAAACTTGAAGTTGCTTTCGTCAATCCATCATTCTTTTTGTCTGACCATATACTAAATTGTGATTCGTATATATCTTTCTGATGATTTAATTGAAAGAGCACATGCATCGTTTGATGGCTTCCATCCTGATGTAAGGTAAAGGTGGCAGATGATGCTTCCTTATCAACTAAGCGACCATTTTTGTAATGACTTCCGATAAAAGTGATACTCTTATTCTTCACTGTCTTTGTTGTTTCTTCTGCCTGCTCACCGAATCCTGCTAGTAGAAGAACTGTGAATAAAAGAATGCTCGATTTCTTAATCATTGATATCCTCTTTGATGCTTTCGTTCTACATTATATTAAAATTTGGTTGAATATACAAAAAAAGATCAGGAGAATTCTCCTAACCTTTCGCTTTTTTCTGTTTCATTGCCGATAGCAATGCCACAATGAGAAAACTTACGGCAAAAATCACAACCATATAAATAAAAAAGTTTGGTTTGATTTGGAACGTAAACGCTGACGAACCTTCCATCTCAAAAGCAAGACTGTTAAATAACAATTCGTCATTTGTTTTTGATTGAAATAAATGATAGAACAATACACCAATTGTCAGCATCGGAAAGCCTAAGAACCCTAGAAAACCACCAACAATAGCGCCTTGTTTCATTGCCTGAACGTTCATGATCGTTGTCCTCCCATTCCACCAAGCAATAACTGCTTCATAATGGACTTACCATCTCCCATAAACGGAAGAAGGTAGAGTAATTGAATAAAATACGTAATTGAAAAAATGAAAAAACCTGTTGAGATCGGATTCTCTTTCAGAAATAAAACGGTCACAACGACTCCTGCTGCTCCGATCACACCTGGCAGTAGTGGTCCAAGTAGCGTAATCCACACCTGCTTTTTCTGAAATGGATCTAATACGGGTCTCACAAACTTCACGGACATCATATCACTCGCAAAAAAGCCTTGGGGGCCATCCCGTCCCGCAAACTTCCGATGTGCATATCCATGTGCCGCCTCATGCAAGGCGGTCCCAGTAATTAATCCAAAATAAATAATGGTGAAATAAATCGCGATGGCTGCAATCGATGGATCTGGAATGAATAAAAAGGCGATTCCTGCCATGATCATAAAGAGCATCCAGAAAAAGATGATTTTGCGCGTCACCATCATCAAAGCCGTCCTAAATATTTGAAGGAATGAATGCCCCGTGCAATCAAACCGCTCCTTCATCTTTACTTGATACTGCTTAAAAAATTGACAGCAGGCTGTGACCACCCGATATGGCGATTGATAATGAATAGACAGCAAATGATGCTGATTCAGACTCATCATGAGTTGATAGAAATCACGGGCAATCACAGACTCATCGACCTGAAACAAATCGGCGAGCTCTGCCGTTATATTCGCTTCTGTCCTCTTGCCGTCAACTTTTGTTAACATATGATATGCACTCTCATTAATCGGGAGTGTGCTTCCATACTGCGTATCAGTCAGATGCCTTTTTTGTAAGCTCACATAAGGCGCAAGAGCCGGTACCCGCTCGATCTTTAGCTTACTGTTAAGAAGTTGAATCATGTGAATACCTCCATGAAAAACCTTTGTATATGGCAAAGATGAGCAGACCTTCAAATCCTGCCACAAGCAGCCACTGAAGCATTTGGCTTGACTCCCCTATGACGTAGTTTCCAATAAATACAATTGGGATCATGATTAAAATAAGCGCTCCAAACGAAAAAATGCCTGTGTATGGATTATTTCGATCAAGGGGCAGTAAAATACCCACGACATAAAAGAGAGCAGTTGCATTACACAAGACAGCAGCACCGATCAATACGTTCAAAATCTGATCAGGGAGCGTCAGTGTTGTGAGCATGAATAAAGCAATTTGCATCACGCCAACGAGCAGAAGTCCGATAAACTTATACAGAGCCACTTCCCACGACCTTAGACCAAATGTTTTATACATCCCTAGCATTCGCTTATCATTGCCAAATGAATTAAAGGCTGTTAATCCAGCTAGAGCACATAGAACAAAAAAGGCTTCTCCTTCAAAGCGGAAGGCAAACTGATAGCGGACAAATAAGATCACGATAAGGAGAATGAGAAAGTTTAAAATGTTTTCTTCATTTCTCACCTGTGATTTGATTTCCTTTACAATGAGTGACCACTTTTTTGAAGACGAGAATGGTAATTTGTTTAAAAAAGTTAACGCTTTTTTCTCTGCCATAATCGGCATAAGAGCAAGAGAAAGAAACGCGCCGCCTGCAGATAATAGGATGAACAGAATCAAGATCCCATAATTCACTCCTTGAGGAGACATCCCTTGTGCTGCAAGGAAAAATGGGGCTGTAAAATACATCAAATGATAATCAAACTGGATATATGATTGCTGAATTTTGCTGATGTCAAAATGCGTCATTCCATACGCAACAACTAGCGCCAATAAAACAAATATCGCTGCAAATTTTTGCAACGGTAATTTTAATTTTAGAACGAGCAAATAGGTTATGTTGTAAATGAACTGCAAAAGTGTTAGGACAAACAGCGATTGCAAAAGCACCATCAAGAAAAAAGTAAGGATAAAGAAAATACCGATTCCTTGGGCAATAAAATTAGGTAAAAGCAAGATGCCGATAAAGAATAAAACGAGCCCTGCCACCACTGTCACCATCGGAATGAAGTATCCAAGGCTTTTCTGAAAGGTCGAAAGTGGAAACCAGCTGAGCTGCATAGAAAATCGATCCTGTTCGGGCGTTCTGACCTTGATCAGAACAAACAACAGGCTTGTAAAAATGGATGCATTGATCGCCATTGATACAACCAACAGTCCAAGTGAACGTTCATCTCCATTTAAGAAAGCCTTCATAAAGACACCTGTAAAACTGTATCCAATGATGGCCCCCATTGTGACTGCAAACAAAAAGAATAAGACCACAATGATTCGCTTCGTTTGAGTATCAAAGAGCTTATACATCTCCTGCTGCCACATTTTAAGCATCATTTTAGAAATGATTAATGATTTCATCAAAATGTGCACCCCTATCACTTAACATTGAAGCTTTCAGAAACACTTGTTCCAGTGTGCTAGATTGATACTTCTCTTTTAAGGCTGAAACTGTTCCTTCATCCATTTTATTTCCCTTAGAAATAATGGCAATTTTGTGGCACAGCTCTTCCGCTGAAAGCATATCATGCGTTGAAAGCAAGATCGCACCATGTTGCTCGGCATAACGCTTCATGAGTTTTTTTGTGTTTATAACCGCTTCAATATCAAGTCCTCTAAAGGGCTCATCCATGATCACCAATTGACTATCAAGCATAAAAGCGGCAATCAGCTGTGTCTTTTTTTTCATACCATGTGAATATGTTTCGATCGGTCTTGATAAAGCTGAGTCCATATCAAACAATTCAATTAGTTGATTTCTTCTATGATTTGTTTTACATTCATACATAGAGGAAACAAAATCTAAATATTCAGCACCAGTCAATGCTTCAGGGAGCAGCAGATCATCCGGAACATAGGCTGCTTGTTTTTTAAAGGATGGATCATCATTTGTCACATCCTTTATGTGAATCGTTCCTTCTGTATGCTTAATGATCCCGAGTATACAGTTAATCATCGTTGTTTTACCAGATCCATTTGGACCAGCAACAGCAACAATTTGATGAGGGGCGATCTTTAAATGAAAGTCATTGACAGCAGTCACATTATTTTTATACGTCTTAGTTAAATTCTCGATCGTAAACATATAACCTCCAAGTGTCTGCATATTCTTTAAAAACAGATCAGGCTAAACCGCCCGCCACAGACGGTTTAGCCCTGGTGTCATATCTTAGAAGTAAAAAGATGAATCCTAAGTATAGCTACTTACATTCAATTTTGACTTTTAAGCCACTTTCCCACTGAACGGCTCCTGTAAAGCTACCCTTGCCGTTTGCTAAACACCAAACTGCTGCTCCTAGAACAACTGTTGCTCCCAATCCCAGAAGGACTGCAACAAATACTAAGAACCAAGCTTGGTCCATAATAGCAGGTTCCATAGTGGTATAGTCAACTTGCGGCGCTGCATAAGTCATACTTTTCACCTCCCAGCTTATGATGATCGTATCATAGGCGTCACACTCCAAACATCAACAGAAGATCCCATTTTTGACCGAACACACCTTTGGATAAAATGTGACTTTTTATTCAATTATTTACTTTTAACTGTATGAACCCTCTCTTTTTCACTAGATTTCATCACTCCATTAGAACTAACAAACCCAAATAATGTCAAACAAACCATCTTTTTTTGAAATAGTCCTTTTTCATCATCTCCTCTATATATTCTTTCTTTTTTGTGAGGTAGAAAGAATTCCCCCGATATATCAGATATAAAAGTCCTAATTTCATGTCGTTATCACACCAATTATGAAATATTTACTGATAATTCCAACAAAAGAGTGAGCATATTTTCCTTCTTCTCTTGTCACTCAAAATATGTATATACAAGAAAGTTCATTGGGAAAAAAGCCCTTACCTTCTATCCTTCTTTTCTTCCTATGAAAAATCTAATTGATTAGCAGCAACCCCTTCAATTTGGAGAAGAGCGCTTTGAAAATTCCCACTTTACTATCACGCCTTCTTTTTCAAATGATTGGTCAAACGCTTTTCCTTTGCTACAAGCAATGGGTTTAAACTTTGCTGAATCTCTTTTCCATTGTTTTTAAAACCAACCGCTGCTTGATCACACCTTGCTAGAATCAAAAAGAGAGTGATCCTTTGTTTCTTTTTCATGTGATCTGGTCCATCAGTCAGCAACAACTCATCTGTTTTCTCAAATTCTGATCTGGTTTTGTGATGTGTCTTTCTCCTATCTCAAGCTTTTCATCATCATCTGTCTCAAGGCCTCCAATGATCTTCATGTCTTCAAGCACTCGAATGGTTTGTTTCAACATAAAAAAGGCCCATCACCCATTTTTGTAGTGATAGAGCCTTCGGTTGACCGATCAGCGATTCTATGTTTTCAGTATACACATGCTCATACACTCTATTTCCACCATCCAACTATATTTATTGTTTTTTCAGATTTATCTAAAAAATGATTGACCGGGAATGAAACAAGATTTATAGTCTTATTAAATATTTCTTATCAAAATAGTTGGTTTTATCTAACAAAAGGAGGATACACACATGTCAGAAGAACTTCATTTTCGTTTAGAAACAAAGGCTATTCACGCAGGTCAGGAACTTGATTCAGCGACCTATTCACGAGCCGTGCCTATTTATCAAACAAGCTCTTTCGGTTTTAGAGATAGTGAGCATGCTGCGAATTTATTTGGACTTCAAGAACCAGGAAATATTTATTCACGTATTATGAACCCTACAAACGACGTATTTGAAAAACGGATCACTGAGCTTGAAGGTGGAATTGGTGCACTTGCTGTCTCTTCTGGACAAGCAGCCACTACCTATTCTATTTTAAATATTGCAGAAGCTGGTGACGAAATTGTATCCTCCAGCAGTCTTTATGGAGGCACATACAATTTGTTTGCCCATACATTAAAAAAGCTTGGGATTACAGTAAAATTTGTCAATTCGGCAAATCTTGAAGAACTCGAAGCAGCCATTACAGACAAAACGAAGGCAGTATATGCTGAAAGCATTGGGAATCCAAAAGGCGACATTCTACATATTGAAGCCATCTCAGCTATTGCACACAAACACCATATCCCGCTCATTGTGGACAATACGCTGGCCAGTCCCTATTTATTAAGACCGATCGAGTTTGGCGCAGATATTGTCGTTCACTCAGCTACGAAATTCATTGGCGGTCACGGTACATCAATTGGCGGGGTCATTGTCGATAGTGGTCAATTTCCTTGGGCTGACAGTGATAAATTCAAAGGGCTGACTGAACCAGATCCAAGTTATCACGGCCTAACATTTACTGAAGCGATTGGAGAAGCGGCTTATATCACAAAAGCACGCGTACAGCTCTTGCGTGATTTAGGGGCTTCACTCTCACCTTTCAACTCATTTTTACTTCTGCAAGGCTTAGAAACATTGCATCTTCGTCTCAAGCGGCATAGTGAAAATGCGTTAAAAACAGCGGAATTTTTACAGGCTCACCCTCTTGTTGAGTGGGTGAGCTATCCAGGTCTTGAAGGACATGAATCCTATGATCTTGCTCAAAAATATTTACCAAAAGGACAAGGTGCGATCCTCACGTTCGGTATCAAAGGTGGACGAGAAGCAGGTAAAAAACTCATTGATTCCGTGCAGCTTTTCTCACATCTCGCAAACGTGGGCGATTCCAAGTCATTAATCATTCATCCTGCCAGCACAACACATCAACAATTAAGTGAAGCAGAGCAAAAAGCGACAGGCGTCACACCAGAACTCATTCGTTTATCTGTTGGAACAGAAGCGATTGAAGACATCCTTGCAGATCTTGAGCAGGCAATCACAAAAAGCCAGTCGTAATGAAATAGAAAAAAGCAAGCACACAGCTGTGTGCTTGCTTTTTTCTTAATGATTAAGTAACCGAATATCTTGGAAAGGATAAAACACAAATGATGTTGTCCCTTGAATATCACTTTTTGTAAAAAGACCTAGACCGTTGCGGCTGTCCATTGAATTCTGGCGATTGTCACCCATGACAAAGTACTTTCCTTTCGGGACTGTAAGAGGACCAAAATCAGGCGTCAGCAAGGTACCATCTGCGGCTGCTTTCTTTTTGTTTGACGCTAAATAAGGCTCCGCCACTTTTTGATCATTGACGTACAGCTGGTCATTTTTCATTTCAATTTTATCACCTGGTAAACCAATCAATCGCTTCACGTAATGAGTACTGCGGTCTTCACCATCAAGTACAATGATCTGTCCTCGTTTATAATCACCGAAATAATCGACGGTTTTATTCACAAAGACCCGCTCTGTATTATGCAATGTCGGGTCCATAGAAGACCCTTTGACAATATACGGCGCAAATAAAAAATTACGAATGATAAAAACAGCAATGAATGCAATTAAAATGGCTTTGATCCAGCCCCATAATTCTGATTTCTTTTTTTGTGTTTTTGTATTTGTTGTCATAAGCTCCTCCTGAAATCCCCTAGGACGAAATGAGTTTCGTCAGCTACTTACTGACGGTCACGCTTGTTCTTCCTAAATATAAACATATTTTGCCAACAAATCAAGCGGTGAGAGAGAAAAAGGCAAGCACCTTTCTGTGCTTGCCCAAAACTCAGTTACTTAGCAGAAGAATCCGCTTCTTGCTCTTTGTCTGTTTTACCATAGAAATAATCAGATGGATTCACTGGTTTAAAATCAGATAGCTTATGGAATCGAAGAAGATCCCTGTAGAGCACTTTATCTGAAAGGCTTAACTGATTATCCACACGGGCTTTGATCGCCTCTGTCTTTTTATTTTGGTTCATCACTTTACCCGTTTTCGTGTCGTAGACAGTATTATCTACAAGTGTGTATTTTGGTGTCACATAGTTTCCGTTACGGAATGCAACTGTTTGATCATGTTTTTTAGAAAATAGATCTGTCCCAAAATTCACGTACTCATTTGAATCGATCCCTTGTAAGTGGAGAAGCGTTGGCATCACGTCTACCTCACCGCCATACGTATGATTCACGCCGCCCTGTTTACCAGGAATACGAATCATCAGCGGTACACGCTGATTTTGTGCATTTTGATACGGTGTAATTTCTTTTCCTTGGATTTCACTCATTGCACGGTTATGGTTCTCAGAAATACCGTTATGGTCACCGTATAATAAAATAACTGAGTCTTTATACAGACCTGATTTTTTCAAATCCTTAAAGAATTGCTCTAATGACTCATCTAAATATCTTGCTGTCTGGAAGTAATTATCCACTGTTTTATCGCCAGTTGTTGCTTTTGGAATAGTAGCATCTTTCTCATCTAAATTAAATGGATAGTGATTTGTCAGTGTCATTAAGTGTGCATAAAATGGTTTTTTCAATGATTCTAACATTGGGATTGACTCTTTAAAGAACGGCTTATCCTTCAGCCCCATATTCACAAGATTTTCTTCATCCATATTGTAATAAGAGGCATCGAAGAATTTATCAATTCCCATATGCTTATAAATCGTGTCACGGTTCCAGAAAGATTTATAATCCCCGTGAAGCACTGCACTAGTATAATCTGCCTTTTGATTTAAAATGGCAGGAAGTGATTGGTAGGTATTTTCACCTTTTGTCACAAACGCTGCACCCTCCGGCAAGCCAAACATACTATTATCCATCATCAGCTCAGCATCCGCTGTCTTTCCTTGACCTGTCTGATGGAAGAAGTTATCGAAATACGTAAAATCATCTTTTCCATGAGCCAGTTTGTTTAAAAACGGCGTAACTTCTTCTCCATTTAGTTTGTAATCAATTAAAAACGACTGGAAACTCTCTAAATGGATTTTAATGATGTTTTTACCTTTCGCTTTGCCAAAATACTCTGCATTTGGCTTCGCATAGTGAGAAGCTGTATAGTTCACGACATCAGTTAAATCTTCACTGCTCGCATTTGCGACCTGCGTTGCGTTTTGCGCTGATTGTACCCCGTCATAAATCGTATAATTATAAACACCTAAATATTTGACAACATACTTATGATCAAATGTTCTCGTTAATAATTCTGGACGATCCTTTTCAGCTAAATGCAGATTGACAAAGAACAACCCAACACCAGCGGCCACAATAAGCAGTGCAAACGTCTTTTTCATTTGGAATTTCTTCACTTCCGGTCTCCAAATCACAATGGCAATCAAGATGATGATATCAAGGAAGTACAAAAGATCATGCGGCTTAATGCTCGATAACACACCGCCAGTCATGCCTCCCCCAAGATTGCCTGCTTGTTTCATTGTTGAGAAAGTCAAAAAGTCATCAAAGAAACGGTAGTACGCTACATTCGCATATAAAAGTGCGGTCATAATAATATCAATCACAATTAAAACAATGGCCGATTTACGCCCCTTTAAAAAGAGAGCAAGTCCCAAAAACACAATGGCTGAACTAAATGGATTTAATAAGAGAAGTCCCTCTTGAAAAGAACCTTTTACTCCTAAATTAAAGTCCATCTTGTAGGCTGTATACGATTTTGCCCAGAATAAAAGGACAGCCAATACAAAAAAGCTATATTTGTTCGCAAATATTTTTTTCATAAAACCTCTTCTTTCTTATTAACAAATTGATATACATGAAATCATAAAAAATTTACATTCATTTTGCAAATGTAAATGTAAATCTTCTTCGCAAAGCATTCCAATGCTCTGTTTCCGGCGGATCAAGATGCTCCTTTAATATAACGTATGAGAAGCAGCATAAGTTTCAAAAAAAATACGAGTAAATAAAAGGGAAAATATCCAATCACATTAAATTTACACACACTTCATGTTTTAGTGGATGAAGAAGGGTTTGTAAATCACTCATTATTACTTTACTTTTTTCATCTAATCGTGTCAAAGTAATTATAAAGAAAAGGAAAAATAACCTAGGCTTTTCGACTTAATTATCCAATTTTATACAAAATTTGATCCTTATTATCTTAATTTCTTCTTTATTGTGACTCAACCTCCAGCAATCCATGTATCCTCTCCCCTTCTGCAAATCTAAAAACAGTTTTAAGCAAAAAAACTTGATTTCTTTTATCAATGTACGGTCTGATAAAGATATAGATTTTGGTGTAATCATTCTTATGTTCACAAAAAACAACTCAGGCAGAAGGATATACCATGCAAAAAAACCAACAAATTAACGCATTTGAAGAGAGCTTTTCAAAAGAAATAATAGACATTATTGCCGTCACAGGACCTTCTGGAGTAGGCGCAGATAAAGAATCTCTTTGGACCGCTTCGATTCCACTGATTGCATGGAAGGAAAATGGCCATTTGACAACCGAAAAGACGAAGGCGAATTGATGCTGGTATCACTTATTGATCGAGATACAGAGGATAGAGAGCCTCAGGACATAGTAGAAGAAGCACAAAAACCTGTCTTTTATCGCGATGAAAAACTAGGCACATTTGAATTAGTGAAAGGACTCGACTTATTTGAAACGGCTGTCCAATGGGGCAATCAAAAATGCCTTCTCTACTTCAACCTTGGAGAAGATAAAGAAATAAACGACTGTATTCAAACCGCTAGACGGCTCATACACGAGCAAGACAAATGGGATTCTTCTATCAAATTATTTGCGGCAAATAAGCTGCTTGAACTAGCAAATGACTGGCAGGAACAAGACGATTCAGATATGTGAGGCACCCGAGAAGTCGAAGGACTCAAACCCTTTCAAATCCATTGGAACGAAGCAGAAAAATAGATTATCCATGCTGGGAGGAAGCTTGGTCATATGTCGATTTATTCGAAGTGAATGAAAGTGATAAAGCGACAGATTACTTCTTTGACGGCACCATGTATTTCTATTACGACAAAGAAACGAAAGAATGGTTTATGTACTGGGATTGCTTTTAGATCTCTTTTCATGAAACCTTTTCTCTTTTTATGCGTAACATATCATATGAAGGAGGAGTGAATGTGGGATTCATTTTAGACATCTTTCCCTTGCTGCGTACATTCCTTTTTTACAGGTAGATGAAGAGGATATCTCAAGAAACGCAGCACAGCTTAAGAAATATAGCTGGTTTCAAGCGTTGTTAAATGATCAAACATGCAGGGAGCTCATCATTTATGACAAAGGTGTTCGCCGGGTAATTGGTCAGTTTAAAACGGATAAACTTCATAAGAAGCAATACAACATAAGGTGCGAACGAAAGGTACAGAAAGCATTACACCGTGCCATGTAAATATACAAAAAAGAGCCTCTCTCCGCGGGACTG
>NZ_NKHG01000068.1 GCF_002744245.1 Bacillus pumilus | reverse complement strand
CTGACACCGAATGCGAGGGTTTGTCTACACGCTGAGCAGTCCTCATCAGGGGACTGCTTTTCTTGTGCCTACGCTTCATTTGCGATCGTTGCCGCTTTTTTATCCACCTTTTCAAACAGATCATTTGTGACGGAATTGGATGTGACATTCTTTTGGAAGAATGGATTCAATATCAAGATGACAAGAACGTTTGCTAGTAAACCGAGAAAGCCTTCATAAAGGCCGAACGTAACTTGTGAGATATTGGCTGTAAAGGTAACGATGATTCCGGCGATCAGTCCTGCAATGGTTGCTTCTCTAGATTGTTTTTTCCAGAATAAGCTGATTGCGATCGCTGGGAAAATTTGAACCATTCCTGAAACACCGATCAGCTGAAGCGTTACAAGTGCAGTCGGGAACAGCATACCGAATAAAAGAGCAAGCCCGATGACGATAAATACCATCGAACGTGTAATGATGGTTAATCGTTTGGGAGATACATTCGGATGAATCAAGTCACGGTATAAATTATTCGCAAATAAATTCGACGCACCAATGGCCATGATGGAACATGGAATGAGAGAAGCAAGTGCGATCGTTGAATAGGCAAGTCCCTGCATCACGCCTCCATATGACGTTTGAATCAAATGAAGAAGAGCAAATCTTGGATTTGTATCTTCTGGTAAGACTAAAAAGGCAATAAACCCAAGGAAAATGACCAAAATCAATACAATGTTATAAAGTGGTAAAAACATGCTGTTTTTACGGATGGCATCTGCGCTTTTGGCTGTAAATACCCCAGTTGCCGCATGTGCCCACATAAACAAAGCGAGTGCAGAAACGCCTGAAGCGGTAATAAACCATAAAATTCCTTTAGGGCCGCCTTCAGGTATCGTCAGTAGCTGCGGTGCTTCCTTAGCTAGCGTATTCATCATAGGTGTCCAGCCGTTAAAATGAATGATTGGCAGAGAAACCACCATAAAAAGCATGATCACCCAAACAAGAATATCCTTAATAATGGCTGTGTATGTAGGGCCTTTAATACCGCTGAAAAACGTATAAAGCGCGACTAAAATAAATGAAATAATAACAACTGCATTCACGTTAATATAGTTAGTTCCAGCGACAGTTAACGTATCTTGAATTCCGCTCAGCTGAAGACAAATATAAGGTATGAGCATAAGTACACCAACAATGGCAATCAAACTGGATAACAGCTTGCTGTCAAATCGTTCACGTGCATAATCAGCAAGGGTTGTGAGCTTGTGATTTTTCGCAACTGTCCAGAGTTTCGGTAAGAAAAAATAAGCAATAAAATAAGCAAGAACCGAATACGGGATGGCGAAAAAAGCGACACTTCCAGCTGTATAAGCTGTACTTGTTAACCCTAAAAAGGTATAGGCTGTATATAAATCTGCCCCAATAAGGAACCAGACGAGAAGTCCACCGAATTTTCTCCCGCCGACAGACCATTCTTCTACCGTCTGTCTTGAAGATTTGTCACGACCAGCGGCAAATCCGATGACCACGACGATGAAAATAATACTTGCAGTAATCAATAAAGCTGTTAAATTTCCTTGCATCAGTCAGTTCCTCCATTTGAATGTTGCATTCTGTAAATGATAAATGTGCAAATTGGTGTGAGAACAATCCATAGTAAGAGCCAGAAGTGGAAAAAAGGCAGCCCGATCACAAATGGATGAATACGATTCACAAAGGGAAGCAGTGCGAGCTGTCCAATGAATGGAATCGCGATAAGTAGTGCCAGCATTAATTTTTTATTCATGATTTCCTCCTGAATATTTTGTAATTTCATAATAATAGCAGTTGTCAGATTAGATCACAAGGCCATTTTCAGAAAAAACAATCATTTTCACGAATATCATACTAATATAACGCTTTCATTATAAAAAAGAGAGAAGAGTAAGGACTGAAAAAGAGGATAGTTGAAAATAAGTATGGGGGAATAATATTTAAAGTAAATAAAAAAGCCCCAGTAAGGCTGGGGCTCTGCGATTTTTATAGGAAATCAGATACTTCTTCGATGTCGAAACGATTGCTTTTATGAGCTTCTTTCGCTGGTTTACCGACAGAAATCAGCATGACAGGTTCGTAGCGGCCGCTCACATTGAATTCTTTGATGTAAGCTTCTTTGCTGAAACCACCCATTGCGCATGTATCATATCCCATTGCTTTAGCAGCAATCATTAATTGCATAGCAGCTAATGAAGCATTTGAATAGGCTGCTTCACGTGCATACTGCTCGCTTTGGTAAGCACCATTGATTTGAGTCATGAGTGTTTCTTTAATGTCTTCTGTAATGAACCCTTGTTCTGCTAGCTCACTGTAGATTTTTTCGCCATTTTTATTGGCTTCAAAGTCACCTAATACAGCAATAACAGCAGATGCTTGAGAGATTTGCTTTTGGTTATAAGCGATTGGTAATAACTTTGCTTTTGACTCAGCGCTATGGAAAACAGTAAAATGCCAATGCTGAAGGTTCCATGCAGATGGTGCTTTTGTAGTGACATCAAGAAGCTCTGTTAACTCTTCTTTTGTCATTTCATGAGATGTATCATACTCTTTTACTGAAGCTCTTTCTTTTAAAATTTCAATCGTTTTTTGATCGATCGCCATATGGATATTTCCTCCCGTTTCTGCAAATAGTATGGTACAATAAATAAAAAAGTGAGAAACTTACTTATTGTAACTAGTGACATTTTAAATTGAATACCGTTAGTTTGTCAAACAATCATGAAAAGAAAGGCTGAAATATATGGAATTCCAATTATGTCCACACATTCAGCAAGCTTTTTTACTTCTTGGCAAAAGGTGGAATGGTCTCATTATTCATGTATTGCTTGATGGTCCAAAGCGGTTTAAAGACCTGACGGACATTATTCCATCCATCAGTCAAAAAATGCTCGCAGAACGTTTAAAAGAGCTGGAGCAAGAAGGAATTATAGCGCGAACTGTACTGCCTGAGACACCTGTCAAAGTCATCTATTGTCTAACCGAAAAAGGGAATGCATTGAACGATGTGTTTGGAGAGGTATCGCGCTGGGCAGGGGAGTATGCTGGATCTCATGAAAAAAAGGAGCAAGCCTAGTTTCAGGTTTGCCCAAACGTTTTGACTCCTGATGAATATGCTGATGTTAGGCACATGACAAAGGAGGAGAAACATGTACCCTCATACTCCGTATTTTCGAGGCGGCGCCCCTGGCATTCCGCCGTATGAATCTAGAGTCCCTTTGTTTTTTGGTTTTGGCGCTCCTTTAGTCGGCGGACTGCTTGGTGGATTTCTAGGAAGCGCGATTTTTAATTATCCCCGTCCATATTACCCGCCACCACCACCGCCTGCTCCACCCCCATATGGCGGCGCATATCCACCATATTATTAAGAAAAGAGTAAGCCTGCTTCTATATCAAAGCAGGCTTTTTATAATGGAATATCAATTTCAGAAATCCCCGGGTCATCATGCTTTAAGAACATAATCTCCAAAATACCATCTTGATACGAAGCTTTCGTTCCTTTTCTTTTCACAGCAGCAGGGAGGACGATCTTCTTTTGTTCATTCTCTTGAGGAAAATGATCAATAAACAGAAGGTTGGCTGTATGTTTGATTTTCACTTTTTCTGTGTTCGGACGAGCAAGCTCTATTTTCACAAACACGTGATCAGTTGTCTCAAACACTTCAACATTCGGCTCGTTCTCTTTTTTGACGTCGGGCTCTCTTTTTCTTTGATGCTGAGACAGCGGATCCTGAAAGGGAAACTGAGCAGAATAATTGGAGCCGAATACACTTTCCATCACTTGGTTGACATATTGCTCAACGTCTTTAGGATCTGAATTCTTTAAGGCTTCCTTTGAAAATTGCTTTTGAAAAGGGAATAATCGGTTCCAGTCAAACATGCAAATCATCCTTTCTAAATGCCCTGAATTAGTATATGCCCATTCATCGGTGCGCGTGCTATAATATACGATAGGTTTAGAAAGGAATGGTTAGATTGAATGAACAGCAGCAATCAAAAGGTGTTCTGTATACGGCAGCATCTTTTACATTATGGGGGCTATTCCCATTATATTGGAAACTGATGGAGCATATTTCGTCAGGCGAAATTTTAGCGCACAGAATTGTTTGGTCATTTGTTTTTATGTGTGGTATCCTCCTTTACATAAAGCAAGTCCGCCCAGCAATACAGACTGTGAAAGGACTTATGATGGATGGAAAAGCACTTTTCTCATTACTTTTATCTGCTATTTTAATTTCGGTCAACTGGTATGTATACATTTGGGCAGTCAACCATCATCTCATGCTTGAAGCAAGTTTAGGGTATTATATTAATCCGCTTGTATCGGTTTTACTAGGCATCATTTTTTTGAAAGAACGACTGAATAAAATACAAACAACCGCGATTCTTATTGCTGCGGCTGGTGTGATGATTTCAACGGTTCAGTATGGCTCATTTCCTGTCGTTGCTTTCTTATTAGCCTTTAGCTTTGGTTTTTACGGATTGATAAAAAAAAGGATGCGCTTTACGAGCGCAATTGGTTTAACCATTGAAACGCTTCTTCTCGCACCGGCTGCACTTATCTATTTATTATTCTTCTTAAAAGAACCTGTGGTCACGATGCAGCCGGGCAGCTTCGGATCTCTTGGTCTCTTATTTTTTGCAGGAGTCTTTACAGCTGTACCGCTTCTTTTATTTTCTGAAGGCGCAAAAAGAATTCCTCTTTATCAGGTTGGCATTTTGCAATACATTGCTCCGACAATTACGCTGTTCTTAGGATTATTTGTGTATCATGAACACTTATCCTCAGCGAAAATCGTAACGTTCCTATGTATTTGGTTGGCGATTTTATTATTTACCACCTCTCAACTACGAATGAAAAAAACAGCCAATTCTCATTAAGGAAATAAGCAGTTTGCTTTTTTTTGAAGGCGGATCATGTCATAATAAGTTGTTACCAAATCTGTAGAGGTGATCACATGTCATCAGCCAATGAGCTAGTATTCGCTTATCGATCTTTATGGAAAAATCGTCAGCTTGATGTCGATGATTTATCTTCTTTAAACGAGGCGATACGTGATGATTTACTGGATGCACGCACTCATCCACGTGCAAGAAAATCATTACATGAAAAGTATGTGCTCGCTGTGGAGAGAATATTAGAAAGCGCCGTTGAGCATGATCATCAACTACAGCTGATCAGCTTACATACGAAAAAGCTGCGAGAATTAATTCAAAATGAAGGAAGGAACCACTCATGAAACCAATTCAAACGAAAGATGTCACAGCACATCTTGAATCGTTTTTAAATCGCCCAGTCTTCGTTCATCTTGAAACGACAACTGGTTCTTATTCAGCTCATGTGAATGAACAAAATATGACGGTTGTGGCGTATATCCGCAATGCGAAAGTTATCTATTCACAAGCGAAAATAAAAGGACAAGGGCCATACCGTGTTGGGATGAAAACAGAAGATGGCTGGATTTACGCAGAAGGTTTGACCGACTATGTGTTTGATGAACAAGGCCGCCTGCTATTAGCTGGGCATCTGCCAGACGGGAAACTAGCGATCTCATTACAAATTAGTGAAACACCATTTCAGGTGTAGGAGAAAGGGTGGCGAGTAATGAAAGAACATGTACTTGTGATGCTGCCTCACCCCGATGATGAATCCTTTGGGGTCGCAGGTCTCATTGCACAAAGCAGAAAGCGCGGAATTCCAGTAACGTATGCATGCGGGACACTTGGGGAAATGGGCAGAAATATGGGCAGTCCAACATATGCCAACCGTGAGACACTTCCTGAATTAAGAAAGCAAGAACTAATCAACGCGTGCAAAGAAATGGATATCACGGACTTACGTATGCTTGGCCTCAGGGATAAAACATTGGAATTTGAAGATGATGAATATTTGGCAGATGTGATGGAAAATATTATCGATGAAGTCAAGCCGACACTTATTGTCACGTTTTATCCAGGACACGGGGTACACCCCGATCATGATGCGACAGGAGAAGCTGTCATTCGAGCTCTTTACCGCAAGAAAAAAGAAGACCGTCCTGTCACATACTGTATGGCCATTACGAAAAATAGAGAAGAAGTGCTAGGAAATGCGGATATTGTGATTGATATTACGGATGTAGCAGATATTAAATTAAATGCCCTTAGAGCACACAAAACCCAAACAGAAGGCATGCTGAGAGAGCTTGAGCAAAAGCTGAAAAACAAAGAACCAGTCGTACAAAAATGGTTCGATGAAGAAATTTTTTGGACGTATCAATGGAATGACTAAATAAAAGGCAGCTGACTTAGATCAGCTGCTTTTTTGTGTCGGTTTAAGGTGAAGTAAACGTTTTTCAATCAGTCTGAGACGGATAAAGAGGACGATTGCACCAGCTGCAAGCCCAGCAATGAGCCCAATCCAATAGCCAAACGCTCCTAAAGAAGTATACGTACCAATCAAGTAACCGACTGGAAGTCCGATGATCCAATAAGAAACAAAGGCGGCAATCAGGGTATAGTTCACATCTTTATAGCCGCGAAGAGCCCCTTGAATCGGAGCAGCAATCGCATCAGACAGTTGGAAAAAGATCGCATAGATCAAAAAGTGCTGTGTCATTTGTAAAACAGCCGATTCAGATGTGTATAAACCTGCGATCTCAGGTCTAAATAACAAAATAAGTGCTGCTGTACATAATGAGAATAGAATAGCCGTTCCAATCCCAATATAGCTATAGATTTGTGCATCTTTATACCGCATGGCACCGGCTTCAAAACCAACGACGATCGTTAAAGCCATTGAAATACTAAGAGGTAAAATATATAAAATAGAAGCAAAGTTCATCGCTGCTTGGTGACTTGCAATCGTGATTGTATCAAAATGGCCCATTAAAAGAGTAACAGCTGCGAAGATGCTTGTTTCAAAAAAATAGCAAACCCAATAGGTAGACCGATCTTCAAGATTTGTCCCATACGGGAGATGTTAAACCGAGGCAGTTTTTGAAACAAACGAAATGAAGCAAATGGTTCTGCTTTGATGACAATCCAAATACTCATGATGAAAATGGCCCAATACGTCATCGCTGATGCAAGGCCAGCCCCCGCCCCTCCTAGTTTCGGAAACCCGAAATGACCAAAAATAAACAAATAATTCAAAACAAAGTTAATAGGAAGTGCTGTTAACGTAATGAACATCGTCACACGTGTTTTCCCTAATGCATCAATGAACGACCTCATCACAGAATAAGCAAAAAGCGGGATGATCCCAAAAGCAAGAAAGCTGAGAAAATGCTGGGCAATATCTTCTACGGATTGTTCAAGCCCAAGTCCTCCTAATATGAAAGGAATGCTACTCGCTCCAACGACGAATACAACGATACTTAAAAGGAAGGATAAATAAATGGCCTGAAAGACAGCCCGAGGAACGTCTTGCTTACGGCCCCCGCCCATTAGCTGTGCCACAATAGGAGTAATGGCCATTAATATACCCGCAAGTCCTGTATAAACAGGTGTCCAAATACTAGAGCCGATCGCAACACCGGCAAGGTCTTCTGCACTCACCTTTCCAGACATGACCGTGTCTAAAAACGTAATAAGCGAAAGACCTGCTTGTGTGATTAAAATCGGTATTAAAATGGTTAAAAATTGTTTCAACTTTAGTCGAATGCTGTTCGTTTCTCTCATTTTAAGTTCCTCTCTGAACAGAAATAACGAGAGGAATTATATCATGCTATGTAAAAAAATCAATTCTCTGTCGGATTATTTTTTTTGGGCGGCTTCGTTTTTCTAAACATTTGGGCATAAATAAAAGAAAGACTGACAACACCTAAAATGCTGCAAGCATATTGGATGACTTTCTGAATGGTCATATTGAGTTCACCTCCATACAAATAGAATGTGCACAATTTGTTATTTTATGACACAAGCCAAAGAAGGAGGGAAGTGGTCAGATGATTAATCGCACAAACGAAGAAGCGATGTTTAAATTAGAGATGGAAAAATATTTGATGCAAATCATGATGGATGCAAGGAAAATCGTCGATTCGCTTGATCAGACGGAACAATGTCTTCTTTGTGACCTTGAATCATTGCATGATCAGTTTAATGAAATGCATGCAGAGGCTTCCTCGTTTTATTTGCAATCATATATGAAAGAATTCACACCGGGATTTGCTCAATTTTCTTTAGCAATTGAGAACTTATCAAAACAAAAGCACGGAGCACTTATTGTGATTCAAAGGAGAGATGAGGTCGAGGATTTTATTCAAAAAGGGACAAACCTTCATGCGAGAATTAGCGCATCATTAATTGAAAGCATTTTCTATCCAGGAAATCCACTTCATGATGGTGCTCTTTTAGTAAAAGAAAATACACTTGTCTCCGCTGCAAATGTGCTGCCGCTCACCTCAAAAAAAGTCAGCCCTTCACTTGGCACAAGGCACCGGGCAGCGATCGGTCTCTCTGGCATGACAGATGCGCTTGTTCTCGTTGTATCTGAAGAGACAGGAAAAATGTCGTTTGCTAAAGAAGGGGTGTTATATCCACTAACCGTGAAAGATCCGAAAACAGGAAAATAAGAAATGAACGGCATTCTTCATTAGGAAGGATGCTTTTTCATTCGAGGAGAAAAAACAGGTAATTAAGTAAAAAGTCATTTGATACAGAAAAATTTGTCATGTAGAATAGAACTATGAAACTAGCAAAGTGCTTGTTTTGACCAATTTCTAAACGTCAACTTAAAAATTCCTTAAAAAATGTTTATAAATACAGCAAACAGCCGATAGAAACGATATGACTTTGTTTTAGCATTTTGAGTTTGCTGCTCTAACCTATTTGTTATTGCCCAACGTCTTCATGTCGAGTAATATAATAGAAATAAAGATAAAATAGTGCAAGAGGAGCAGAACGTTAAATGCTAAACCCAAAACTAGTGCATAAGTCTTGTTGAACGAAATTATGAAAGGCGGAGATTCATCTATGAAGAAAAAAGTAGTAACCGGACTCACAGTTTCAGCGATCGCGGGTTCAGCTGTTATTGCTGCACCGGCAGAAGCACAGACGATCAAGGTGAAAAGCGGTGACTCACTTTGGAAGATTGCCGAACAGTACAATACGAGTATCTCGGAGCTTCAATCTCTTAATCAATTAAAAACGACGATGATTTTTGCGGGACAAAGCTTAATAATTCCTGGGGCAAAAAGTGAAAAAAGTACGAAATCTAGCTCGTCAAAAAGCTCAAAAGCTTCTACTACATCTAGCTATACTGTAAAGCTTGGAGATTCACTATGGCTCATTGCAAAAAATCACAAAATGTCAGTCGCAAGCTTGAAAAGCTTAAACAGCTTAAACAGTGACCTAATTCGCCCTGGTCAAAAGCTAAAAGTGTCTGGAAGCACGAAGACTAGCGGCAGTCAGTCATCACATTCAAAATCTAATTCAAGCTCAAACAATAAGACAACGAACTCAAATAGTTCGTCATCTGCATCTAGTACATACCATGTTAAATTAGGCGATTCACTTTGGAAAATTGCGAATTCGTTAAATATGTCGATTGGTGAAATCAAGACATTGAACCAGTTAAGGTCGGATGTGATTTATCCAAATCAAGTATTGAAAGTAAAAGGGACAGCTACATCTAAACCAAGTCCGCCGAAGGCACCTGCTAAGCCAAGCAGCCCGTCCTCAAGTGGAAAAACAACATCTTACACCGTCAAATCAGGTGATTCATTATGGAAGATTGCGAATCAGTTTAATGTGCAGGTTCAATCCATTCGTACAGCCAACAGCCTGAAAAGTGATGTGCTTAGAATTGGACAAGTGTTAAAAATTAACGGAACGGCTTCTGGTTCTACTGGTTCTACGTCTAACGGGGCAACTAGTCCGACCAACAACAACAAAACCGATGTTCCAATGAATGCAAAAATCACGACGATGATTCAAGAAGGCAAAAAGCTAACAGGAGTTCCTTACAGATGGGGCGGCAATACACCTGCTGGCTTTGACTGTAGCGGCTTTGTTTACTATCTCATTAATAAGGTTTCATCTGTATCTAGATTAAGCACAGCGGGCTACTGGAATATGATGACACCTGTCAGCACACCACAAGTTGGAGACTTTGTCTATTTCACAACATACAAAGCGGGTCCTTCTCATATGGGACTATACCTTGGTGGAGGAGATTTCCTTCATGCAAGTGACAGCGGGGTCGGTATTTCTAATTTAAGTAACCCCTATTGGAAAAAAGCCTATCTAGGCGCGAAACGTTTCTTCTAAAAAAAGCCGAATTTCGGCTTTTTTTGTTTGTCCTCTCATGTGATTGTCCATACTGATATCAAAAGGGGGCAGTCATATGAAAATGTCAGTGTGGACGATCATGATTTGTTTCATCTTTCTCGTATCAGCATGTCATGCACCGCCGAAAAAAGAAACAACAGAAGAGAGTCGTGAAGCTGCAGCATCTAAACAAGTGCCAATCACCACTTCATTGATCAATGAAAGTGGGCAGAAAATAGGAAGCATCGAAGTAAGGGAATCTATTGCAAATGGACTCGATTTACATGTGAAAGCGAAAGGATTACCGCCAGGGCCTCACGGATTCCATATTCATGAGACAGGCATATGTGAAACGCCGGATTTTGAAACGGCAGGTGCCCATTTTAATCCAACGCATAGGGAGCATGGCTTTGACAACCCAAAGGGTCATCATGCTGGAGATATGCCTAATTTAGAGGTGGGAGCAGATGGTCAAATTGATGTTGTCGTCAATGTACCAGATGTGACGTTAAAGGGGGGCCCGAATCAATTGTTAGATCAAAACGGGCGAAGCTTTATCATCCATGCAGAAGCCGATGATTACTTAAGCAACCCTTCTGGAAACTCAGGTAAACGCATCGCTTGCGGAGCGATCACAAAAGAAATGGGAAAATAACAGATGAAGAACCTTTATGTATTGAGTGCATAAAGGTTTTTTTAGTATACTTGTTGAGGAAAATGATCGAAGAGAGGAATTAACCATATATGTTTAAACAATCACTCCCAGAAGAAATTCAAGCAATGATCGAAGCGAAAGCAAAAGTTCTAGAAGAAGAATTTCGTCCGCTCATCGGAACAGGCGGCTATGAATCACAGGATACTTCTATCATTCAAGATGCCATGATTGCGCTTGCGCTGGGAAAAAACGTTCTTTTAAAAGGACCGACTGGCTCAGGTAAAACAAAACTAGCAGAAACCTTATCCGCTTTCTTTAAACAGCCGATGCACAGTGTGAACTGCTCGGTTGATCTTGATGCAGAAAGCTTAATTGGCTATAAAACCATCCATAATGATGGTCAGGTCGCTTCTATTGAATTCATTGAAGGGCCTGTTACAAAAGCGATGAAAAAAGGACACCTTTTATATATTGATGAAATCAACATGGCCAAACCGGAAACACTGCCTATTTTAAATGGTGTACTCGACTACCGAAAAATGATGACAAACCCATTTACTGGTGAAGTCGTCAAAGCAGAAGAAGGCTTTGGCGTGATTGCGGCAATCAATGAAGGGTATGTTGGTACAGTGCCTCTAAATGAAGCGCTAAAAAACCGTTTTGTCGTCATAGATGTTCCTTACATTGGCGGCGGTATTTTAAAAGACGTGCTACAATCTCAATCGGTTTTAAAGGATGAGCGGTTAATCGATCAATTCGTTCAGCTCTCATCAGATCTCATTACACAAGCGCACAATGGACAGGTTAGTGAAGAAGCAGCATCCATCCGTGCGCTCTTAGATACATGTGATCTTGCGCAATATATCCCGCCGCTTCGTGCAGTTGAACGAGGGATTGTTGAAAAGCTAGAAGATGACCGGGAAAAAGCAGCGGTAAGAAATATCGCCCAAACATTATTCGAGTGAGGTTCTGACTTTTGAAATTCATCAAATTTAATGACAGCAGAATCGATTCATTTCTATTTATGGAATTAACGGATTTAGCCAAAACGTTAGCGAAAAGTGATGATGTCGAACTTGAATACGGTGTGCAGTCCTACTATGAACCTTTTGAAAAGAAAATTTTCATCAGCCATTTTTGGGATGATCGTAAACAAGAAGACATGACAGCAGGGCTAAAAAGCGATGTTTTCCTGCGCGCAGTAGGGACAGTGTATAGTGATCTCACTGTGTTTGAGGACATCATTCGCTATGCTCACACACTATCAATTCCTGATGTATGTAAACAATTGTTCATGCTGTTTGAAGATATTCGGATTGAAGAACGGATTAAACGTGACCGCCCAGGAACAAAAAAGGTATTTAAACTTAGAAGAGAACTTTATCGACGTCACTTCAAGACGCAATTAACCATTAATCAAGAGAGAAGCATTTTAACAGACGCATTGTTTTGTGCGATTTATGTGAAGCTGACAGCTGATTCACCGCTAGAAGAGATTCCACCCCTTCACGAACGGATCAACCCAATGATTCCGTTTATAGAATCAAGTCTTGAACGTGTCTATGAAGCAGATTCAACATTTGACATCGCCACAATTGTGAAAGAATTGACCGAAGGCTTTGATGAGCTTCTTGAAAAAGATATGCTGAATACATACTTTATCTTCCCGGAATTGGACTATGAAAAAGCGGCAAAAGAACCGCTGTTCCATGACTTAAAAAGAAAACCTAAATTAAGTGAGGACATCAAAGTTGACCGGGAAAAAGAGGGGGATGAAGACATCCACCAAGAATATATGGAAGTATGGCATAGAGAATCCGAAGCGCCATCAAAAAGCTTCCTTCAATTTGATTTAGAGCACGGCGGTAAGAGTGATCTCGGTAAGGATGCGGCAAGAGAAGGTGATGATGGAGATCAGGCGCTCGGAACTGTTCAAGGCTCTGCAAAACAAACACATCGAAAAGACTATTCAAAGCTTGAAGCACTAGAAGAGGCTGAAGGGGAAGAAAGCGGAGCAGATGCTCATGAAAATGGAAAAGAGAACAAATATGCGTTTCCAGTCATGATTTCACCAGAGCCTCCCGTGCCAGAGCAAATAGAGGTATACAAGCAGCATGCAAAGGCGATAGAGCCTTACCAAAAACGGTTAAAGCAAATGATTCAAAAAACACTAGAGCATAAAAAATCATGGCCAAAAACCGACCTTCATGCAGGACGTCTCAGTAAAAAGCTCATCCGCTATTTTACAGAGTCTAACCCGCGTCTTTTCTATAAAAAACAGGCACCATCTTCTAAAATTGATGCTGTTTTTACCTTATTAGTTGACTGTTCTGCGAGCATGTTTGACAAAATGGATGAAACGAAAAAAGGAATTGTTCTTTTTCATGAAGCGTTAAAATCCGTACAGGTACCGCACCAAATTGTTGGATTTTGGGAAGATACAAACGATGCAACGGAAACAAGTCAGCCGAACTATTTTAATACAGTCGTGTCGTTCAAAGATTCTTTATTTGATGCAGGGCCTTCCATTATGTCACTTGAGCCAGAAGAGGATAATCGGGACGGCTATGCGATTCGCCAAATGACAAAAATGATTTTGAAGCGAAGAGAAGAACAAAAATTTCTCATTGTGTTCTCAGATGGGGAACCAGCAGCGTTCAGCTACGAGCAAAATGGGATTGTGGATACGCATGAAGCTGTTCTTGAAGCGAGGAAAAAAGGAATTGAGGTCATCAATGTGTTTTTATCCAATTCTCCGATTGAAGAAGCGCAGATGAAAACCATTCAAGATATGTATGGCAAGTTCAGCATTTTTGTACCAGATGTGGATACATTACCAGATGTCTTATATCCATTACTGAAGAAACTGCTGCATAAAAGCATCGGGGCATAAGGTTTTGCCCCTTTCTTCAAATTATTTTTCGGAATGATTTAAATTTTTTGTTTTTCTTTGAATTTTTTATCTTTAATTGAACAAAGAATGTAGAAAGTAATCCGAAACAGTGGTAGAATATTATTGGAAGCGTTTTATTACATAAATTTGGTCATTGTGTTCTGGAAGTTATATCGAGATAGTGTTCAATCACTTGATGATCAAAGTTGGGGGTAGTGTTCAAAATGTTTCAAAATGATGTGAAACAACCGTTGAGTTGGGAAGAATTTCATGGTCCGAACCTCGGCTATGTGCTCGAGCTCTACGATCAATATGTCCAAGATCCTAATCGTGTTGATGAAGATATAAGAGGCATATTTGATGAACTTGGTGCACCACCGAGTGAAATGAAGGAGGAAATTGGGAAAAAAGAAAATAGCGTAGTTACTTCTGAACAAATCCAAAAGATAGCATCAGTCGTTAAACTGGCAGAAGACATCAGAACGTATGGCCATTTAAATGCTTCCGTCAATCCTCTTCGTAAAGAAAAGGAATTACAAGAGCTGTTTCCTTTAAAGGATTACGGTTTAACAGAAGAAGATGTCAAGAATATTCCGATATCGATTATTAGTGCAAATGCACCAAAACACATTTCAAACGGCATAGAAGCCATTAACCATTTAAGAAATACGTATAAGCGTACCATTTCATTTGAGTTTGATCACGTGCATGACTTCGAAGAACGAAACTGGCTCTTAAACTCTATCGAATCTGGTGAACTATTTACGAAAAAACCAGCTGATAAACTAGTTTCTGTATTCAAAAGATTAACAGAAGTCGAGCATTTTGAGCAGTTCCTTCATAAAACATTTGTTGGGCAAAAGCGCTTCTCTATAGAAGGATTAGACGCACTTGTTCCAGTACTTGATGAAATTATATCAGAGTCTGTTACACAAGGGACTTCAAATATTAACATTGGAATGGCACATAGAGGCCGTTTAAATGTATTAGCACATGTTTTAGGAAAGCCATATGAGATCATTTTCTCAGAATTCCAGCATGCGCCAAATAAAGAGCTTGTTCCATCAGAGGGCTCTATTGGGATTAGCTACGGATGGACAGGGGATGTCAAGTACCATCTTGGGGCTGACCGTCAAATTAAAGATGAAGATACAAAGAGTGCGAGAATCACCCTTGCCAATAACCCAAGTCACTTGGAATTTATTGACCCGATTATTGAAGGAAGCACACGTGCCGCTCAGGAATCGCGTACTCAAAGAGGCTATCCAGTACAAGACGTTGAAAAGGCGCTAGCCATCTTAATCCATGGTGATGCTGCATTTCCTGGGGAAGGAATTGTAGCAGAAACATTAAATTTAAGCCAATTGGTCGGCTATCAAGTGGGTGGAACGATCCATATCATTGCAAACAATATGATTGGGTTTACCACTGAAAGCAATGAATCTCGTTCAACGAAATACGCAAGTGACCTGGCAAAAGGCTTTGAGATTCCAATTGTTCACGTCAATGCAGATGATCCAGAAGCATGTTTAGCGGCTGTTCAGCTAGCTGTAGAATACCGCAAACGCTTCAAGAAGGATTTCTTAATTGACCTGATTGGGTACCGTAGATACGGTCATAACGAAATGGATGAGCCTTCTACGACTCAGCCAATGCTATACGATGCGGTCAGAAAGCACAAAACCGTCAAGAATGTCTTTGCGGATAAGCTTGTCACAGAGGGCCTTCTGTCAAAAGAACAAAGAGAAGAAATCGAGCAGGCTGTGACGGCGAAAATAGAAGAAGCCTATAAAAAAGTGCCTTCAAAGAAAGAACATACGATTCAAGAAATCGAACTGCCAGAGCCTGTATCTAATGGCTTCCCAGCAGTTGATACATCAGTAGAATTTGATGTATTAAGAAAGCTGAATGAAGAATTGATTAGCTGGCCGAAAGATTTCCAAGTATTCGGTAAGCTAAAACGGATCCTTGAAAAACGTGCAAAGGTGTTTACAGATGACCGTAAAGTGGAGTGGTCACTTGGTGAAGCACTGGCATTTGCATCTATATTAAAAGACGGTACGCCAATTCGAATGACCGGACAGGATTCAGAGCGAGGTACATTTGCTCAAAGAAACCTTGTTCTTCACGACAGTCAAACTGGAGATGAATTTATTGCTCTTCATGAACTGAGTGATGCGAATGCATCATTTACAGTCCATAACAGTCCACTGTCAGAGGGTTCTGTCATCGGATTTGAATATGGTTATAATGTCTATTCTCCTGAAACGTTAGTGATTTGGGAAGCTCAATTTGGGGACTTCGCAAATGCGGCTCAAGTGTATTTTGATCAATTTATTTCAGCAGGCCGCGCAAAATGGGGGCAAAAATCAGGTCTTGTGATGCTCTTGCCGCATGGATATGAAGGACAAGGTCCAGAACATTCAAGTGGAAGAACAGAGCGATTCCTGCAATCAGCTGCAGAGAATAACTGGACAGTGGCGAACCTGACAAGTGCCGCGCAATACTTCCATATTCTTAGAAGACAGGCCAAAATGCTGCTTCGTGAAGAAATTCGTCCGCTTGTCATCATGACACCGAAGAGTCTGCTTCGTAACCCGAACACATTGTCTGAAGTCCAAGAATTAACGGATGGACAGTTCCGTCCAGTTCTTGAACAGCCAGGTCTTGTGCATGATCATGAGAATGTATCACGCCTCGTTCTATCTAGCGGGAAGGTATCCATCGATATTAGTGATCGTTTCACTCAAATGGAAGATCCAAAAGATTGGCTTCATATTGCAAGGGTGGAACAACTATATCCATTCCCAGCTAAAGATATTAAAGAAACTTTAACGAAACTGACAAACTTAAAAGAGATTGTATGGGTTCAAGAAGAACCACAAAATATGGGGGCTTGGGGGTACATTGAGCCATATTTACGTGAAATTGCACCTGAAAAAGTAAAAGTACGTTACATCGGTCGCAGAAGACGTTCAAGTACGGCTGAGGGTGATCCAACTGTGCATAAAAAAAGAACAAGAACGAATTGTATCTGATAGCTTGACTCGCAAAAACTAAGGGGGAAATGAAAAATGGCGGAAATTAAAGTACCTGAATTAGCGGAATCAATCTCGGAAGGAACGATTGCTCAATGGCTGAAGCAGCCGGGCGATTATGTTGAGCAGGGAGAATACCTGTTAGAACTTGAAACAGATAAAGTCAATGTCGAACTGACAGCTGAAGAATCTGGCGTGCTAAAAGAAGTGCTAAAAGATTCTGGTGACACTGTACAAGTTGGAGAAGTCATCGGAACCATTGCAGCAGGTGAAGCTGGCGGAAGCGAGTCCGCAGCTCCAGCACCTGAGCAAGATTCTGCACCAGCTTCGAAAGAAGAACCGGCAGCTGAACAAAAAGAAGAAGCAACAAAAGAAGAGCCGAAATCTGGTAATGGCAGAACTATCGCTTCTCCTGCAGCTAGAAAACTAGCAAGAGAGAAGGGGCTAGACTTATCTGAGATTCCAACCGTAGATCCGCTGGGCAGGGTACGAAAGCAGGATGTGGCTTCTTTTCAAAAGAATGAAGCGCCTGCAAGTGCACCGAAAGCAGCGCCAAAAGCAAATGCTGCGGTGCAAAATGATCAAGCAGGGAAACCAGTTGAGCGTGAAAGAATGTCACGCCGCAGACAAACAATTGCAAAACGCTTAGTTGAAGTTCAACAAACGGCTGCGATGCTGACGACATTTAATGAAGTCGATATGACAGCTGTGATGGATCTAAGAAAGCGTCGTAAAGATGCCTTCCTTGAACAAAATGATGTGAAACTTGGCTTTATGTCCTTTTTCACAAAAGCAGTTGTAGCAGCACTGAAAAAATATCCGCTTCTCAACGCAGAAATCCAAGGTGATGAGCTTGTCATTAAGAAATTCTATGACATCGGCATCGCTGTCGCTGCAAATGAAGGACTGGTTGTACCGGTTGTCCGTGATGCAGACAGATTGTCATTTGCAGGGATTGAAAAAGAAATTGGTCATCTTGCAAAAAAAGCAAGAGATAACAAATTGTCTCTCAATGAGTTACAAGGTGGATCATTCACGATCACAAACGGCGGAACATTTGGTTCTCTTCTTTCAACACCGATTCTAAACAGCCCTCAAGTTGGAATTTTAGGGATGCATAAAATTCAGCTTCGTCCTGTTGCGATTGATGAAGAACGTTTTGAAAACCGTCCAATGATGTATTTAGCTCTTTCTTACGACCACCGTATTGTCGATGGAAAAGAAGCAGTTGGATTCCTTGTCACCATTAAAAGCCTACTTGAAGATCCAGAGCAGCTATTGCTTGAAGGATAATGATCGAAAGAAGAAGTTAGCACCTATTATGGTGCTAGCTTTTTTTCTTTTCGTTTTCCTGATTTCCTCGTTTTGACCAATACGTTGCAAGCCATGATCCTGATAAGTTATGCCATACACTAAAAATCGCACTTGGTACGGCGGCAAGTGGAGAGAAGTGTGCTGTCGCAAGCGCTGCGCCAAGTCCAGAGTTTTGCATGCCTACTTCTATTGAGATAGCTCTTTGAGAAGGGATATCCATTTTACACCATCTCGCCATCAGATTACCTAATAAAAGACCAAAACCATTGTGTAAAACGACAACTGCAAAAATGAGAAGTCCAGATTGAAGAATCTGCTCTTTATTTGCACTGACAACCGCTGTAATGATGGCCACAATCCCAACAACAGATATAAGCGGTAGTGCTTGAACAGCATATGTTACTTGTTTTTTAAAAAACAACTTCACGATGACTCCCAAAATAATAGGAATTAGCACAACTTGTACAATCGACAAAAATAAAGCTCCCGGCGATACTGGTAACCAAGATCTAGCAAAGATTAAAATAAAGACAGGTGTTAAAAAGGGGGCAAGCAGCGTCGATATAGTTGTCACGGCTACGGATAATGCGGTATTACCTTTCGCTAAAAAGGTCATCACATTGGAGGCTGTACCACCTGGGCAGCAGCCTACGAGAATGACACCTACAGCGATTTCAGAAGGCAGCTGTAACCCGTAAGCTAACAGAAATGCAATAAATGGCATGAATGTGTACTGCGTCAGTACCCCGACAAGCACATAAACAGGTTTTCGAAACAGCTCTTTAAAATCTTCAGCAGACAGGGTAAGGCCCATACCAAACATAATGATACCGAGTAAAAAAGGGATATAAGGTACAATCATGGCAAATGCAGCAGGAAAGGCAAATCCAAGACACGCAAATACAATGACCCAAATCGCAAATGTTCTTCCTGCAAAGTGACTAATGGTTAAAAGGATGTTCATTCATTGATTCAACTCTCTTTCCTCACATATCTTTCCTATTTTAAATGAATTTTCTGAAAAAACAACCCATTATTTATATTTGTTTCAATAATAATATTATGTAAACAATAAATACCCCACATAGGCATTTGCCTAGATGGGGTATGATCTCAAAAAGGTGTCCATTTGACTTGTTGAGCTTGCTTTAGTCTTGCTTCCGGTTCACGCCAGTCGACTACATTCCACCACCGGTCCACGTATTGTGCCTTTTCATTTCGATACTGTAAATAGTAAGCATGCTCCCATACATCAAGGGCAAGAAGAGGGATGACATCCCATTGCGATAGAAATTGATGTCGTTCTGCCTGTAAAATTTCTAAACGATGTGACCGTGGCGCCCATACAAGGATCGCCCACCCGACACCTTCTACTTGTTTGGCAGCTGCTGAAAATTGTGATTTGAACGCCTCATAGCTGTCAAACGAATGCTCAATGAGACGAAGCAATTGACCAGTAGGCTTTCTTTTTCCTGAAGGACCCATGGAAAACCAAAAAATACAATGTAAATAATGACCCGCCCCATGAAAGGCAAGCTCACGTTCCCAATGCTTGATCATCTTAAAATCATTGGTTCTTCTTGCTTTTTTTAACGCAAGCTCAGCTTCATTCAGACCATCCACATATGATTGATGATGCTTTTGATGGTGCAAATACATAATCTCTTTTGAAATATAGGGTTCTAGTGCTTCATACTGATAAGGGAGGGGAGGTAATTGATGACCTCCAGCTGCTACATCTCGCAATGCTTCGATTTCTTTCATATCATCTGCAATACTTTCGGCAAGTGCGTACCACTCTTCTTCACTGGAACGATCATCATTCATTTTTAACAATAAATTTTCTGCTTTCCGGTGGATTTTTTCATCTTGAGACACGTGTTGAATAGAAGTAACCCACTCTTTGAGCTGCAACCGATATTCTTCCTTATTCATTCATACGCCCCATTTCTTCTAAAAATGTGGAACAAGCCATCATCGGAAACACGAAAGGATAGCTATGATAGGTGATGTAAAATTGCTTTGGAAGTCCAATGCCTACTGGATAGTGCAGGGCTTCTTCCGTATGCTGATGATTCACTAAAAATGCGACGGCTTTTAAAATCGCTTTGTCATCTGGCTTCTCATATTGCAGGAGAGCCTCTGCGGCCCAAGCGGTTTGAACAACTGTACCGAACGATAGGGGGACATAAGCTTTCACCTCTGCACTTTTGCATGATTCTCCGAAGCTGCCATCCTCTCGTTGAACCTGTTTTAAGAAACGGCACCCTTTTTGAACTGCAGGGTGCGAGCAGGGGATACCAGCAGCTTTGAGTCCTGTTAACGCTGCCCAGGTTCCATAAATATAACAAACGCCCCACCTGCCAAACCATGACCCATTTTTCTCTTGATGGTCAAGGAGCCATTTCACACATTGATCTTTTTGCTTAAGGATAGATGGAGAAGCAGTGTTTTTCTCCTCTAGACCAATCAGATGAAGCACGCGTCCTGTAATATCGGGAGTAGATGGATCAATGGCCGCATCCTCTGCAGATTCAAGCGGAAGATAACGAAGCAAGAAGTGATCTTGATTTTTTTCAAAAGCAGAAAAGCCGCCATCACGGTTTTGCATGGAAAGAAGCCAATCAAACCCTCGTCTCCATTGACCCTGAGCGTATGCTTTAGGGATTGCTTTTAACACAATTTGGGTATCATCACAATCAGGATTATTCGTATTAATATGTGAGAAACCAAAGCCTCCTGGAGCAGCATACCGGTTATGAATCGCCCAATCCGCTTTCTTCAATTGCTGCCGATTCAGCAAGTAAGTGAACGACTTAGTGATAACGGGATCTTCTCGTTTTCTCCCTGCTTTTTGAGAAGCATAACTGACAAGCGCTGTATCCCAAACAGTGGATGTGGAATTCTCAGCATACATCCCGCCTTGACAGGAGGTGACGAGCTTTTTCATGCCTTTGAGCGCTTTTTGGATGAGATGATGTCCCGGAGGGTAACCAAGGCTCATCAACGCATAGACCATAAAGATTGTCGCACTTAAGTAGCTGTATAGTGTGCCATCTTTTTCAAGACGGTCAAACATATATCGTTTTGCCGCTTCATACCCGAAAAAGTCCAAGCGGCTGTCTAAGGCTACATATGATCGCATATACGTTAGAAAGTGATGAGTTGAACGTTCTTCTCTTGCCATAAACCAGTCAAATGGATTTTTAGACATGTTGGCATCGAGATGTGCTAAGGATGGAAATTTTGTATGAGAGGTATACCGCTTGTTCAGTGCAATCATCATTGGTATAAAATGAATTCTTGCATATGCACTAAGGTGATAAAAGTGCAGCGGAAAGGATGTAGGGATGAGTAAAAAAGAAAGTGGTGCATAGAAGTAGGGCCAAGGGTGCATGCCATTGACGGCGAGCATCCACTTTGTCATAAAATGAACGTTTTTTAATCCACCTTTTGATCGAATATATTGTGCTGCTTTTTCCATATGAGGTTCGTCTTTTTGGAATCTGCCAGAAGCGAGCATCCCGCAATAGCCTTGCACTGTTGCTGTTACATGTCCCGTTTGATCGTGATACAAAGAAAAGGAACCATCCTCATGTTGCTTCGCGCGGATAGCCTCTGCCAATTGATGGATCAAAGCCTGATCAGGATCGCCGACGGCCTTTAACAGCATAATCAAAAAAGCATTTGTCATCATGGGGCCTTCAAAGCAGAAAATAAAGGCGCCATCTTCTCTTTGCCTGCGTTCTACTTGGATGTGCAATTCTTCAATATACTCGTTCACTCTCGTTGTGAAATCCTGCATTTCGACCTTGCTCCTTTCTTTTACCACTATATTCAGGAGCCTGCCTGTCACATGTCATAACGAAAAAGCCGATGACATCGTCACCGGCTTTATTTGCAGCATCAGTCTTGTAGATTGATCCACACACTTTTGACTTCTGTATAGTTGTTAAGGGCGTATGATCCCATTTCTCTGCCAAGCCCTGACTGTTTATATCCGCCAAACGGTGAGGCAGCATCAAAGACATTATAGCAGTTGACCCAAATCGTGCCTGCTTCAAGACGTGCCGCGATATCATGGGCATGCTTTAGATTTTCTGTCCATAGCCCTGCGGCTAATCCGTAGTCAGATTGATTGGCCCGTTCGACCACTTCATCAATGGAATCGTAAGGAATTGCAGATAGAACAGGCCCGAAAATTTCTTCCTTAGCGATCGTCATCTCATCCTCTACATCTTTAAAAACAGTAGGAGAGACGAAATAGCCGGCCTCATAAGGGCAATCGCCACCGACAACGGCTGTTGCACCTTCTGATTTACCTTTTTCGATATAGCCTAACACACGTTCATGCTGCTCCTTACTCACAAGAGGTCCGATTTGAGTATCTTGATGAAGACCGGCGCCTTGCTTTAATGATGTCGCATATTTAGCCATTTGATCGACCACTTCATCGTATTGGCTTCGGTGAACAAAGACTCTCGATCCTGCACAGCACACCTGTCCTTGGTTAAACATGACACCGTTTAAAGCGCCTGGAATGGCTTTCTTTAAATCAGCATCTGGTAAAATAATATTTGGCGATTTTCCGCCTAGTTCTAATGTAACACGCTTAATGGATTTAGCTGCTTTCTCCATAATTAATTTCCCAACACTTGTTGACCCTGTGAAGGCGAGTTTATTGACATCCGGGTGATCGGTTAATGCTTCCCCGGCTGTTTCACCGAATCCAGGCACGATGTTAATAACGCCTTCTGGGAACCCAGCCTGATCCACTAGATCAGCTAAGTATAGAGCAGAGAGTGGTGTTTGTTCAGCTGGCTTTAAAACAATGGTGCACCCTGTAGCTAGTGCAGCCCCCATTTTCCACATTGCCATGAGAAGGGGGAAGTTCCAAGGAATGATTTGTCCCACAACACCAACAGGCTCATGACGGGTATAATTAAAATATCCCTGACTGACAGGAATGGTTTGTCCAGTCATTTTCGTGGTCCAGCCCGCGTAATATCGCAAGTGCTCAATGGCGAGAGGAATATCGCCATTCGTTGTTTCATTAATCGGCTTTCCATTATCAAGTGTTTCAAGCTGAGCAAGTTCTTCTTGATGTTCTTCCATTAAATCTGCAAGCTTAAACATCAGGCGCGCACGTTCAGCGGCAGACATAGAGCGCCAAGGACCATGAAAGGCTTTTTTAGCAGCTTTCACTGCCTCATCAATGTCTTTCGCACCTGCTTCATATACATCAATAAGGGTTTCTCCTGTAGCTGGGTTAGGAGTAGAAAATGTTTTGTTATCGTGACTTGTAACAAATTGACCGTTAATGTAGAGTTTTTTCTGCCTTGGAGAAAAGATTCGAGTTTTGAACTGATTTGAAGTGTTGTAGAGCTCATAAATAAACAAACCTCCTTAAAGATATGGGTTGTTCTGCGAGTTCTAGGTGGAAAAAGTGGACATGAAGCCATTTTGTATACGCACACATATGTAAACGTATACACTCATCATAGTACACGACATGTTTGAAAGCAATCCATAACACTCATTGCATTTCACAAAAAATTGGCTACAATAAATATATAGATGAAAAAAGGAGTTTTTATACATGATCCATCAAAACTGGCAAACGGCTAAAACGTTAAAACAAGTAAAATGTGTACATACGAATGCAAAAAAATATATGGTCAACCGTGCTTTAACGGTTGGAAGCTCATATGAAGTAAAAAATGAAACAGAGGAATTTCTCTTTGTGGTTGATAACACCGGTAAAGTAGGCGGGTATTACAAAGAGTATTTTGAAGACATTTCGTCTGAATGATTTTGAGAATCATCACTCATACTAAGAAAAACAGTAAAGGGTGATGATGATGATGAAAAAACAGCAACCAGATGAGCAGAAACATCAAAATGCTTGGCATGATAACGAAGACGCTGATATGGCGATCACGCTTGAGCAGATTTCTGATGTGTATGCCGAGGGAACGATTGATACCCCAAAAGATGAATAGCCATTCTAAAACAGTGATTTGAACAATCACTGTTTTTTTATGGGATGATCACAATAGGAATATCAAGCATTTTTTTCTTGAAAAGAACTGAAACTTTTTTCCTGCTTTAACAGTCTAAATAAGTAGAGGAAAGAGCATCGGATCAAAAAGAAAAAGTTAAATGAAATTTAATCTATTCGTAATGGAATAACGATCATTTATAGCGTATTCTATAAGTGAGAATAAAACGTACCCACAGAGCCGTGTGGCCGTTTTGTCATAAGGAATTTGATGCAGGAAGAGGGGGTTTACGTGGGTATTTTTTCTGTCAGTAAACAAAATGATCATAAAAAATTCGAATCCTTATTAATTGAAGGTGAGAGAATTGAGGCTGTTTACAGACTGCGTCACGACCAAATTTGTTTCACCAATAAACGATTGATCTTTGGCGATAACCGCGTATTTTCTAAAAAGAAAGTCAGGGTCTCCTTGCCGTATCGATCAATTGAAAGTTTTGCCATTCAAGAAGCTGGCGTGTTTGATCAGGACACAGGTATGCTACTTGTCACAAGCTCAAAAGTATTTGAACTCGATTTTTCTAAAGATACAGATTTAAGTGATGTGCAAGCCATTTTAACCAAACATCTTTGCTGATGAACTTTGCGATTACATAGATCACATGCACTTTTCTCATTTTTCGTTCTTATTTTAATCCATGGCACATGTTGAGCCTTTCCCATTACAGGTGGGAAAGGCTTTTTTCTGTCTGCGTGTTTGAATGATAACAAAAAAGGATAAAGATGAAACAGATATAGAAAGGAAGGAGAATGAACAATGAAAGTATTAGTTGCTGGAGCAAATGGACATACAGGAAGACTTGTCATTCGTTATTTAATAGAAAAAGGACATGAGCCGCTTGCTCTCATTCGAGATGAAAAACAAGCTGATGCGCTAAAAGAACTTGGTGCAACACCTGTCATCGGTGATCTTGAAAAGGATGTTACATCTGCTGTGAAACAAGCGGAAGCTGTCATCTTTGCAGCTGGTTCAGGCTCAAAAACTGGCGCAGATAAAACCATTGCGGTCGATCAAGAAGGTGCAAAACGCCTTGTTGATACAGCCAAAAAAGAAAACATTCAGCATGTTGTTATGCTTAGTTCCTATAATGCCGATGATCCTAACCAAGGAAAAGGCCAAGGAAGCATGGAAATTTATTATGAAGCGAAAAGAAAAGCAGATGAGCATTTAAAACAGTCTGGCCTACCTTATACCATTGTCCGTCCGGGTGCCTTGTTACATGAGGAAAAGACAGGAAAAATTGAAGCTGCTGCTCATATCCCAGACAATCGAAACATTGAGATTTCAAGAGAAGATGTAGCCATTGTTCTTGTGGAAAGCTTAACGGAATCCAATGTGAAAAATAAGTCCTTTGACTTGATTAAAGGGGACAAGCCAGTAGAAGAAGCGCTTCGTACGCTTTAAAAGTAGAAAGCTGCTGCCAGAGAGGCGGCAGCTTTTTTATGTTTTCAATTACCTTGTAACGGGAAGGTAAGGAGAAAGGAGTGATTGACCGTGGGATTAACGAAAGAACAAAAAGCTGATTTATATGAAAGACTGCTTCAATTAAAAAAGGATGTCAAAGGATCAAAAAAGAAAGAAGAATCCATGCTGGTGGAATCTAATGAGATGTCAAACGGTGTTGGGAATCATATCGCTGATCACGGGAGCATTTATCTAGACCGCATGACAGAACAAACGCTGGATCAAGTGGATGATCAGCTTGAGGGTGAAATTCATGCGGCACTTAAGCGAATGGAAGAAGGATCATATGGGATATGTGAGAAAACCGGAAAAGACATTCCATATGAACGTTTAAAAGCAGTACCGTATACGCGTTATTCAATTGATGCAAAGAAAAACGAAGAAACCGATCAAGAGCCGAATGAATTCGATCGGTCATTCTCCGATCAAATGCGTGGTTTAACAAATAGAGAAACAATGGATCAGATGCATTCAGATACGTACGAAAGTTTGGAGGAAGAGCAAGATGTTGATTTAGATGAGGAGAAATAGTATGATGAGGATAAGTTAAATTTTTTTAGAATAATGTTTTCTTGTGTATACATGAGTATTTTATAGAAAAAACATATCTTGAAATTTAATAAACTTTCGTGTAGTATAGTTTAAAGGCTGCGATGCGCGTAATGTTAATTAAGTTTTAACCTTTAAGCTGTAATAGGGAGTTTTATATCGAAGCTGGAATGTCAAGCCTCCTTTGAGAGGAAGACAGGAACGTTTCTGCAAACACCCACTTTGAGGAGTGGTGGTTTAAAACTTTCTTACTTAGATTACGGCATCCGCAGCTTTTCCTAGTAGGATGATTCAAGCCATTTTCCATTTTGGAAAATGGCTTTTTATTTTGCTCAAAATACGAAATTGGAACAGACCGAATGTGAATGCACGAATATATGTTAAAATAGACAAAACAAATGACGGAGAGGGAATTGGATGTTAGAACAAGCAGAAGCACTCCTTAAACAATACTATGGCTTTGATACCTTTAGGCGAGGACAGAAACAAGCCATTGAATCGATTGTGAACAAACGGAAGGATACCGTGTGCATCATGCCAACAGGCGGAGGGAAGTCTGTTTGCTACCAGATTCCTGCCCTTATGATGGAAGGAACGACGATCGTTGTATCTCCGCTTATTTCTTTAATGAAAGATCAGGTCGATGCGTTAAATGAGATGGGGATACGAGCGTCCTTTTTAAATAGTACACTTTCAGCAGGCGAAATGAAAACAAGACTGAAAAAATGCGAAAATGGTGAATATGAACTGCTTTATATCACACCTGAACGCCTACAAAATGACCGCTTTTTTCAGCTGCTTGATCAACTGACGATCCCCTTGATTGCTATTGATGAAGCGCACTGTATATCTGAGTGGGGTCATGATTTTAGGCCGAGCTATCGCTTTATTCAAGAATGCTTAAATAAGCTTGCAAAGAGGCCAGTGATTGTGGCATTAACGGCAACTGCCACGAAGAAGGTCCACCAAGATATATGTGAGCAGCTTGGCATGAACGAGAAAGAAACCATCTTTACTGGTTTTGCTAGAGAAAATTTGTCTTTTCAAGTGGTCAAGGGAGAAAATAATGACCGGTTTATCACACAATATATGAAGAAAAATAGTCTTGAGTCTGGCATTATTTATACAGCTACTAGAAAAGAAGCAGATCACATTTACAATCGCCTTAAGAAGCAAAAGATCAAAGCAGGCATTTATCATGGGGGATTAGATGACGAAATGAGAGAAGAGCAGCAAAACCTCTTTTTAAATGATCAAATCCAGGTGATGGTGGCTACTTCTGCATTTGGTATGGGAATCAATAAATCAAATGTACGTTTTGTGATTCATCATCAAATTCCAAGAGATATTGAAAGCTACTATCAAGAAGCTGGACGCGCCGGTAGAGATGGGCTTGAAAGTGAATGTATTTTGCTGTTTTCACCGCAAGGCGTTCGAGTGCAGCGCTTTCTCATTGAACAATCGACTGAAGATGAAGTGCGGTACCAGCATGAACTGCTTAAACTAAGGCAAATGGTGGATTACTGTCATACGGAGCAGTGTCTGCAGCAATTTGTCATGGATTACTTTGATCAATCAACAAGTGTTCCTTGTCAAAAATGCAGTAATTGCCTAGACGTGAGAGAGCGTGAAGAGGTCACAAGAGAAGCACAAATGGTTTTATCGTGTACGGTTAGAATGAACGAACGATTTGGTAAAATGATGATTGCCCAAGTACTGGCAGGCTCTAAAAACAAAAAAGTGCTAGAGCTTCGTTTTGACAGGCTTCCTACATACGGTTTAATGAAACAACATTCAGCACAGCAAATCAGTGACTTCATCGAATTTTTAATTACGGAAGAGTATTTACACATGTCTGAAGGGGCATATCCAACGCTAAAGGTGACACATAAAGGAAAGAAAGTGTTAGTTGGACAAGAGACTGTATATAAAAAGCAGGCGATCAAGGCCGAGGCCATTCAAGAAAACGATGCATTATTTGAGCAGTTGAGAGTCGTGAGAATGAAGTTAGCGAAAGAGCAGGGCGTTCCGCCATTTGTTGTATTTTCTGACCAAACATTAAAGGAAATGTCAGCAGTGGAGCCTAAAACAGAAGAAGAACTTCTCAATATTAAGGGTGTCGGAGAACAAAAAAGAGAGAAATACGGGAATGTTTTCTTAGAAGAAATTCGTTTATTTATAGAAAAAGAGAAAAAATAAAGAGTTTGAAGAGAAAAAATAATTTTTTTTGCTGCGCTTGGACACGTTTTCATCAGGACGTTTTCCATCCTTTCAAAACCTTGATGTGACAAGGGGTTGGGCTGTTTAGTGGTCTGATTTACCAATGGAGAGAGATGTTTCATGTAAAGGAACTGTAATCTAAAACATATCGTTTTGTTATTGAAATGACATTTACATATGTTACGATAGCACTCGTTAGCCGCCATAAAAAGCTAACAAGGGAGGATTTACTTTATGAAGAAGACTATTATGTCCTTGGTTGCTGTTGCAGCAATCTCATCAACAGCAATTGGAGCGCAGCAAGCTTCTGCAAAGGAAATCACTGTACAGAAAGGTGATACACTTTGGGGGATTTCACAGAAAAATGATGTGTCTCTGAAGGACCTAAAAGGTATGAACAATTTATCTACAGACATGATCTATGTAGGTGATAAATTGACAATCTCTTCAAAAGAGAAAACTCAGGAGCAGTACAAAGTCCAGAAGGGGGACAGCCTCTGGAAAATCGCTCAAAAATTCAATGTGTCAATTAGCGATCTTAAGTCTTGGAATAACTTAAACTCAGATATAATTATGATTGGTTCAACACTAAGTGTTGCTGGTCAAAGGTCAGCTCCGGTAAGCTCAGAGCCTGTTCAAAAACAGGAACCTGTCCAAAAAGAGCAAACAACGAAAAAAGCTGCTCCTAAAAAGGAAACAGCTAAAGCAGAATCATCCTCTGCTAATCAAAGTGTACAAAAAGAAATGACTGTAACGGCTACGGCTTATACAGCAAATGATGGTGGCATCTCAGGTATCACTGCAACAGGGGTAAACTTAAACAAAAACCCAAATGCAAAAGTCATTGCAGTAGATCCTAATGTCATTCCATTAGGAAGTAAGGTTTATGTTGAAGGCTACGGTGAAGCCATCGCAGCAGATACTGGCGGCGCAATTAAAGGTAATAAAATTGATGTACACGTACCAAGCAAATCCCAAGCAAAAAATTGGGGCGTAAAATCAGTCAAAGTGAAGGTACTTAACTAGTAATCTATTGTTTTTTGGAAGAAAGCATCAGGTGGCGGCCTGATGCTTTTATTGTACCCTTTTTTGGTCAAAAAACACATATTTTTCTGAAAAATTCGCATTTTCGACAAAAACCAGCGTATACATC
>NZ_NKHG01000206.1 GCF_002744245.1 Bacillus pumilus | reverse complement strand
TACGCCTTCCTGCCCGCCTGGCGCGGTCAGGGTTATGGCATCGAAGCGGCGCAGGCGGCGCTGCAGGATGGTCGGGAGCGGCTCGGCATCGAGCGAGTGGTTGCCATCGTCACCCCGGGCAACGCGCCTTCGGTGGCGCTGCTGGCCAAGCTGGGGCTGGTGCAAAGCCGGTTGGTCAAACTGGCCGAGGATGCGGATGAGTGTCTGTTGCTGGAGGCAGTAACGGCATGACACTGATGAAACGGCAGGAGGAGGCTCACGTTTCCGGGGGCAAGTGCCCCGTTTCCTGAGATCTTGCCCGCCAGCCCACCAAATATGCGTTTTGGGGCGTCTCTGTTCCGTAAGCGATAGTTCGTGGGATAAAGGCCGGGGCTATGTCGCTCCCGGCCAGTATCACTCAGCCTCTGGTCTTGGCGATCAGCGCCTCCAGGCCATCGAGTGCCTGCTCCAGATAAC
>NZ_NKHG01000205.1 GCF_002744245.1 Bacillus pumilus | reverse complement strand
TTTAACGAATGGGCTGGCTTGTCAAGCGGTGCCCCCAACGCTCCCGCTCCCTATGCCCAGCCGGGGGCGACTAAAGTGTTCTCCTGGGATACCTTCAACCGGGTCACCAGCAACGCCGGGATTAGTGCCGGAATAGATAGCACCATCAATGGCTCCCACTTTGCGGATGCCTTTAAAGCCAGCCTGTTATCCAATATTCAGGGGGAAGTGGGTAAAGCCACGGCCAACTGGATAGGGGATCAAGGCATTAAATTTGATGTTGCCAACAGCCCGTTGGCAGAGGCAGGGAAAATCGCTGCCCATGGGGTGACCAGCGGCGCCATTGCCGAGATTACCGGCGGCAAGTTTGCGGCGGGAGCGGCCGGTGGTGCCATGTCTGAGCTTGCCAGCAGCTGGAGCAGTCAGGTTTTCTCCAATACCGAGCATCAGATTGCTTTGAACAAGGTATTGGGTGGGTTGGCGGCCGTGGCGGTGACAGGCGATCAAAACCAGTTTGATACGGGGCTGAG
>NZ_NKHG01000204.1 GCF_002744245.1 Bacillus pumilus | reverse complement strand
CCAAATTTGGGGAGTGATAAATAATCGAAAAACAGGAGGACGTAATGAACAAATTAATACCAACACAACAAACTAGCGAAGGTAACTTGCTTGTCAGTGGTCGTGATCTACATGAGTTTTTGGAGATTAAAACCGAGTATCGTAAGTGGTTTAACCGAATGAAAAAATATGGGTTTGTCGAAAATGTTGACTTTGTAAGGGTGACCCAAAAATGTCCTACCCTTGGCGGGGCACAGGAAAAAGTCGACCATCACATCAAAATATCAATGGCTAAAGAAATTGCCATGCTTCAAAGGAATGAAAAAGGTAAAGAAGCTCGTTTGTATTTTTTAGAACTTGAACGGAAATGGAATAGTCCCGAAATGGTCATGAAAAGAGCTATGGATTATCTGAATGACCAAGTAGATAAATTGCAGACTTCTAATTTATTACTGGAGCAGCAAGTAAATGAGTTAAAGCCAAAAGCAACTTATTATGACATGGTTTTGCAAAATAAGTCTCTTCTATCAGTATCCAAAATCGCCAAGGACTACGGCATGAGTGCCATGAAATTGAACAAGCTTCTTCATGAATTAGGTGTGCAATACAAGCAGGGTGACATATGGCTCTTGTATGAAAATTACCAAGATAAGGGGTATACACAAACTCATACTCACGTTATTGATGCTGATAAATCTAAAGTACAGACAAAGTGGCTCAAAAAGGAAGATTGTTCATTTACGAACTTTTAAAACAACAAGGCTTTCTTCCATTAATTGAGCGAGAAGAGTGTGCATCGTAGCGTTTAGTGCGCTGAAATTTCAGCACACCTAATTTTAAAATCTCACTCGGATATTTTCCCGAGTCAAAACAGGAGGAACGAAATGAATAACAATTTACAAGTAATTGAACAGAATGGAAAACTTTTAGTGGACAGTCGAGAAGTGGCTGAAATGGTTGAGAAAAGACATGCGGATTTGGTAAGGAGCATTGAGTCTTACTTAGTTGTAATAGGTCAAAACGCAAAATTGCGTTCTGATGATTTCTTTATAGAAAGCACATACCAAGCAGGTACGGGGAAACTTTATAAACATTATCTACTCACTAAACAAGGTTGCGATATGGTCGCCAACAAAATGACAGGCGAGAAGGGCGTATTGTTCACCGCAGCTTACGTGACACAGTTCAACGAAATGGAGCAGAATCTACAAAACTTTTCTAATCTTAGCCCGCAGCTTCAACAAATGATTCGTTTAGAGCAAAGACAGAATGAAACAGATGAGCGGATTGGCAAACTAGAAAATAATTTATCTATCAATGCATATCAACAAACAGTCATTCAGAAACGAATTAACAAGCGTGTTTACGAGCTTGTAGAGCGATATGGAGAAGATGAAGAAATTAAACGCCGTATGTTCTCGAGCATCCACCGTAATTTTAGGGACGCATTCGCAGTGCCGACATACAAGGATTTAAGAAAGCTAGACTTTGAGGAAGCTATTTCATGGATTGGCACGTGGAGACCGTTGATATAATCGATTGCTCAAAATTGAGCTTTGTGAATTCTTCGCCCGGCTCAAGTACCAAAATGGTTACTCGTATTACTCTCATTTCAAATGAGGGTATTCATTTACCGCAGATGACGGACTATGTTGAACATAGGGAGTAGTTTCAACCGACACCCTCAAAGGTCGCATTTTCCGACTTTTGAAGTACGATTTGCGACACCCTCACAGCGCAATTTTGCGCCGTCAAATTATGAAGAAT
>NZ_NKHG01000203.1 GCF_002744245.1 Bacillus pumilus | reverse complement strand
ACCGATATGCTCTAGCTTCGCTCTCGCTTTGAATACCTTTGAAGGTGTCCCCATTAATTTCATTTGAAAAATCCCCTTTTTATCTCAAATTTGATTATTGTATTTTTTTGTTAATCGTGTTAAAGTCGATTCAATATCGGGAAGTGTAGGAGCTTCCCGATACCCTTCCTTACTTGCATGACCCTATAATGATGACAAGTAAGAACATTGGCTGATCCGCTTGTGATCAGCTTTTTTTATTTAGCTTGATCTAACTTATATTTGTCATATCTTTGAACCGCTGCCTCAACATTAGTGTGTGAAAGGATTGTGAAAAACAAGTCATTGTTTTCATCTTCTAACACCCAATCATGAACAAAGTGACAAAACGTATTAAAATCAACTTTTTCCGGAATGGAATCAATGTGGCTTTTTGCTTCTTTCGCTCTCTCTTTGCTGTGATCAATTGACAGCAATGACAAGAAGTCGTTTTTAGTCATTGTGAAGAAGCACATTTCTATAAGATAAGCAATGTCCGAAACCCGTTGAGGTCTCAAGAAAATGAGGTATGTCACTTGGTGCATCAACTCAAAGACTTTTCTCACTTTTTTCTTTTCGTAATTCTTTCTATACGTTTCCTCTAATTTTTCAAGTAAAGAATGGATTCTCCATAGGCGATTTCGATAATACCTAATGACTTCATCCTGCTGATCTAGTTCTCTTTGAATACGTTTAGACCAAATCAAAGCGTTGAATTTGCTGTATTTCACCACTGGAAGAATATCGTCCCACTCGAACATATCTAGCAACTTAGGACCCAATAATTCAATGGCTTCTTCTTTTGGCACTCCTGCCATAATCTCTTTCAAATTGGACTGCATGATTTTTTTAGCTCCGTGTGAATACATGCTTTCATACTTTTTAATAGCAGCGGTTAAGAGCGGTTCAATTTCCTTTACCTCTGTGTAAACCTTCTTTAGTCTCTTATTCCATGTTGTGATTGTTGTCATTTGTTTGTCGCTCATGCCGTTACCTCCTGTGTTTCAATCTTGTCAATCGATATAAAAACCTCTGACGGAATGCTTGCGCCTTCACCTTGTGCTTTCACTTTTGCTTTGACGTTTAGTATTTCTTGTTCTGTTGCTTCTCTCAATCGCAGGACACACGGAACACCGTTCATATCAAAGCTATTGACGACCTTGCCGCAATGGTGATTTGCCAGTTCCACAACTTCAAACATAATGCCGTTGTTGTTACCTTCATCTTTGGAAAACATAACAAGACCTTTACGTTCGACCACAGATTGCGTATTTCGGATAAAGCTCTCACGATCTACTGGCTTGGGACAAATGTTTTCTATC
>NZ_NKHG01000202.1 GCF_002744245.1 Bacillus pumilus | reverse complement strand
AATTAAAAACATTTGTCCCGCACCAGTAGATCGTGAGAGCTTTATCCGAAATACTCGATCCGTTGTCGAACGTAAAGGTCTTGTCATGTTCAACAGGACAGAAGGTAACAACAACGGTACTATCTTTGAAGTTGTTGAACAGGTTCATCATGAGCGTGGCGCTGTTATCAATAGCTTTGATATGAACGGCGTTCCCTGTGTCCTCCGATTGAGAGAAGCGACAGTAGAAGAAATACTAAACGTCAAAGCAAAAGTGAAAGCTCAAGGTGAAGGGGCGTATGTTCCGATAGAACCAGCAATTTCATTGGAAAATATTGAAACACAGGAGGTAACGGCATGAGTGACAAGCAAATGACAACTATCACGACATGGAATAAAAGACTAAAGAAGGTTTACAGAGAGGTAAAGGAGATCGAACCGCTCTTAACCGCTGCTATCAAACAGTATGAAAGTATGTATTCGCACGGTGTTAAAAAGATCATGCAGGCTAATTTGAAAGAGGTTATAACAGGAGTGTCAAAGGAAGAAGCTGTTAAATTTTTGGGACCTAAATTGCTAGAGGTGTTCGAATGGGACAATGTTCTTCCAGTGGAGAAATACAGGAAATTCAACGCTTTGGTTTGGGCTAAACGTATTCAAAGAGAATTGAATCAGCAAGATGAAGTCATTAGGTATTATCGAAATCGCCTATGGAAGATCCATTCATTGCTTGAGAAATTAGAAGAAGCGTATAGAAAGAATTACGAAAAGAAAAAGGTGAGAAAAGTCTTTGAGTTGATGCACCAAGTGACATACCTCATTTTCTTGAGACCTAAACGTGTTTCAGACATTGCTAAACTTATCGAATTGTCATTTTTCCCTATGTCTAAAAATGAATTCTTGTCCTTGCTGTCAATTGACCACAGCAGAGAAAGAGCAGAAGAAGTGAAAAGTCACATTGATTCTATTCCTAAACAAGTTGATTTTAATACATTTTGCCACTTTGTTCATGATTGGGTGTTAGAAGATGAAAACAATGACTTGTTTTTCATAATCCTTTCACACACTAATGTTGAGGCAGCGGTTCAAAGATATGACAAATATAAGTTAGATCAAGCTAAATAAAAAAGCTGATCACAAGCGGATCAGCCTACGTTCTTACTTGTCATCATTATAGGGTCACGCAAGTAAGGAAGGGTATCGGGAAGCTCCTACACTTCCCGATATTGAATCGACTTTAACATAATTAGCAATTAAATACAATGATCAAATTTGAGATAAAAAGGGGATTTTTAAAATGAAATTAATGGGGACACCTTCAAAGGTATTCAAAGCGAGAGCAAAGCTAGAGCATATCGGA
>NZ_NKHG01000031.1 GCF_002744245.1 Bacillus pumilus | reverse complement strand
GCACACTGGTTTAATTTTTTCTGGAATCGATCGTGATTATAGAATTGGATGTAATCTTCTATGCTCTTATGAAGCTCTTTTTCCGTTTGACAAGAAGAAAAGTAAGCGTTCTCTGTTTTGAGATGAGAGAAAAATGACTCGATACAGGCATTATCTAGGCAGTTTCCCCTTCGGGAATGACTGCCCTTCAAGCCAACGCTTTCTAATCGTTTTTGATATGCTCGTGTTGTGTATTGGAAACCTTGATCAGAATGAAGTACAGCTCCTTTGACATCCCGTTGGGATGTCAAGCTCTCCAATGTCTTCATGACCAGTTCAAGATCATTTCGTTTTGACAGCTTCCATGCGACAATCTCATTGTTATACAGATCTTGAATAGCTGAAAGATAATAGAAATGATGATGGCAAGCAATATAGGTAATATCAGTTACATATAGATGATTGTATTGATTGGTTTTAAATTTTCGGTTTAATCTGTTTGGTTGAACAACTGAAGCCTTCCTTCCAAAATATCGTCGTTTCTTTCGAATGATGGACTGGATGTTCATCTCTTTCATCAACCTGTAAACACGCTTATGGTTGATATGGAATCCTTCTTTCTTCAAGGCGACTGTCATTCGAGGATAGCCATAGAAGGGAGATGAATGATGAATGGCCATCATGTGCTCTTTTAAGAGTTGTTCTTGCAGTAGCCGTTTCATTCGAACTTGTTGAGTTTTCCGCCATTTATAGTACCCAGACCTTGATACTTTGGCGATACAGACAAGCCATGTCAACGGATAAAGATGCTTTAATTCATGAACAACTTCAAACCGTGCAGTTTTCAGAATCCGTCCTCCCCGTGAAGATTTGGATAACGCTTTTTTAAGTATTCTACCTGTGCCTTTAAATAATCTCTCTCTTCTTCGACACTTTTAAATATTGACTTAGGTCTTCCACTAAAAGGGTTTTCTGACTTCGAATTTTTTCCTCTTTGATCTTCAAACGACTGCCCTTCACGATATTTTCTGACCCAACTCTTTAGCTGAGTGGAACTTCGGAGACCTAATTCTTCAGATAATGAGTGATAGCTTCTATTTCCTTCTTCATACTTTTTGACAGCTTTCATCTTAAATTCTTTCGAATAGTGTTGAAAATGTTGTCCTTTTTTCGCCATAAAAAATCCCCTCCAAGTATAGTGTAACAGCCAAGATATTTTCTTGGGCTTTTTACACTGTCTACTTAGAGGGGATAAT
>NZ_NKHG01000115.1 GCF_002744245.1 Bacillus pumilus | reverse complement strand
GGACTAAAATAAAGTTCATTTTAGCCCTTTGTCAACAATCTAAGACGCTTCTCCAAAGTAGGAGAAACGTCTTTTTTATAATCCTTTTATTTTAATTTCTTCGACTGGAAAGAACATTTCACCTGTATCTGTGTATTTGATCGTGACTTGATCCCCTTCTTTTAAATAAATGACAAGAGGCTCTTTTTCAGATGACATGGTGTAGTTTTTCCCATCGTCTAGTAGGAATGTGACGGTTGTATAATCACCCGTCTTTTCCTTATACACTCGTTTGACTTTGCCTGTCGTCTCTTTCTTTTCTTGCTTAGATGAGCTGTTGACTGTGCCACCGCCTTTTTGAAGGGCTGTTTTATAGGCTCTCAGTGCTTCGTTTGGTGTTGAAGCGTAAGCAGCGATTTCAGGGTTAGCCGCAGAGACAATAAAGTAGTTCTGCAGGAATCCGTTTGAATCGAGAACAGGTGTGAGCCAGCTTGCTTCTCCATAGAAATTGTAGAGAATCGGCATGCGCCCTTTCCATTTCTTCTCGATGAATCGTTTCTCAATAATTTGCAAAGCGCCCTGGGAATCCATGTACGATTCTTCAAGATTTCCGGTAAAATAAGTGGCTTTTCCTGTCCGGGCATTCGTCAGTGCATACCCGAGCATAGAATCAACGCCTTCTTTTGGACTTGTGAAATCCGTGAAGTAATACATATCTCCTTTTGAATCAAACACTGGACTCACATTGGCTTCGGTTCCCTCATCTGAAGGCAGCTTCACATCGGATTTTCCAAAGAGGCTGTTCCAGAACCCATGAACATAGTTTCCGAAGTAGCTATTTTGCAGACTGACTGCCTCTGGTGAAACAGCACCATCAATAAAGGCAGGTACTTGATCTAAAGAATATGTCTTCGTTGCACCCGTTTTGGCATCAACAACGACCACACCCGAAGCTTTAAAACCGTTTCTGGCAGAGATGAAATCACCATACGTTTGTATGTAATATGGCTTGCCATCATCATTGATTTCCAGCTGCGTGTCTCCATAGAAAATCAAATCTGGATACTGGAGACGGATATGCCGCTCAATTTCTTTGTTGAAATAGGAGGAAGGCGTGTAAACCATCTCTGTTTTCACGAACTTTGGATTGGCAGATGAGTCGGTGGCACTTAATGTAAAGTAACCCGGCGTACTGCCTGAACGAATCCATTTGAAGAAATCTGAGAATTCCACTGGTGCGATGTACACATACTCACCGTTGACCTTCTGAATTTGCAAGCTGCCAAGCTCGTAGTAGCTTGTATTTGGCACCTGTCCGAACGATTTCTTCATTTTATTACGAGCAAATTGCGGAGGTACACTCGCAGGTGTTTCCGTCTCATCAAACGCTTTGATTTCTACTTTTTGATCCATTTTAGAGACGTCGAATTTCTCATTCGCATTGAATAGAAAAGCTGTCGCCATATAAACACCGAGCAGCAATAGAATGAGGAACAACACGCCTTTGATCTTCCGCTCCAATCCGACTGATAAAAAGGCGCCTGCTGCTGTCACAACAAGTCCAATCAGCCATAGCGAGGACGGGTTACGATCTAAATTGGTGATGTAGTAAAAGCCAAAAATACCGATGATAAACAACAAAGCAAGACCCGCAATCCAAATGAGCGGTACCTGTTGTTCAGTCCCTTTCTTTCTAACGATCAATCGAAGTGGTGTGAGCAAAAGGGTCAAGACAAGACCGATCACAACCGAAAATAATAAAATATATCCCACAAACAGATCTCCTTTCAATCAATCACTCTTTTAGTATATACGAGTGAGGCGGGGAAAAGATTCATCGGACGGAAGATTCATTTAAATGCCGATCGAGTCGATTGCGGATTGAACATCTTCTTTCAGCTCGAAAAACGTGAGTCTTTGCTCGATTTTCTCTATTAAGGCGTCAATGGCTTCACCTGACATATGCGTTTGGATTTGCTTCTGATGTTGATAGACCTTAACCTACGGAAACGATAGTTAGTGCATTAAGTCCTTTATTTGTTTCTTTATGATCAATGATATATGCAGAGCAAATGAAACCGAAAATTGAAGATGAAATAAGCAAAATGGACATCCATGACTTTGTCAAAAACATCACATTTAATCAATCAGTTACTATTAACCCCTATGGGGGGTATAAAAATTAAAGGCTATATTAATGGTGAACCTCAAAAATTTAAGTTTTCTGCTTTACTGCAATATAATTCTGGTAAAGTAGATTCGATGAGTTATTCCCCTGACCTAGCAGATCGTTTTCGAGATTGGGAAAAATAAAAAGATGAATCGGAATTAAAAGAGGATTTCCTTAAAAGCCTCTCCAAAAAAGAACGAGAGCAATATCTCAAAGACATTGGAGAAAAAGAGTAATAACAAGTGTTCAATCTCCGATTTATTTCACAAATAGATTACAAAAATAATATGCTATCATTCATCTAACAACACTTTCAAATGAGGGAGAGGTTTCGGCCATGGCAAATACAAAGAAATTGATCTTAGATGTAGATACAGGAATAGATGATGCGATCGGTATTTTACTGGCAGTTAAAAGTAAGCAGTTTGATATGTTGGGGATTACAACGGTGTGCGGGAATGTGCCTGTTGATGCGGCTACATTGAATACGTGTAAAGTGCTTGAGTTGGTTAAGGCAGATGAGATCCCTGTCATTAAAGGGGCAGCGACACCTCTTTTAAGAGCGCCTCATTATGAACATAGGGTGCACGGGGAGGATGGGATTGGGGGTGCTTTAAAGGATGTCCAGCCTAAGAAGACAGCAGATGCTGGCTTCGCACCTGATTTTATCATTGAACAAGTATTGCAGTATTCGCAGCAGGTTACGATTGTGTTGACAGGGCCTTTAACGAATTTAGCCCTTGCGGTGAAAAAGTGCCCTGAGCTGATTCATCACGTCAAAGAAGTTATTTTTATGGGTGGTGTCGTGAAGGGACAGGGGAACGTCACACCAGTTGCGGAATTCAATACATATGCAGACCCAGAAGCAGCGAAAGTGGTGCTGGAAGCTGGCTTCCCTTCATTGACTCAAGTTGGATTAGATGTCACGAGACAGGTCTTGTTAACGGATGAGAGAATTGACGCCATTCAGAATGAAACTTTGGCGAGTTACATCAGAGAGAGTACAAGTATTTACCGCCAGCGCTATTTTGAACGGAATGGGGTATGGGCGTGTGCTATGCATGATCCGCTTGCTGTGAGCCTTGCGATCGAGAAGCGGCTGGTGAACACACAGCCCTTTCATGTAGAAGTTGAGACGAAGAGTGAGTTTTGCGATGGTCAAATGATATGTGATTTTCAGCATCAATGGGAGAAAGAGCACAATGTCCAAGTATGCATAGATGTAGATGCTGAAGCTTTCTTTGAATTATTGATACAAGTCATGAATTCTTAAAAAAGAAGTCTGTGCAAACAGGCTTCTTTTTTATAAGATGGGAACATGAGGAAATGTATGCGCTCACAATAATAAAGAAGGAGTGAAGTCGATTGGCTTCTGTCAGTTTAAGTAGTATTGAAAAGATACGGGCAGCAAGCAGAGGATTGCCGCCAAAGCTGAAAGTGATTGCTGAACATATTACAAGTGAACCCCGCGACATCATTCATTTGTCTATTGTCGAGCTGGCCAAAAAGACGGGAAGCTCAGAGGCAACGATTTTTCGTCTCTGTAAAAGGCTGGGATTTGAGGGCTATCAAGATTTGAAGATTGCTATTGCCCAGGAAATAGACCAAACAAAGCCTGATTATGTAGATGAAGAGATGAGTCTTGACGATGATACGGCCGTTTTTATGCAAAAGGTTTTTCAGGCGAATATATCTGCATTAAAGGATAGCTTTCAATTGTTAAATCCAGAGGATGTAGAAAAAGCCATTGAGTTAATCCATGAAGCAGAACGCTTAGAGTTTTATGGGAGCGGTGGGTCTGGTCTCATTGCAACAGATGCTTTTCACAAATTTATGAGGACAGGTATCAATTGTATTGTTCATACCGATTCTCACTTTCAAGCGATGTCTGCAGGGCTTCTTGATCAACACAGTACAGTGGTCGGTATATCTCATTCTGGTCGAAACAAAGATTTACTCGATGCGATGAAAACAGCAAAGGAAAAAGGAGCAAAAACCATTGGCATTACAAGCTATAAGCGCTCCCCATTGAGTCAGCTTGCAGATATCACGTTGTATACATCGACGCAAGAAACGGCTTTCCGGACAGAAGCAATGTCTGCAAGACTTGCTCAGCTCACTGTGATTGATGTCCTTTATTTTGCACTTGCGCATTTAAGACAGCAGGAAACATTAACAAACTTAAAGCAAATGAGAGAAACCATTTCTCAAAAAAGGGTGTAATGGTTTCGAAAATAAATTTTTCTATTAGCGAAAAATGCTGTTATGGTAACGATTGTGAGGTTTTGAATGAAAATAATTTTCTTTTTTGTCGTTGAATGTCGAAAAAAATATTCCTATAATGGGATGTAAAGGTATATCAACACTACAAATATTTATTTCAAATCAATGATTGGGCGTGATACAGATGAAGGGAAACCAGGCGGTAATTGGTTTGGATATTGGGACAACAAGCACAAAGGCGGTTCTGTTTGGACCACAGGGGAAAGTGATATCAAAGCATTCGGTTCCTTATGACCTCATTCACCCGCAGCCGGCATGGGTTGAGCAGGACCCTGAACATATATTAGATGCTGTCATTGCGAGTGTAAGAGGCGCATTGACGAAAGCAGCATTTGATGTAAAAAATCTCATAGGCGTGGGGATTAGTACGGCGATGCATTCCTTAATCGTAATGGATGAGGATGGTAAGGCATTAACGAACAGTATCATTTGGGCGGATAACAGGAGTGCAGAACAAGCGAAACGCATCATCACGGACATGGATGGCTTTCAAATTTATAAAAGAACCGGTACACCGATCCATCCAATGTCACCGCTTTCAAAAATACGGTGGATAAAGGAAATGGCACCTGATGTCTTCAAGCAGGCAGCAAAATTTATTTCCATAAAAGAGTATGTTCTTTATCATTTCTTCGGTCAGTATGTGGTCGATTATTCAATCGCTTCAGCAACAGGACTGTTCCGATTGGAAACGCTTCAATGGGACGAGGAGGCACTTCGTATTGCTGGAATTCAGGCGAATCAGCTGTCTGAACTTGTCACGACGACGCATCAGTTGAGAGGGCTTCAGCCAGAAATTGCGCTGCGAATGGGCATTGCGGAAGATACACCATTTGTCGTTGGTGCGAATGATGGTGTTCTAGCGAATCTAGGTGTTGGTGCCATTGGCAAAGGAGAGGTGGCTGTCACGATTGGGACAAGTGGTGCAGTACGAACCGTCGTAGACAAGCCAATCACAGATGAGCAATCAAGAACGTTTTGCTATGCGCTGACGGACAAGCATTGGGTGGTAGGAGGACCGACGAATAATGGCGGGATTATGCTGAGATGGCTTAAGGACGAATTTGCTTCTTCAGAGGTGGAGGTTGCAAAGCGTCTTGGTGTGGACCCTTACGATCTCATGATTGATATTGCAGAAAAGGTTCCAGCTGGCTCCGAAGGACTGCTGTTTCTACCATTTTTAACAGGTGAGCGTGCTCCTTATTGGAATCCAAATGCGAGAGGCACTTTCTTTGGTATCGGTCTTCAGCATAAGCGGGAGCATTTTATTAGAGCCGTGTTAGAAGGCGTCATTATGAGTGTTTTCTCGATCGGTGTGGCATTAAGAGATTTAACTGGTTCAGCAAAGGATGTCCGGGCTTCGGGTGGATTTGCGAGATCTCCGCTATGGCGGCAAATTTTAGCGGATACGATGGGTAGAGAAGTACTTGTTCCAGAAAGCTACGAGGCATCGGCACTTGGGGCGGCTGTCCTCGCACTTCATAGTTTAGGTCATATGGAAGAGATGGAAGAGGTTCAAGATTATATTAGAATCTCTGACCGCCATGAACCAAATATGAAGAACAATGAGACCTACATAGAGCTGTTTTATTTATATGAGCGCCTTTATGACAAACTGAAGGATGAATTTGATGTCATTAGTGCGCTGCAACTAAAACAAAACCGATAAACATCAGAGAAAAGGTGGGAGAGCATGCTTTTATTCATCGTGATTGCGGCGATTGTCCTTTTACTCATTCTCATTACAGTCGCTAAATTGAATCCATTTGTGAGTTTAATTATTACCTCTATGCTAGTCGGCTTTGCCACGGGTATGGATTTGCAGGAAATTATTCAATCGATTAAAACGGGATTAGGGAACACTTTATCATTACTGGCGATTGTTCTAGCGCTTGGAACCATGCTTGGGAAAATGATGGCTGAGTCAGGGGGAGCTGAGCGGATAGCTCAAACATTAATTGGCCGTTTTGGGACGAAGAATGTGCATTGGGCGATGATGTTCGTTGCCTTTATCGTGGGAATACCTGTCTTTTTCCAGGTCGGATTCGTTCTTCTCATTCCTTTACTCTTTACCATTGCGATTGAAACGGGTATATCGCTCGTGACGATTGGCATTTCTTTAATTGCTGGATTGTCTGTTGTGCATGGGCTTGTGCCGCCTCATCCAGCTGCAATGGCAGCAGTGGGCATTTATCATGCCAATGTGGGGAAAACCATCTTCTTTTCCATTATCGTCGGTTTGCCGACAGCGATCATTGCTGGACCGCTTTATGGTAAATGGATTGGAAAACGGATACATAAACCAGTTCCAGAGATGCTCAGAAAGCAATTCACTGAACGAAATGAAGATCGAAAGCTTCCAGGCTTTGCGAATACGATGTTTACCATTTTGGTACCGGTGATTCTAATGCTTCTTGCCACACTGGCGGATATCATTTTACCAGAGGAAAGTATTTGGTTTCAGGTGTTTAAGTACATCGGAGATCCAATTACAGCCCTGCTGATTGCAACGGTGTATTCTTTCTTCAGCCTTGGCTTTATGCAAGGAATGAGCCGTGATCGGGTGCTCTCATTTAGTAATGACTGCTTGGGGCCAATCGCTTCCATTCTGCTTGTCATTGGAGCAGGCGGGGCCTTCAATAATGTACTAATCGATTCGGGTGTTGGTGATTATATTGCGAATTTAGCCAAACACTCTCCGATCTCACCGATTTTACTTAGCTGGTTGATTGCTGCGGTCATTCGTGTGGCAACAGGGTCTGCTACTGTATCCATGATGACAGCAGCTGGTATTGTGGCTCCGATTGCTGCATCCATGCCAGATGTGAGCAGAGAGCTTCTTGTGTTAGCAACAGGAGCCGGCTCGTTGATTTTGTCTCACGTTAATGACTCTGGTTTTTGGCTGATTAAAGAGTATTTTGGTATGACCATTAAAGAGACGTTCTTGACATGGACTGCTATGGAAACAATCATTTCCGTTACTGCCATTGCATTTATCATGATCATTAATATGTTTATTTAGCCGACCTAACAGTCCAGTTCTTCGGAATTGGGCTGTTTTTGCCTGTTACGATGCCACTTTATACGGTTTGGGGTAAAATGTTGATATTGAGATGTGGGAGGCGGACACGATCGAACCATTAAAACATGTATATCATGAATTATTTATTCAAGAGTTAGCAGAGAAACTTGCACAGGAGTCGACTTTATTTGATGCTATTGAATTTCAGCGGCTCGTCTTACAAGAGGATTGGCCACAGCTTGAGCTAAAAGAACGGATGAGAAGAATCACTGAGTCGATGCATGCCTGTTTGCCAGAGGATTACGAGCAGGCAATTGATGTGCTGCGTCAGGTAGTTCCGCATTTTACAGGACTAAGTGCGCTCGTATTCCCAGACTACGTAGAGACGTATGGTCTTGAACACTGGGATATCTCAATCAAAGCACTTGCATTCTTTACGCCTTTTTCCACTTCTGAATTTGCTGTTCGACCTTTTCTCATTCAACATCAAGACAAAATGCTGGCGCAGATGCTGATGTGGTCACAGAATCAAAATGAGCATATCCGCCGACTGGCGAGTGAAGGGTGCAGACCACGTTTGCCATGGGGATTATCTGTTCCTGCGCTTAAAAAGGACTCATCGGTCACGCTGTCCATTTTGGAAAATTTGAAGTCAGATTCGGCCAAGTATGTGCAAAAAAGTGTAGCGAATCATTTAAATGATATTTCTGTGATTCAGCCCGATTTGATGAAGCAAACGGTCAAAAGCTGGTATGGGACCAATGAACATACGAACTGGATTGTCAAACATGCATCCCGTACATTACTCAAAAAAGGCGATCCAGATATCATGGCTTTGTTTGGCTATGAAGATGATCCGTCCATTCAAGTAACCGATTTGAAGGTAGCGAAAGATTCCATTCGTATTGGAGAGAAAATGACCTTTCATTTCACTCTTCAGGCTGACAAACCACTAAAAATGCGTGTGGAGTATGCCATTGATTACGTCAAAGCTCGGGGTATCCGCAATCAAAAGGTATTTAAAATCACAGAATTTGAAACAGGATCAGCCTTACATAGAGAATTCGTCAGGTCACAGTCGTTTCAGAATATGACGACAAGAAAGCACTATGAGGGAACTCATACATTAACGATCATCATCAACGGCATCCCAAGAGCGTCAGTTGACTTCGAAGTCGTAGCAGCTGATGAAAAAAACCGCCAATGAGGCGGGTTTTCAGCGTGTAGACAAACCCTCGCATTCGGTGTCAGTCCTGCGTGCCGGTGCTCACGAATGTCAAATTCGCTCCGCTCCGGTACTCGTCCTTCCTAGACTTCAAAGGTTTTCTAGCACGCTGAAAAGAAGACAAAGGGCTAAAATAAACATCATTTTAGCCCTTTGTCAAAAATCTGAAAACCCGCCAATGAGGCGGGTTTTGGCGTTTAAGCCTTCTTTTTCATTAAGAATGAAGCAATGATTGCAGCTACTAAGAAACCGATGCTGATAATCGAGCTAGGTAAGTTCTCTTGTCTAAATAGGAACATAACAAAACTCACACTTAGTACAAGACCTGCAAATAAAGTTAAATACGGAAACAGCCAAACCTTGAAATACGGCTCCTGTGGATATGTTGGCCGTAGTTTCAAATGTGCCAGACAAATGCTGATCCAAATAAGAGAAACGGCGAAACCAGGAATAGCCAGCATATAACTGAAAATCTGTTCTGGGTATAAATAAGCAAAGAATGTTCCAATTAAAAGAAACAGAACGGTCACCCATAAACTCAAAATGGGCACGCCTCTTTTATTGACCTGTGCCAGCTTTTTCGGGCCGCCGTCTGCTTTTGATAAAGAATGAATCATTCTCGTCGTTCCATAAATGCCAGAATTGGCCGCAGATAGAACGGCTGTAATCAATACGAAATTAATGAAGTGAGAGGCGCCTTGCATACCAGCAGCTGAAAAGACTTGAACAAAAGGACTGTTATTTGGATCGATTTGATTCCAAGGAATCAGGCCGCAGATAATCAAAATCGGCAATGTGTAAAATAAGATAATGCGCCACATCATACTTTTGACAACACCCGGTAATACCTTCTCCGCATCCTTCGTTTCTGTAATGGTCAGCCCGATCAATTCAGAGCCCCCATAAGAGAAAATAACCACTAATAATGAGGCAAAGATAGCACCCCATCCGTTCGGGACGAAGTTTTGATAATTGGTGAGTGCAGGTGTGCTTTGTTCGTTCGGAATAATCCCAAATAATAATGCTGCACCGAGAATAATAAAGACAATAATAACGAAAATCTTCATTCCAGCGAACCAAAACTCAATTTCACCAAAGTATTTTACATTATTTAAATTAATTCCGATAACTAAGAGCGAGCAAAGTAAACATAGTGACCATAAAGGCACGTTCGGCAGCCAATATTGAAGCAAACTGCCTGCTGCAATGATCTCGATGACACACACAGTGAGCCACATAAAACAGTAAACCCAGCCGACAACAAATGAAAAACGTTGACCAAGCGCAATCTGTATCAGATCGCGAAGATTATTCCCCGGATAGACAATGGCCATTTCAGCTAAGGCTGCCATGACAATGAGAAGTAGTAATCCGGCAAATACATAGGAAAAGATAACCCCCGGACCTGCTAAACCGATTGTATCGGCACTTCCTTTAAAGATTCCTGTACCAATGACCCCGCCCATCGCAATCATGCGAATGTGACGCGGTGATAAAAGCTTTTTTAATTCGTGTTGTTCCTGATTCGCGCTCATGACGTTCTCCTTTTTTAAAATGCTTAAGTTCCATTTTCTTTTTTCAAGACGTCAGTGTCAATATAAAAAAAGAGATTTTTCAGACAAAAAAGACGGTTGATTCTATCAATTTATCCATCGATCCCCATAAATTCCTTCCATAACCTAAAATGAAAATCATTTATTAAACCTCAAGAAAAAAATAGAACATCTGCCATATTGATGACATAAACAATTGTCTGTTTTTGTCGATATATCACTTGTATTACTAAAGTCCTAATAAATCATTATTTATAATTGTAAAATATCCCTAAAAATCGAGAAAGAATTGAAAGGAGTTGTTGAAGATGTTTATGAGAAAAGCAAGTGATTCCTCGGCAGGGACCCTTCTAAATGAAAGCAGTCAATTAGTAGCACGAATTGAGAAGGGAGATTTATCAGCAAGACTTGATACTGCTGCGTTCTCTTCGGGTCAAACGGTTGAAGCAGTGTCACAAATAAATGAAGCTTTGCAAAAGATGCAGGAAGCGCATGAAAATATTCAAATGCGTATGAACTTAGTGACAAAAGCCATTAAAGTGGGCTTATGGGATATGAAGGTTGTAGCTGGTGATCCTGTGAATCCGCAAAACGAATTCATATGGACGTATGAGTTTCGCCATATGCTTGGCTTTCAAAATGAGCAGGATTTTCCGAACGTTTTAGACAGCTGGGCATCTCGAATTCATCCAAAAGATCAAGAGTACACGCTAAATGCGTTCTCCACGCATTTATTGGATCATTCAGGCCGTACACCATATGATATCGAGTATCGCTTAAAGTTGAAAAACGGAGATTATCGCTGGTTCAAAGCAACTGGAACAACCATTCGAGATCGAAATGGTGTACCTCTTCGTGTGGCGGGTGCTCTATTTGATATTCATGATCAGAAATTGAAAGAAGAAGAGCTGCAAGCATTTGTCACAAGATATGACTTGATCAACCGTGCGCTTGTGGAAGCTCCATGGGACATGGTGGTAGAAGCTGGCGATCCAGTTAATCCAAACAATGAATTCTGGTGGTCTCCACAGTTTAGAAAAACGCTTGGCTTTACAGATGAAAAAGATTTCCCGAACGTTTTAAGCAGCTGGAGCGATCGTTTGCATCCTGAAGATCAAGAAGTGGCTCTGCAAGCCTTTGCGGATCATCTAAATGACCACTCTGGCCGCACGCCATTTGACATTGATTATAGATTGCAGCGTAAAAATGGTGAGTACCGCTGGTATCATGCGGGCGGTGAAACCATTCGAGATGAGAAGGGTGTCCCTCTTCGTGTCGCAGGGACCATTCGTGATATCACGTTAGAAAAAAATAAAGAGAAAACAGCCAATGAAATGGCTTCCCAAGTAGAACAGCTTTCGAGCTCTATTAGTGAGATGGTATCGGGCATCAGCTCTGTTACCAATCAAGCGCAGGAACTGGCTGTTGCTCAGGAGCAGTCGACGTCTGCCGCAAATCTAGCGAAAAACAGTGCAGATGAAACGAAAAACATTTCAGACTTGATCAAAGAAGTGGCAAACCAAACGAACCTGCTTGGTTTGAATGCTGCAATTGAAGCAGCTAGAGCGGGTGAACAGGGACGCGGATTTTCAGTTGTCGCAGATGAAGTACGTAAGCTGGCGCTTCATAGTGCCAATGCCACAAAAAATATTGAGTCTAGTTTAACTGAAATGAAAACCCAGATTGATCAAATCCTTGAGAACATCTCGAATATGACAGCTCTTACACAAACACAGGCTGCTTTAACAGAGCAAGTGAACGCCTCAGTCGATGAAGTGAATCATATGTCTCAGCGTCTTGTGGCGTACTCAAAGAGTATTTAATATGTAAACCGCCTTCGCGTCAGAAGGCGGTTTTTGATTAGGAATGATCTGCTGGGAATACAATGCCTGCATCTTTTCTTGCGGCTTCAAGGACTTTCATAACAGACAAACTTTCATCAAGCCATGCATAACATTGTTCAAAATTTTCTGTTTCAATGACGTGCTGGAAAGCGTCTGCTTCATAAAAGAGACGGTTTGGATTCGCTTGTGCATTAAGTGAGATAGCCTTGTCATCAACATGCAGCAACACTTCCTCACAGCCATTCGCACCATTTTTCACATGTATGAATCCTTTTTCTCCTTGAATCAATGCGAAGTTCATGCTGCTTGTATCCTTACTGCCTACACTTGTCGCAATGAAATCATTGTAAGTGAACGTCAAAACACCAGATGTGTCAATGCCATTTGGATGGCGGTTGGCCTGATAGCGAACCTGCTCCGGTGACCCAAAAAGATTCATGATGAAATGGACATTGTAGATATTAATATCCATCAGGGCGCCTCCAGAAAATTCTGGGTTAAAGACATTCGGCGTTTCGCCAGCTAGCAGCTGATTATATTTACTTGAATATTGACTATAGTTGCATTGGACCAGTTTGATTTTGCCTAATTGATGAAGGTGCTTTTTGATTAAATGGTAGTTTGGCATATGAACGGTCGTAATGGCTTCAAATAGAAAGAGCTTCTTTTCCTTTGCGAGAGCGATTAAGGCTTCTAGCTCTTTAACAGTAGAGGTGAAAGGCTTTTCACAAATCACATGTTTTCCATTTTGCAAGGCAGCCATGGCATGCTCGCTATGTAAACGATTCGGTGATGCGATATATACCGCCTCTATATGTGGATCTTTTAGCATAGCGGTTAAATCTGTATAAGTGGTTTGCACCCCGAATTGATCTGCCAGCTTCTTTGCCGTTGCTTCTTTTCTTGAATAGACGGCGTGACAAGAAGCGCCTTCCAGCTGTGCAATCGCCTGCAGGAAACCTTCCACAATCACACCTGTTCCAATGGTTGCAATTCTCATTCTACTCAAAACCCCTTTCGCTCGTTTGATGTCAAGTAAAGCTGTCTCTAGTATACCTGATGTTTTCATAGAACGTGTACCTCGTATCTGGGCGCAGAGGGGTGCCAGTAAAGAACACCGGCACATCTTTGGCAGCCTTTACAGTTAGCTGATGTTGGCTAATGTTTGTTTCGTTAACAATTGAATGGCAGCCTTCCTCTTTTTTAACTCATGAATGGATTTTTGAATATCTTCTACTTTTTTTTCGAGCAGCTGTTCAGCTTCTGTTTTTGACTGTTTCTCGAATAGTGAGGAGATGATTTCACGAATTTCTTTGAGTGAGAAATCTAGCTTTCTCGCTTCGGTGATAAAGGATAGCATAAGTACATATTTTTTATCATATAAACGATAGCCGTTATGTGCTCTTTTTGGCTCGGGGAGCACACCCTCATTTTCGTAAAAACGAATGGTTTCAATATGAACACCAGATATTTTTGACAATTTCCCTCTCGTAAACGTAATCAATACCTGCACCTCCTTTCTTTGCTATTCATCATACAATTAGAACTGCTAGTTTCAAAATATTCTATAGTAATCATTTGTTCCTACTGCTTCATTTGAAAGGGGAGGTAAGCTTTCCTCAAAGCAGGATTAATAGATTACGTTATAATAGAGTAGGATAAAGCAATATTTTGTTACAGGTGGGAACAAGTAGACAGAAAGAGAAAAAAACGATAGGCTAAAATAGGTAAATAGTATGATGAATCAATATGTGATCATGTAGATGATTGCTCAAAATAGTGACAGCACGTGTTTGCTGAGAAAAGGGGAACAGCGAATGTATAAATTAGTCGCAATTGATATGGATGGTACGTTATTAAATGATCAACATATGGTGCCGGATGAAGTGTTTGAAGCCATTCAACAGGCGAAGGCAGAAGGAATTAAAATTGTTTTATGCACAGGCCGGCCAATTGGCGGGGTGAACCGCTATTTAACAGATCTTCAGCTCGATCAAGAGGGAGATTATGTGATTGCCTACAATGGAGCACTTGTGCAAAATAGCCACACAAATGAAGTGGTGTCAGAACTGACTTTATCCTATGATGATTTGACTTCTTTATATGAACTGAGCCGTCAGTTGGATACACCTATGCATTATTTCGATTCAGCTCATTTGTATACACCAAATCGCGATATTAGCGAGTACACAGTGCTTGAATCCTACTTAACAAAATTACCACTTAAGTATTTACCTGTCGAAGAGGCAGATCAATCAATGAGACTTCCGAAGATGATGTATATCGATCAGCCAGAACGGCTGGAAAAGACGATACAAGAAATTCCACCTGATGTGAAGGACAAGTATATGATGGTGAAAAGCACGGATTTCTTCCTTGAGATCCTGCATCCTGATGTAAGCAAAGGAAATGCTGTGAAGCTACTAGCTAAGGAGCTGGGGATTGCTCGTGAAGAAGTCATGGCCATTGGTGACAACGGGAACGACGTGTCGATGCTAGAGTTTGCAGGCTGTGGCGTCGCCATGGGAAATGCCATTGATGATGTCAAAGCAGTAGCGGATGCTGTGACAAAATCCAATAATGAAGCCGGAGTCGCACATGTGCTACATGAGCTTGTCCTAGGCAAATAAAGAAAAGAGCGGTCTACCAGTGAGGTAGCCGCTTTTTTATATGTTCGAGAAAAAGTACACAAGCATACGTCTGCTGCTCAAATTCGTTTTTTGCAGCATGGCCTTCACATGATCATGTACGGTATGGGTCGAAATAAATAACGTACTGGCGATTTCCTTTGTAGATTGTCCTTTTAATAAGCACTCGAGGACATTCATCTCTCTTTCGGTCAGTCGGTATGTTTTCGCCGCATAAGGGAGAATATCACTCGTTTGGGCTCGTTTGATGTGAATCATAACGGCTCCTTCCTGCCTTGCTGCCTGCTCTAATCGAAATGCCTGAAGAGACAGAAAAAGCCCCGTGGGCATTCTCGTCATGCTTGCCGCTGTTTGGGCGCTACCACCATATAATAGTTTAGCTCCTAATGCTCTGAACGGGCGGGGCATGACGGTAGGATCATGGATTCGCTCAAAGGTTTGAAAGGTATGAAGCCAATGAAGCCCTGTCTCATTTCCATAAAGAAGGGTGTGATCATGAGAAAGAATAATGAATCCTTGATTTTCCTCGTCTGCATCATCTTCAGTGTCTCTTTTTTTGAAAAGCTCATCTCTCAGCTTGGCTGCGAGTGCTGGTGATTGATGGATGACCGCTTGTATGTCTTGTTTATGAAAAGGTTCCTTTCCCTTTTTGCGATAGAGGCTGGCGATTCCCCAGCATTCTCCTTGAATGACCAGGGCTGCCCGTAATTCATCTGACCATCCTTTAGGTAACAAGATGTGCTGATAGCGATCGCTGTTGAGATAATCTCCGCTTTGGACTAGGCTCGCAGCATGCACAGGACCTTTGGCTAGAGATTCATGCTGATGCACGTCCTTTTTTAAAAATTCATTTTGAAACAGCTGGTCATGAATTTCTTCAATCGGTTCATCTGTGAAGGAACCTGTTGAGAGGAGAGTGGCTGGGTCAATTGTCGTGATACAGGCTGCATCAAAATCACAGACAGTGGCAAGCGCGTCCCGAATATGTTGTCTCAGCTGCTGAAAATGAGTGGCTGGATTGGTCACATGATCACCTCCTCAAAAATCCCCACTTTTAGGGATCGTTTTTCCTGATGTCTCTTCTTACAATAAAGATTGCATACCGTTAGTGTACAGGAAATCACGTAAAGCGGAAAGGAACTGGAGGAGAGACAGATGAATGTAAACCAGTATTGGCACGATCCCGTGGCTGAATCATATGCAGCAACGATTGCACATAAAGTCCCAGGCTATCATCTTTTGCATGAGCTGACAGTAGATGTATTAGAAACTGAAGTAAAGGGGGCGGCCTCTCGCATTCTGACAGTCGGAGCGGGTGGGGGCGAAGAAATCATCCACATGCTTCAAAGAAAAGAAGACTGGCATGTCACAGGTGTAGATCCGTCTCAGCCCATGCTTGATAGGGCCAAAAGCCGGGTTGCAGAGCTTCATATGCAGGAACGTGTCACTTGGCATGAGACCGCCTTAGACAAGGTTTCGGCTGAAACGGTGTACGATGCAGCGGTGAGCTTACTTGTGCTTCATTTTGTAAAAGATCGATTACCATTTTTACAGGAGATTGCCCGCCGGCTTCAACCAGGTGCACCGTTTGTGATGGCATCTATTCAAGGGGATATGGAGTCTCACGCATTTCAGGAGGAGCTTCATATGCTGTCTTTATTCATGCAGAGACAAGGCTTGGAAAAAGAAGTGTTTACGTCCTTTAAAGAAAGGCTGGGAGACACGACACATCCCGTGCCTGAGAAAGAGATCAGAGGACATTTAATCGAAGCAGGATTTGAAGACATCAGACCTTATTTTCAGGCTGGAATGATCAAAGGGCTTGTTTGCAGGCGAGGCCGTAGAAAGGCGGATGAGAGATGAGATCACAGGTGATGGTGATTGGGGGCTATGGACATGTCGGGCAGCAAATATGTCTTCAGTTAAGTGAAGCGTACCCTGGGAAAGTCTTTGCGGCAGGCCGAAGCTATGAGAAGGCTGAACAATTTTCACGTCAGACAAAAGGGCGTATTCGTCCTTATCAAATAGATGTCAGAAAGCCGTTAAATAAGGGTTGGATCGATGAAACGAAGCTGGTGATCATGTGTCTTGATCAAGACGACACGTCTTTTGCTGAGACATGTTTGCGATCAGGGATTGATTATCTTGATATTTCTGCAAATGGAGCGTATATTGAGCAGCTGGCAAAGCTGGATCAGCAGCACATCAACGCAACTGCTTTGCTCAGTGTAGGGCTTACGCCTGGCCTTACAAATTTATTAGCAGCGAAAGCGGCATCTGCGCTAACGTCCGTGGAGCAAATCGATATTAGCATCATGCTCGGGATCGGCGATCAGCATGGAAAAGCCGCCATTGAATGGACCATTGATCATGTGCATACGGATTATGAGCTCACCGAGCATCATCAGCGAAAAAGAGTCAAAAGCTTTACTGGAGGTAAACGAGTAGACTTTGGTGCAATGCTTGGAAAGCGGTCTGCCTATCGATTCCCCTTCTCCGATCAGCAGACATTGCCTTCAACGCTTCATGTGCCTTCTGTGACGACAAGGCTTTGTTTTGATTCTCGTATGGCAACGGGTGCACTGGCCTTTACGAGGAGCCTCGGAATGACGACAGTCCTCACCTTACCGAAGATCAAAGAACGAGTCATTTCATTGATTCAATCCTCTCAAATGGGAACAGATCAGTATGCGATCAAAATAGATGCGTGGGGAAAAGGTTCATCACTCCATGCTTGGAATCCAAGGACATGATGAGTCTCAAGCCACAGCTCAAGTCGCCTGTGCTGCAGCCATGCACTTATTGAACAAGCAATTTCAGAAAGGCGTTTTTCATATTGAAGAATTATTTTCGCTAGCGTATGCGAACGGTGATTTCGCTTTGGTGGATCAAAAAACAAAGGAAGAGATGGGATTAGCGCTTAGAGCCAGCGTTTTGAACACATAAAAGAAGACTAGCGCCA
>NZ_NKHG01000201.1 GCF_002744245.1 Bacillus pumilus | reverse complement strand
CGGTGGCTCGGCTCTCAACTCAGACAGGTGATATCTACTCAATTGATAAGAGAGAACTCACTCAACTGAAAGAGTTCCTACTACAGATCCCGGGCATCCGCCTGCTTTACACCGCTAACGTATTGGGTCATCTACTCAAAGATGGCTCGAATAAACAGCATGAATTCATAACCACATTTTAAACCCCTTGGAGGACTCATGAAAAAACATATTATTGCGATTGCATTGGCATCAACTCTGGCACTCACAACTGGTTGCAGTGCGGTTCATACAGCCGTTGCAAAACGGAACCTCGATGTTCAAACCAAAATGTCCGAGACCATATTCCTGGAGCCGGTGTCTCCAAGCGATAAAACGGTGTATCTGCAGATCAAAAACACGTCCAACCAGGATCT
>NZ_NKHG01000200.1 GCF_002744245.1 Bacillus pumilus | reverse complement strand
ATATGTTCTCGGGAACGTCAGTTCTTTTAGTTGGCATAGATTTATAACCCGCTTTTATAAAAGCAGCTCTCAACGTTTTCAATTTGCTTTCTCCTTTTCTGAAAATAAAAAAGGGACACCAATCACACAGCGCTTATGCTGTCATGATCAGTGTCCCCCGGCTTTCCGGTAGAACGGTTATATTTACTCGAATAACTCGCCTTCGTTGAAATTAACACGAGTTACCTTGTTGTCATGTGTAACGATCTTTGTTTCCCCGTGAGACGGCAGCGGTGTAAATCTCGCTTTACCATCAGATATAACGAGAACAATAGGTCCTTTTCTTGTTAAAGTCTCAATATCTATAATTTTACTTGGAATGTCTTGTAATCTCAAGTCTTTCATTGCCTCCTTAATTTACATTCATGAACGCTAAAACTGAAATTGATCCGAATACGATATAAAAGAGTAGCAACCGCTCTTTCGCATTGTTCATACACTCGATTCCTCCAATTGAATTTTTGTATGATAGTTCTTCAAATGCTCATTCATTCTCGAATGAAATTTCGGTTGTAAGTAAAAGAAAAGTTTTTCTTCATGATCTGACATTGTGATCACTGCCTTTTCGTATACAAGTAATTCGATCAGTAATATCAAGGCGTATTGATTGAACTTTATCGCCTCTGCG
>NZ_NKHG01000199.1 GCF_002744245.1 Bacillus pumilus | reverse complement strand
TGTTGATTTGGAACTGGTTGAGCATGTTCACAAGCTCGCGCAGTTGTTGGACCTTTTCAGCAATGACTGGGCTCAGTGTGCTTAATGCTAAGTCAAACGCAAAAGATCCACCGTTCTGAGCAATAGCCTTTGCGAGTGCTGTTAATTGCTCACTAGAAACCATCGAGAAGGCACCAAAAAAACTATCAATACCTGAACACCCGCCACCAAATTTTGGCAAGTTCAATGTCGCCATATTGACATTTCTTACAGGTACACGGGCTTGGAAACTACCACCATTATAATATCCACCCATTTGACCATTAACGGCATCAGGAGATGTGTAGTTGACAGTTCCATCGAAGAAACTATTCATATCATCTTTAATGCCAGCATGCGACATTGATGAGAACATAAATAGTGATATCACAGCAAGCTTGCTAAGTTTCATTTCGCGCCGCTCCTAATAATTTCATATTGACTAACCATGTTATCAATGTCGCTATATCCAAATGAAATCAGATGAATTTTTTTGTTTTTAGAGTCCTATTATGAAACCTGTGGAGTCGGATCTTCCGGCCGGACGCCTAGTCG
>NZ_NKHG01000198.1 GCF_002744245.1 Bacillus pumilus | reverse complement strand
TGTTCTAGACGAGAGTTGAAATCATTATCAAACTTGCGCAGGAAATGGACCTCCGCAACATCGAAATTCTCATCGATATACTCTAGAACTTTCTTCGCGTCTCGAAACGACCGGTACTTCTTAGTGCCCCTACGAGAACTCATCAGTACCAGCTCTGACACTTCTTCACCAATTCTCACTCTAAAGACTATGCGGTACCAAGTCTTCTCTCCATCCGAGGCGCGTTCCTTTCCTTCGAAAGGGATGCAGTACAGGGCTTCTAGCACGTTGCGCTCGTCAAGAA
>NZ_NKHG01000197.1 GCF_002744245.1 Bacillus pumilus | reverse complement strand
GAGCGGCTGGCGGAACAGATTCACCAGGGCTCAGTGAATTAAAAATCCCGCATCCGGCCTCCCGAGTTGCTGATTTCATTACGGTTAGCATAGGCTTTAGCTATCTGGTTCCCTCGCTGGATGGAACATGGCAGAGCCTGACCGAACAGGCCGATCAGGCGCTCTATCATGCCAAATCGCAGGGGAGGGCGTGTACGCTAGCCTATCGGTGAGCCCATGTTGTTACGTCGTTATCCCATCTTCAACCGTCGTCTCGCTCTCGTGGCCTATGGCATTGACTATCAGCTTGCCGACCCTGCCGAATGGCCCCTGCTGGCCGCCCAGTGCCGGTTGCTGGCTCAGGGGCGCCAATATCT
>NZ_NKHG01000196.1 GCF_002744245.1 Bacillus pumilus | reverse complement strand
AGGCTGGGCCGGTGGCCAATATGGCATGATGGCCATCCCGCGCATCGGGCACGAGGTTATCGTGAGTTTCCTGGAAGGGGACCCGGACCAGCCCATCGTCACCGGTCGCACCTATCACGCCACCAACCGCCCGCCCTACGAGCTGCCAGCCAACAAGACCCGCACCGTGCTGCGCACCGAGACCCACCAGGGTGAGGGCTTCAACGAGCTGCGCTTTGAAGACCAGGCTGGCAAGGAAGAGATCTACATCCACGGTCAGAAAGACCTGAACGTGCTCATCGAGAACGACGCGGCCTGGCATATCAAACACGACGAGCATCGTGACATCGACAATGAGCGGGTGACCCGCATCAAGGCCAATGACCACCTGACGGTGGAGGGTGAGAAGCGTGACCAGATAAAAGCCGACTACTCCCTGACGTGGATGCCAGCCTGCACCAGAAGTTGGGGCAGTCCCTGCTGGTGGAG
>NZ_NKHG01000062.1 GCF_002744245.1 Bacillus pumilus | reverse complement strand
GACAATATTTGAAAAAGCGGAGGGGTTCATAGTGAATTCAGATGTTTCAGTTGGTGTGACTCATATGTCGAATTGTTTAAAAACACTCAGCGATCAAACCAAGCTCATCATGATGAAATTATTTTTGGTGAAGGAATATTGTGTTTGTGATGAAAAGGACAGTGGCATTATTATTCAATGAAAACACTGTGTCCAGAATTTGAGATTCCTGATGCAGCAAATAAATGTCCAATGACACCTTCACATGTAAAACGTGAACATTGGGGATTAGACGACTCTGCTAAAGCTGAAGGTACAGAACAAGAAAAATGACTTTTTTTCCAACGAGTCCGTGACGAAATTGGCGAACGTCTAAAGCAGTTTGCACATAAAGATAAATAGCTGAGGGATGACTCAGCTATTTCTTCATCTTATATATAAGATTGTAATTATATAAAAAGGAGTGAATACATCAACATGACAAATATTGAAATCTTTGATCCTGCTATGTGCTGTTCCACAGGAGTTTGTGGAACAAGTGTGGATCCGGAGTTAACAAAAATCGCATCAGCCATTTTTACTTTAGAGAAAAAAGGATACTCAGTGAAGCGTTATAATTTGGCGAACGATCCTGCGGCCTTTGCAGAAAACGCCAAAGTAAACAAAGCCCTTCAAGAATCAGGGACTGATGCGTTACCAATCATTTTAGTTGACGGAGAAGTTTACAGAGTAGGAGGATATCCTAGTGTCGAAGAATTTTCTTCTCTTTTCAATTTCAAAATTAATCAAGAAGAGATAGTACCTGAAAAACCGAAAAACGCATTGGATTTATTGTTTGAGACTAAAAAGGGAGAAGAATAATGCATATATTTAGCCCATCTACTATCGAAGACACACCTTTCTTGTTTTTCACAGGAAAAGGAGGAGTCGGTAAAACATCAACTGCATGTGCAACTGCAGTCTCGCTTGCAGATTCAGGAAAGAACGTATTAATTGTCAGCACAGATCCCGCATCAAACCTTCAAGATGTTTTTAATATGACATTAACGAATGAACCTCAAAAAGTAGAGGAAGTGAACGGATTATATGCCTGCAATTTAGATCCTGAAGAAGCAGCTAAATCCTACAGGGATAAAACAATCGGCCCCTACCGCGGCAAATTGCCTGATGCGGTAGTTAATCAAATGGAAGAGCAACTATCAGGGGCATGTACAGTTGAGATTGCTGCATTTAATGAGTTTACGAATCTATTAGCCAATGAAACGTTTGTACGTGATTTTGATCATATTCTTTTTGATACAGCACCAACAGGCCATACATTGCGCCTTTTACAGCTTCCGTCTGCTTGGAATGGTTTTTTACAAGAAAGTGACCACGGAGCATCCTGTTTAGGACCATTAGCTGGGCTTGAAGCGAAAAAAGAACTCTACGGAAAAACAATGACTGCACTTTCTGATGGTTCACAAACAAGACTTGTTCTTGTTTCAAGACCTGATGCTTCCGCTTTAAATGAGGCGGCAAGAGCAGCTGAAGAATTAGGAGAGATTGGCATCAATAATCAGTGTTTGATTATAAATGGCGTACTGCAAGAAAAAACAGAACAAGATACTGTGTCCGAAGCATTTTATGAACGTCAACAAAAAGCAATAAATCACATTCCAGAGGAATTAAAGAACATTGACACATTCTCACTCCCTTATGTTTCATTTTCATTGACAGGCATTCAAAATATCAGAAGATTGTTTAATCCTTCTATAGAAGAAGCCTCATATATGGAGACAGTAGAAGTGATAGAAAATGATTTGGATAATATGCAAGCTATGGTTGATGATTTTTCTAAAAAAGACACCAGAATCATCCTAATAATGGGAAAAGGAGGTGTTGGAAAGACCACAACAGCAGCCATTTTGGCAGTGGGGTTAGTTGAAAAAGGGCATCGTGTACATTTAACCACAACTGATCCAGCCGCACATGTAGAATATATGTTCCAAAATAAAGTAAAAGATCGACTGACAATTAGCGAGATTAATCCCAAAATAGAAGTAGAAGCTTATAAAAAAGAAGTGCTGAGTGCTGTAGATGGAGAGCTTGATGATGATGCATTCGCCTACTTGCAAGAGGACCTGAATTCTCCTTGTACAGAAGAAATTGCTATATTCCGTGCATTTGCAGAGGTCGTCGATCGTTCAAAAAACGAAATTGTGATTATTGACACCGCACCAACAGGTCACACATTACTTCTTTTAGACGCAGCACAAACCTATCATAAAGAACTAGCTAGAGCGACAGGAGATGTACCTGAGAGTGTAAAACAATTACTTCCAAAACTAAGAAACACAAAAGAAACAAGTGTAGTTCTCGTCACATTGGCAGAAGCGACTCCTGTATTCGAAGCGGAAAGACTCCAAAAGGATCTAAATCGTGCTGAAATCACCCCAGAATGGTGGGTCATAAATCAAAGTCTCTTTGCTACAGCAACAACAGATAAGGTGTTAAAAAGAAAAGCAACTTCAGAAAAAGTGTGGATTAATGAAGTCAGCCAACATTTATCTCAACATACAGTTCTAATTCCATGGGAACCTGAGGAAACACTTGGTTATGAACAGTTTAAAAAACACTTTTTGATCTAATATGAATACAAAAGGAGATGAAAAAAATGGAAATTACAAATCACGCAAAATCAATGTTAGAAAAAAAGATGCATGAAAAAAATGTAAATGGAATTCGTTTTTATTTTGCCGGTCAAGGTTGCTGCGGGCCACAATTTGGGATATCATTAGACGTTCCTGAACAAGGTGATGAAGTCAGAGTTATTAACGGCATACAGGTAGCTATTGATAAAAGAGTCACGGATATGACAGAGGGCATCACGTTAGACAGACAAGGAAACGGATTAGCCATAACAGGCGGTTCTGATAGTAGCTGCTGTTAAATAAAAGAGAATGAGTCCTATGGAAAAATGAAAAAGAGTTAGTTCAGGTACGAAATATGTACCGACTTAATTTATTTGGGGCGTAAAGTTTTTTCTTATTTACAAAAGGGTGCATGGAGGTTGAATTCGAAATGGATGTACAACGAAGTAAACATAGATCCATTATATTCGTTGTCAACACTAGTCAAATAAGTACTTTATCTTTTAATGGATCCACTTTTATGTTCCTTTTACAGGAAGTAAAAGTGGATCCATTATTATTTAGGGAAGTAAACATAGATCCATTCTGAACAACTTAACCACTACTACTGAGATATTTTGAAGATTTATAGAAGGGTATTGTAGAACATTGTCGAAATTTTATAGAAATATCTTGTTAAAAGAGGTGTATACATGTATTCGCCCATTAACATTAAAAGAAGCAGTAAATTTGGCAATAACTATTGGGAAGCATACAGTCCTAAATTAAAACGGAATGTTCGTTTGTTCAGTGATCTGGAATATGATTTTTGGGTTCTTGTTGAAACAGACCCTAAAATCTTCACTTTTTGCGAAAGACCTTTTGAAGTTAAGTATTTCAATAAAAATAACAAGGTTTTAAAAACATTTTTTAATATGTGGGTGAAGTGGAGGAATGGCCATGAGGAATTCATAGTGGTTAAATATTCAACAAATGTTACTTCAACAAATATTAAAATCCTAGAACAATGGTGTCAAGAACACAAGAAAAACTTTGCAATTCGTTCCGAAATAAATATAAGAGGCAATACTGTCCTACTAGAAAACATGAAATTATTATTACCTTATCTTAGTAATAGGAGTCATCCCATTGACACAGACCTTTATGTAATAAAACAAGAAATTCAAAGAAACAAACATTCAGTTGGTTATTTAGAAGATCGTTTAAGTATTGGTTCTTCTAGAATAAAAGAGGCAATATTTCATCTCTATAGTAAAGGGATAATCGACGCTAATCTGCATTGCATTCCTTTTGGACGTAACTTGGAGGTGTGGATTAATGAGTAGGAACCGTTTTTATGAGAGTGAAAATATTCCTTCAGAGCTTTTAGATACTTCTTTGTGGCCAAAAGTGTTAGTTGATCAATTAGATGAATCATCGAAAACAGTATTTTTAACTAGAAAACAAGCTGTTGAGCTTTATTTGAAGAATGAGAAAACATTGAATGAAATTCGTGATATTACCGGAATTACTCGAGCAAATGTCCGTAAATATACAAAACGTTGTTTAGAAACAGATAAAAACAATGAAATATGGGGTTTTCGTGCTTTAATTCCCTTCAAAAAAACGAGATCTCATCAACGGAAAAATTTTAAATCTGAAAGTTTCGCTGGTGTATTTCAACAACTTCTTGATACTTATCCATCGATAGATGACATCATCCATGACTACTGTAAAAAAAATAACCGTATTAATAATAAAGTCCTCCATAAAAAATTCCTAGATGCTTGCCGAAGCGTAGGTTTAACTATTAAAGATTACCCCTTTAATACGGAATCAAATGGATTAAGAACTCTCCAAAAATATACTAAAACAATCAAAAATAGAAATTTTAAAAAACAACAAGTTTATTCTCAACACTCCATAATTAGTAGGCCATTTCAAAGAGTTCAATTTGATGGCCATAGGATCGACAGCGTTATTGCTATCACTTTTAAAACTCCAGAAGGAGACGAAATTGTAGAAGTGTTGAATCGAATATGGTTGCTCGTAGTTATCGACGTAGCTACTCGTGCGATTTTAGGTTATCACCTCTGCCTTAATAAAGAGTATTCAGCAAATGATGTATTACATTGTATTAAAAATTCAATCGTACCACACGAGCCAAAAACACTTTCCATTCCTGGATTAAAGCTCTCCTCAAGTGGCAACTTTCCTTCGGAGAATATCAAATCAACTCAATGGGGATTATGGGATGAATTTCACTATGATAACGCTAAAGCAAACTTATCAAATATTGTGAGAGATCGTTTAACACAAGTAATTGGATGCTCAATTAATGCTGGACCGGTTAGAACACCTGAGCGTCGGGGAATTATTGAAAGATTCTTTAGAACTCTTGAGGAAAACGGATATCATAAACTTTCAACAACAACTGGAAGACACCCTAAAGATCCGATACGAAGGGCTCCTGAACAAAAAGCAATTAAATACCGTGTTTCGGCTGCACACTTAGAAGAAATAACAGAAGTTTTAATTGCAAATTATAATGGCACCCCAAACGAAGGTGTGAATAATTTGACACCATTAGAAGCTATTGAACAAAGGCTCGCAAGAGGTATGTATATACGACAAATACCTGAAGAAAAAAGAAGTGAGGTGATATTTTTTTATATGAAAGCCGAACGAACTATTCAAGGAAATAAAGAAAATGGCCAACGACCACACATTAACTATGAGGGGGTAAAATATTACAACGAAATTTTATCAAGATCCTTTGAACTGATTGGAACAAAATTGACGATTTTAGTGAATACAGAAGATTTGCGAATTGCGAAAGCTTTTTTACCTGACGGCAGCGAATTTGGGATGCTTACTGCATTTGGTAAATGGGGGATTACCCCTCATGATTTAAAAACCAGAAAAACGATTAATAAGCTGCGGAAAAGAAAAATGATCCATCTATTACAGGAAGACGATCCAATTGATGTCCTGACAAAACATTTAGAAAAAGAAGCAAGAAAAAACAAAAACTCAAGAAATACACTTGCTACACTAAACCGATATATTGAAACTCATCAAAGTACCGATGATGTTTTAATTGAACCAATAGAAAAAGCTGATTTTGAGCAAAAAAAGAATAACAATACCTTACCTTACAACAAAAATAAGCCTTCAGATGTTACATCACGAAGACTTACTAAAACAATCATGTATTAAATAGGGGGTGTTTACTTGAATACGAACGAAGAGAGATCAACTATGGAGTTCATGGATAGACCTTATGTTTCAAAGGGAAGTCATCCAGTTGAAAATGGAAGGTATTTAATTGCGACTAATGAAATCGATCGATTATACGACTCTATTTGCCATTGGATAAATAATCGTGCACCTGGGGCTATCGTTTACGGGCGACCCAGACTAGGCAAAAGCAAAGCCATTGAATATATCCGCAAAATATTAACTTCAGAATTTGATATGATGTTGCCAGTTTACAAAATAATATGTCGACACTACAAAAATGCAAATGAAGGTATCTTCTTTGAAGATATTCTAAAAGATATAGGGCACAATTTACCCTTCAATGGCAAGGCAAATATAAAACGTGATAGGCTCTCAAGATTTTTAATTGAGCAAGGGGAAAAATCTAGACAACACAGAGTCATTTTATTCTTAGATGAAGCCCACAGGTTACAAGAACTACATTATGGTTGGTTAATGGATATATATAATGAATTAGATTTTGCAGGTGTCCACCTTACTGTTATATTAGTTGGTCAAAATGAATTACTTTATCAAAGAACAGCTTTTATAAGAGCAAAAAAAGCTCAATTAATTGGGAGATTCATGGTTCATGAATATGAATTCACAGGAATAAAAGATTTAAAAGATCTAAAACCCTGTTTATCAGGATATGATAATGATTCTGAATATCCAATAGGTAGTGGCTGGTCATATGCAAGATACTTTTTTCCAACAGCTTTTGATGAAGGCTATAGATTAAACCAATGTGCTGAGGATTTGATGGAGGTATTTACTGAATTGCGAAGAAAAGCCGGTTTAACTAAGCCTGTGGAAATTCCAATGCAATATTTAACGCTTACCATTGAATATGCCCTCAGAAAATTTGGAGCGAACGGAGAGAACCTAGAGTGGTTATCAAAAGCTCACTGGGAAGAAGCAATCACAAGATCAGGCTATGTTGAGTCAGAAATTTATTTAGACATTATATAAATTAGGAGTGAAAAAATTCCGAATGAAGAATCAAATACACTTTTTAGAACCAAGCCCTCTAATAAAAGAATTCGCTTGGAATAATGATTGGATTGTACCTTTCGAATCCCCATGGGGGATATTCGAGAAATTTAAATATGCTAATCGTATAAAAAGTCAAGATATCTTCAACTTGTTCGGTACTCAACACTTAAAGAAACTAAAGTCCCCTACGAAAAATAAATCGGCACGTAATTTAATTACCCTTGAAGGACTAGATAATACGTCTCTTATAAAAATTCTAAATTTTCAATTAAAGAGGCATAATGAACATATTATTTCAAAACTAACTAACGTATTACCTGGCAATCAATCTATCTACTTTCATAAACATTTAAGATTCTGTCCAAAGTGTATAAAACAAGGATATCACAGCATTTATCACCAATTTAAATTAATGCATGTGTGCCCATTTCATATGGTCCCATTAACTTCAGAATGCCCGAAATGCAAAATGGCTTTTCGTTATGAAATCACAGATTCATTTACTCTTGAACCCTTTAGATGTGATTGTGGTTATTTTTTATTTTCACCTAAGAAAGGGAAGAGTTACTCATCAATTTGGAAGAAAAATAAAAAACTCAAAGTAACCTTAAAAATTTTGATGAGATGGGAAAAATTGAATTCATCAAGCATAGCTAACAAATTTCATATTCACTATCATCCAGAAATAGACTTAACCAATTACCAGGATGCTATGACGAAGATTTTAGAAGCTGCTGACCACTCAACAAATACGGAACAAGGAACTTCACACAACATAATTAAATCAACACCCTTAATTCGAACATTACGAGAGGAACAGCACTATAGGTTGATTAAAAGAGATCAAACAAAATCAATTGAAGAAACCAGCACATATGATAATACGAAAGAGATCTATCGTTTATCAAAAGCAACGTTAAACTCAATCAATAGACATTTAGAAAAAAGGATGTATAAACATAAAAAATGTATTAAAGATTGCACATCACTTTATTTTTTCCATTCACCAAAAATTAATTGGATTTGTCCTGCAGCCTATGCATATGTTTTTTGGCAAGTATTTATAAAAGCAGAATTAAAATTTATTTGTAACAATGATGAAAGGCGAAGGTATAACCTTGGTTTGTATCATTCTAATTACGACTTCACACACTCCCAAGATATCACTTATATAAGAGATTTATATTGGTGGTTAGATAATCATTGTGATTGTAAACCTTCAGAAATAAACTGGGTATTTAAAAGAGTGCTTATTCATTTAAAGATGAATCATTTCAACAATTGGACACGAATAAGTATTGGCGGATCAAAAGAAAGACGCTTTTATTACGAGCCTCCATTTAAGCTTGAAGGCTTACCATTTTATTTAATTTTAATCCCTAAAGATAAAAGTTTACCTTTAGAATTTCATTTTTGGGAAGAAGAAAGAGAACCATACTTAATAATTCATTCTAAAGAAGAGTAAACTTGTTTTACTCTTCTTTAATTGCTCTGTACAAGGTTGCTGGTGAAATACCCGTAATTTCCTGTATCTCTCGAACAGTCATTCTTTTGGAATGATATAATGCCAATGCTTGATTTAATTTTTGTTTATTAACTTTTGGTCTCCCACCTTTTCTTCCTCTAGCTCTAGCTGCCTTAAGCCCAGACAATGTTCGTTCTCGAATGATGTCCCGTTCAAACTCGGCCAAAACCGATAACATACCAAACATCGCTTTACCAGCTGCCGTACTTGTATCTAAATTATCTTGTATACTAATAAATTCAACATTTTTATTACGAAGATTTTCTGCGATCTCTATTAAACTTTTTGTTGACCTGGCTAAGCGATCTAATTTATAAACAACAAATTTATCACCAGCTCTTAGCATTCTTAAAGCATTCATTAGTTCAGTTCTATCATCTCGCGCACCCGAAACCTTTTCTTGGAAAATTTCGTCACACCCAAATTCTGAGAGGGAATCTATCTGCAAGTTTAATGATTGATCAACTGTACTAACTCTTGCATATCCTATTATCAAAAAATCACCTCATTTTTTGTGAATATTCAATCAAATTATATCAAAAAGGTGCATTATTGACATATAGATATTGAGATGAGTTTTGATATAGAATTGCACCCTTAATACAAAATTTTTGGTTTTAAAAACAACCTTATCAAAAACCATCGTTATTGAAAAAAGAGAGGATAATATTTCCAACCCCACTCTTTGAATTCCGTATTTAATTTGTCATTAGAAATCCTGTTTTCCTTTTTCATTAATTGGTACGTATCACATTTAATTTGGAGTATTTCTGGTCTGTTTAAGCATAATAATTTTGCATCCGATAATTCACGAATCTATGGTGTTGAAGATTAAAAGATGAGATAAACCAAAAGTTGGGTCGTTGTATCTATGAGATACTCTTCAATGTTAGTACTTGGATTAGTGATTGATTTGCTCTATTTCTAATTTTCTGTTATCGAGCGATCCTGTATTATCAATAAATACATCTACTTTGATTTCTTCTAGTGAAATATCTTTAAAAACATCCTTTATTTCAGTACTTTTTATTTCCTTCCATTTTTCATGTTGATCTCGATACAGAATATGTTCCAAATTTAGAATATCGGTTTTTCTGTCAATACCTAAGGTATATAAGTCCTCAACTTCTTTTCTTATACGATCCTCAGCTAACCTTTCTATCTTTGCAGGGCTCGTTACATTATTATTATTTCTACTTGTGATGTAACCTTTGAACATTAAATGTGCTTGAATCCCATTCTTATTCGTCATTTTCTTATTAACCCTTGACTCCGCGAGGACTAAAACAAAATCATAGTGTTTTTGATTCTCCCCAATTGTTAGTTTGAGGCGCTTGGACTCAGGAGTAACCCACCTTAAACCTTCTAAATCCTCCATCGGAAAAAATCCTTTATATGAGCGATTTTGTACAAAAAAAGCACCGTCATATACTATCTTTGCCTCTTTTTTATCTTTTTCTTTCCACTGTTCGTCATCAACTTTAAGCGATGGAAGATAGGTAGTAAATTGTGGTTCATAAAGCTCTCTAGAGTACTGAAAGAGTTTAATCGGACGTATTTTCGAGAGCTGTTTGTAATTTTCCTTTGGATTGTGCAACAAAGTAGAGGTGGGGGGCTGGTTAAAGAAACCGGTCGTAGAAAATATATCTTCAATTGATCCTCTTGTTCCATAAACCCACGGAGTCAGTCTAAACTCATGGTATCTTGTGAGACCATCGAATATTTCTTGAAACCCTTCTTTAATTACTGCTTCTGTCAACACAATGGAAGTAACATGAGCCCATATAACTTTTCCTTGGCTTGTATCATATATATTAAACAGCGCTTCTGGAAAATTTTCACCGACCTCTTCATATATATATATTTTAGGGGACTCATTGTTCCCCCCCTCTTGTTTCGCAATCGACGAAAAATCCGTCATTTGAGCATATACATGGTATTTTCCGTCTTTGAAGTCAAACCCTAAGGCCATAACGTAACTTGATGATTGAATTTCTTTTATATCAGAACAACCTGTAATCAGGCAAATAATTATTGCGATAAAAAACAATTTCCAAGGGTTCGATATCAATTTTCTTTCTCCTTTTTTTTCAGTAAGTGAGATGAAAAGTCCTTTGTTTTAAAAGGATTTTGAAGAAGGGCTGTTAAATAATCTCTAAATGTCAATGAAGTAAGGGGTTCAAGATAAGACAACTGAAAGGATTGTAAATTACATAAATATATTAGGATACTCAACATACTCACAAAGAATCCAAATACTCCTAGAAAAGAAGAACATAATATTACATATATTCTTAATATGCTGACGGTACCAGTTAAAGATTGATTCACTAATGTATAAGTTGAAACGGCAGACAGGGAGATGATAACGATAAGTATAGGAGAGGCTAAGCCAGCCCGTATAGCAGCATCCCCTATGATCAATCCCCCAACGATTGAAACCGTGTGTCCTAAAACTGTTGGCATTCTTACTCCTGCTTCCCTTAATATTTCAAATAATCCCAGAATAAGTAGGGCTTCAATTAAAAGAGGAAAAGGGATTCCCTGTCTTGACATGACAATCGTTGCCAGTAAAGAAAAAGGCAACTGGGATAAATTTATGCTAGCTATGGCAACGTAAAATCCAGGAAGAAATATCGCGATCACCATGCCTATTATTCGAAGTATTCTCTGAAAAATGACATAGTGATATGGAAAGTGGGTATCCTCAGCTGATTTTATCAGTAAGAGTAAGTTGGACGGTCCTATCAACACAAGTGGAGAACCATCTAGAATGATAACGAATCTTCCTCTTAGCATACTCTCAATAGCAAAATCAGGTCTTGTACTATAGTCAAATAATGGAAATAAAGAAAGAGTTTTATCGGACAGCCACTGTTCAAGTTGCCCTCCACTGAGTATACTCTCTGTTTGTATGTTTGCCAGTCGCTTTTTAGCTTCGATAATTAATTTTTTATTAACTTTATTTTCTAGATAAAGCAAGGATATTTTTGAATGCGTGACTGAACCAATTGTAAATGTTTCACTAAACAAATAAGAGGTTTTCAATCTCTTCCTAATTAACGATGTGTTAGTATACAGAGACTCAGTAAAGGCATCTTTAGGTCCTTTAATTGCAACGTCTGTATTAGACTCTTCAGGATTCCTTTGAGGGATCTTAGATATATCAAGTGCGTAAAATACGTCATGTCCGTGATGAAAAAAAATAACATTTCCTGAGAATAACTTATCAATCATATCATTGACAGAAGTACTTTGTAAAAGAGGTGGCAATCCTTCGGTATTGGTTTCTGCAGGGTAGTCTCGAATGTGGTTTAGGACGTTACGTATATATGTATTCAATTGCTGTGTATCGATCATGCCCATACAGTAAAATACAGCGATACCTTCAAGGCTATAGGCAGATTGAACGGGGGGGAACTGAATGTCAGAGTGATTTTGAAAGGCTGATTTAAGGTCTTTACAAGTCAATGAATTTGAAACAAGTTTATGCTCAAGCATTTCTAAGTCCTTTGTTTTTCCGATACTCATAAATTTTTCACTCCTTTATCTAGTTTGACTGGTAAAAGAGAAATCAAAAGTAAAACACATGTCAGCACACTTGCAGCTATAAATGCAACAATTAAATAATAATTAATAAATATTTTTATTGTAATTTCACTTATCTTGGAAATAGAGACTATTGCATATATACTTAGAATCAGAAAAATAGCGAATCGTTTAGTTTTTTTAGATACTTCTTCAGTTATTTGACCAAGGCATGAAAGGCATAATGACACTTTAATCATAACACCTGATAAAATTTGGAAAACCGCAAGAAAATCAACATGGGAAATATACATTCCTAGCGTTACTAGCCTCCATTGTTCAAAAGCAGGAAAATTAAAAGCGGTTGCCACATAAGGTCCAAACGAGGCAATTGTACTTATGTTCGAGGCAATTGTCATTCCCATGATGGCGGTGATTATTAAAATAATATGTAAAAACCGATAAGGTTTTCGAAGCTGGTGCTGAAAGAACAGTAAAAGAAGAATATCCGCAGTTCCACCCAATATAATAAATGTTCCCTTAATAAGAGGTTCTTTTCCTTGAATTAGCACAGGAAACAAGTGAGAATAATCCTTATCACTAAAAGAAGCAAAAACGTTTAAAATATCTAGGCACCATACAATAGGCAACAAAAAAACAGACAAATACACGATAGTTTTTATACCGTTCCTTGCACTAGCTAAACATAATATTATTAAACTGATGGTAATAACCCAAGTGGGGGTATAAGGTAAGAAGTGGAGGTCAATCAGTTTAATCAATTCATAAAATGAGATAAGGCCACTAATACATATAAAAAGGGAAAAAAAACCGATGAGTCCGAAGGTTATTCCCTTCCCCGTTCTCAGTTTTAAAAAATTCATTAAACTGATCCCCTCCATTTTATTAACAAGGAAGGATATGGCTAAACCCCATAGTAAAAAGAATATATACGCGATAAATATACATACCCATGCATCTCTTTTCGCTTCATGCATCAAGTGGGGGAGGACAACATATTTATTCGGTATAGATGAAAACATAATTATTAAAAAGGCTATTTGCAATCTCGAGTATTTCATATCATCCCTCACTAAATAGTAGCTTATGTTTTCAACAAGTCATTACACACGTAAATTTCGAAAATGAGCGAGGTAATGTAACGAAAAATTACGAAATCATATAGGTTAATGCTTGCTCAAAACAACAAAAACCCCATAAATGATGTGGTAAAACTCCATCAATCAATATTATGACCATTTTTATTATTCTTATACAGTTGCAAAAGTTAAAAAACAGCCCACGGCCTTAGAATTTAATAAGTAATTTTCTTTTTTAATTCTACAAGAAAACTTTTAGCTGCTTCCTAAGACAGGGAGTGTCAAATTTTTGTGTGAATGATTTTTCAACTTTTTCTTTTTTTCTGTATTTGCACTAGCTATCCAAATACGTTCCATTTTGTGCCGCTGAACCGAAGTAGTCTTTGTCCGGTCTGTAACGAAAAAACGGTTTGATACCAACGAACTGTCGCCATGTCCGCCGTAGCTACAGCAAATCACTCCTACATGCCATGAAAAATTAAACAGCTAACACAATTATGCCATGGTGTCACTTGTTCGAAGGGGTCTCTAGTCTTGAACTTGAATCTTAAGACAGGTGGTTCTCATTGATTCATTGTTAATTCAGAAACGCCTTGTGAATGTGGAAAGTCATTAAGATACCATTGTACAACACAATGTAACTGGTCAAATCAAAAGGTTAGGCATAAAGCATTTTGAGGATCACATTGGACTGAGAAGAGAGAAAGTTAACCGAATGAGGAAAGAGTTTGTTTCCATTGAAAAGGATGTAGAAGAAATCTCTAATCGAACCGTCTTTAGTGGACGAACTTGGCTATATACCTAGTATGAGTAAGGATATGAAGAAACAAATCGAACTAGGTCTGTCTCTTCTAAAAAGCAAATGGATCAACTTGAAACGGAATTAAAGCAGCAGCAAAAAGAGAATATCCGGGCGTATACGAAGAAGGGCATAAAAAGTCCACTGAAATGCAGGTAAATGTTAAGAACTTGTTGATGCTTTTAGTCTTGTAATCAGAAGGTTAGCAAAAAATGTGAAGTTGTTTCCCTCTTTATTGATCGTCAAATAAACGTTGATGTACTGGTCCTGTACAAGAAGACCATATCCTTTTATTTCAAGAGCAAAGTGGAAATTTCCCTTCGTTAATGGATCTATGTTTACTTCGTTGTACACGTCCTAAATGAACTCAATTAATCTCGATTGTTAGTTTACATAATATATATTCTAGGAAGTAACAAAGAAATAGAATTTTTTTGTCTCATAATTAAGTATACTTATCTTATTGAGATGAAATTAAAAAAACAAAATTCAGCGTCTATTCGTCAGGTTTTGTTTGTGGATCCATCAAAATGTTTAATGATCTGCGCAGGATTTCACCAACACCACATTTGCAGGAACAGCTTTGGTAACGACGGACTCACACGCAATGACAGCGTTGACACAGGGATTTAATGGCCAGTTTTTTCTCGAATCTGCCTTCTGTGTTTCGTTATTTAATTGATCGTAATCTCCTTGGATCATCTTTTTTACACTAATTCATGGTTTTGATAAATGCCGCTGTGAATTGTGTCGTTGTCTCGTTTCCTCCTAAATCCTTCGTTTTAATGTTCATTTCATCATGATATTTCACATGTAACCAGTCACAGAGCATGATTGTAGAAAGAATCATCTTTATTCTACCCTTTCCTCAAAAGAATTGTGAAGTTGTGATTTTTTCTTGCATGCGGCCATCTCCACTCCTTATAACATTTCAGCATGATCCTCCCTCCTGTTATTTACGAATCAGGAAGTCTCATTTATAATCGAGTAGATTTGTTCTGTAACATATACATCATTAGATATGAGGGATTAGATGGAACTAAAATGGTATAAAGCCATTATTGTCATTTTTACGATGTCTGGGATCTCCATCTCCACATGGTTTTCACGGACACCGGAAGTCAGAGATTTATTGCAAGCGAACACAGGGACAATGGGACTCATTTTACTCGGTTTATCCGTTGGTTCAATTGTAGGGCTTGTCCTTTCCAATGTATTCGTTCGTAAAAAAGGCGGACGAGTGGCTATCGTAATCAGCGCTTTTTTGATGGTCATCGGATTTACCACTCTTGCAATCGGTTCAACACTCTCTTCTACGCTTGTTGTCACTGCCGGTCTATTTCTTTTTGGAACTGGCTCAGGTATGTGCAATGTAGCCATGAATTTAGAAGGGACAGAAATTGAGTACCAAATCAGGAAAACCATCCTGCCTATATTGCATGCTTCCTTCAGCATTGGAACGTTAATTGGTGCAGGTGCTGGGATTCTGTTTATCCATCTAGGCGTATCCGTGTTAATTCACCTTCTGATCATTGCACTTCTTTTCTTTCTCAGCATTCTGATTTGTACGCGGTTTATTCCGCACGGGACAGGAAAGGATCAGCATGAGACGCAGTCAGATGCAGTTGACGCTTCTCAAAATGCTTGGCTGAACAAACGAACGATATCACTTGCAGTGATCGCCTTATGTCTTGCATTTGTAGAAGGCTCTGCAAATGATTGGATTCCACTTGCAATGGTGGATGGCTATCAGGTTTCACATTCAATGAGTACCATCATCTATGCTTTATTTTTGTGCGGAATGATTAGTGGAAGACTGATCAGCGGACGTTTGATTGATCGCTTCGGCCGGGTGTTATTGCTAAGAATCGCTATTTTATCAGCTGCTGCAGGGCTATTCTTGGTGATTTTAAAAATTTCGCTCGTTGTGTGTATGGTGTCTATCTTTTTATGGGGACTTGGTGCTTCTTTAGGCTTTCCGCTGACTATTTCGGCAGCTGGTGACGATAGTAGATACGCCGTCAAACGCGTCAGCATTGTGACCTTATCAGGTTACACAGCCTCCCTGTCTGGCCCGCCTATATTAGGACTACTCGCCAATGAGGTAGGACTGCTTCATGCATTTGTATTTGTTCTTTTTGCCATATGTATTGCGGGAATCTTTACAAAAGCTGTAGCAAAACCACATTCATTGCATCTTACTGAAAAGTGTCACGATCGTTGATCATGGCACTTTTTTTACATTTAAAAAATAAAATTGAAACCTTTCACGAAGTGAAACAGTCCTATAGATGTCTTGATGTTTACCCCTTTTTTAAAGAGGGAAAGTAAATAAATAAGACTTTTCAAATAACTGAAAACGTGGTAAGATCATGAAAATAAACAGGAAGGGGTGAGAAAAATGAAAAAAAATATGCTGCTAAAATTAGCTGTCTTATTCATAGCACTTGCAAGTTTTCATTTGTTCTCAATGCCTCATTCCGCTCAGGTATACCACCATACCAAGGTGGTTGCTGATCAAGAATCACATGAAATGAAAATCGTTCAGACAACGGGCGATGAAAAGAAACAAAAACATGTGAGCGTAGTATTTGCCGCATTTACAGCCCTGCTGATCATTGGCAGTATGACAGCTGGATTTGCACGCATCACTTATACTGATCGATTTGACCGGAAAAAGAAGCATTTACTTGCAGTGTTCTATCAGTCTTCTTATTTTCGAGTAACCCGTGTTTAACCCAACCATCTAAATCAAAACAAAAATGGGAGGTTTTACACGATGTTATTTTTCTTAAGATTATTCATTCTAGGTCTATTCTCTGTCACTTCGCTTTCTCTTTTCGTCTACCAAGGAATTGAAGTAGTGCATGCCATCACAAGCATGTTTGGTAGCCATGAGAGCTAAATGACCCGATCATAAAGACCCCCCTGCGATAGACAGGGGGGGGTTCTTTTTGCTTATTTATTGTCATCTGGAGCAGGTTCAGGTGACAGAAGAACATGAGTGACTTCTCCCTGCTCTTCCTCATCTACAACAAATGATCCATTGCTATAGCGATCATTCGCTCTCAGAGTAGAGATATCAAGTGGGATTATCGCACCCTTTTCCGTATCAATCTCAAGTGTATCGTGTAGTGATGCAGCGATCACAGCAACAATTCGGTGCGGGTTTTTCTTTAATTCTCTCAGCATCAGCACTCCGCGTTTAGCTCTTGTTGTTTTATCAAATTCAGAGAGGTTCATTCGCTTCACAGCACCTCTTTGCGTCGTCAGCACAAGGACATCGTTTTTCGGATCAATGATCTGTCCAGAGACCACCTCGTCCCCTTCCTTCAAGTTGATTCCTTTGACACCAGCCGCTCTCGGGCCCACAACGCTCACTTCTTCTTCATCAAACCATAATCCATAACCATTTTTCGTTGCAATAAACAATTCTTGCTGACCTGTTGTGACGTGAACATCGACGAGTTCATCATCACCTTTTAAATTCAAGGCAACGAGCGGTTTAGAATAGCGCTGCGCTTTATATTGAAGAAGCTCTGTTTTCTTCACCATACCGCCTTTAGTAAAGAACACAAGATATGACGATTCATCAAATTCTTTAATTGGAATCGCTTTTTGTATGGATTCATCACGATCAATCGAAATAATATTCGTAATATGCTGGCCCATGTCTTTCCAGCGTATATCTGGCAGCTGATGAACCGGACAATAAATGTAACTCCCTTTATTCGTAAACAAAAGAAGAACATCCGTTGTATTCATTTCAAACTGATGAATCAGCCGGTCTGTATCCTTCATGCCAAACTCCTTGCCATTAGATGCGGCATAGGAGCGCTGGCTTGTCCGTTTGATATATCCATCCTTCGTCACCGTGACGTATACATCCTCTGATGCGATCATCACTTCAAGGTTAATCTTAATTTCCTCGATTTTTTCCTCAATGACAGAGCGTCTTTCATCAGCATAGGTTTTTTTGAGCTTTTTCAAACTGTTCGTAATGACCTTTAGCAGCTTTTTCTCGTTCGCTAAAATGTCTTCAAGTTCAGCTATACGCTTGTCAAGCTCGCTTGCTTCGCCTCTTAATTGTGTAATATCGGTATTCGTTAAACGATATAATTGGAGAGAAACAATCGCTTCTGACTGTGCTTCTGTAAAGTCATATTTCTCCATCAAGTTATTTTTCGCATCACGCTTATCATTAGACGAACGGATTGTCGCAATAACTTCATCTAAAATAGAAAGTGCCTTAATTAATCCATCTACAATATGATGACGTTCCTTTGCTTTTCGAAGCTCATATGCTGAGCGGTTTGTCACCACTTCTTTTTGATGGGCAATATATGCATCCAGCACCGTTGTCAGCGTCATTAAGGTTGGTCTTCGATTATGTATCGCTACCATATTAAAGTTATACGGGATTTGCAAATCTGAATTTTTATATAAGAAATTCAAGACACCATTTGCATCTGCTTCTTTTTTCAGCTCTACAACAATTCGAAGTCCAGTACGGTCTGTCTCATCTCGAACCTCTGAAATCCCTTCTACTTTTCTTTCAATTCGGAACTCGTCCATCTTTTTCACAAGATTGGCCTTATTGACTTCATAAGGAATTTCTGTGATCACAATTTGCTGACGTCCACCACGAATGGTTTCGATCTCCGCTTTTCCGCGAATCATGATTTTTCCTTTTCCCGTCTCATATGCCTTCTTAATGCCATCCACACCTTGAATGATACCGCCTGTTGGGAAATCTGGTCCTTTGATGACCGTCATTAAATCCTCAACCGTACAATGCGGCTGTTCGATTCGTTTAATGACCCCATCAATCACTTCTCCTAGGTGATGTGGAGGAATATCAGTCGCGTAACCAGCTGAAATCCCTGTCGATCCGTTCACAAGAAGATTTGGGAACATGGCTGGTAAAACAACAGGTTCTTTGCTTGTATCATCAAAGTTTGCGACAAATTCGACTGTTTCCTTGTCTAAGTCCTTTAAAAGCTCTGAAGCAATCGCACTAAGCCTTGCTTCCGTATAACGCATGGCAGCAGGCGGATCCCCGTCGATACTTCCGTTATTTCCATGCATCTCAATCAGTACATTTCGTACTTTCCATTCCTGGCTCATTCTCACCATTGCTTCATAAACAGATGAATCACCGTGCGGATGGTAGTTACCAATGACGTTACCGACAGTTTTGGCAGCTTTACGGAAGTTTTTATCTTGGGTGTTTCCTTCCGCATACATTGCATATAAAATTCTTCGTTGTACAGGCTTTAATCCATCACGTGCGTCTGGAAGCGCACGGTCTTGAATAATATATTTACTATAGCGACCAAACCGGTCTCCAATCACTTCTTCTAATGGTAAATCATGAAATCGTTCTTGTTGTGCCATCTTTAAACCTCCTCAGCCAGCGACAAGTTTTCATTTTCAAGAATGTTACTTTCCTCATCAAGTCCAAAGGCGACATTCTTTTCAATCCATTTACGGCGCGGCTCTACTTTGTCACCCATCAGTGTTGTGACGCGGCGTTCCACTCGTGCAGCATCATCGATTTTCACCCTGACAAGTGTTCTGGACTCTGGATTCATTGTCGTTTCCCATAGCTGGTCGGCATTCATTTCACCTAAACCTTTATAGCGCTGAATTGTATAACCTTTTCCAACTTTTTTTAGTACATCATCCATTTCTTCATCAGACCATGCATACTCAATGACTTCTTTCTTTCCTGAGCCTTTGCTGACTTTATATAGCGGTGGTAGTGCAATAAACACTTTTCCATGCTCAATCAGCGGCTTCATATAACGGTAGAAGAACGTAAGAAGAAGAACTTGGATATGCGCTCCATCCGTATCAGCATCTGTCATGATGACAATTTTGTCATAATTGATGTCTTCTACGTTAAAATCGACACCAACGCCACCACCGATGGCATGGATAATGGTGTTGATTTCTTCATTTTTGAAAATATCAGCAAGCTTTGCTTTTTCGGTATTAATGACCTTCCCCCGAAGCGGGAGTACCGCTTGGAATTTTCGGTCACGTCCTTGCTTTGCTGACCCGCCCGCTGAGTCACCCTCCACGAGGTACAGTTCGTTTCTTGCTGGGTTTCTAGATTGAGCAGGTGTTAATTTCCCACTTAACGTCGCTTCGGACTTCTTCCGTTTCTTCCCGCTTCTCGCTTCTTCTCTTGCTTTTCTGGCAGCTTCTCGTGCTTGCTGCGCTTTAATGGCCTTTTTCACAAGAAGAGTGGCCGTCTCCCGGTTTTCTTCGAGGAAATAAGCGAGCTTTTCAGAAATAACGGCATCTACTGATGATCGAGCCTCACTCGTTCCAAGTTTTCCTTTTGTTTGTCCTTCAAATTGGAGCAGTTCTTCAGGAATTCTGACAGAAATAACAGCAGACAGCCCTTCACGAATATCAGTACCTTCTAAATTTTTGTCTTTTTCTTTTAGAAGAGCTACTTTGCGAGCATATTCATTAAAGGCTCTCGTCATCGCCGTTTTTGCACCAGACTCGTGTGTACCGCCATCTTTTGTTCTAACGTTATTGACAAATGAGAGGATATTCTCTGAATAGCCATCATTGAATTGGAAAGCAAAATCTACTTCAATGGACTGATGCTCACCTTCAAACGAGACGACTTCACTGAGTACATCTTTTTCCTCATTTAAATAAGCAACGAACGCTTCGATACCTGTCTCATAATAAAAGGTTTCTTGTACATCATGTCGTTCATCGATTAGCTCTATTTTTAATCCTTTCAGTAAGAAGGCTGATTCTCTTAAACGTTCAGATAATGTATCGAAATTATAGGTGGTGACACTGAACATGGTCGAATCTGGCTTAAAATGAATCAGTGTTCCTGTTTTTTTCGTTTTCCCGATTTTTTCAAGAGATGTGGCTGGCTTTCCGCCATGTTCAAATCTCTGGTGATAAATAAAGCCATCACGTTCAATCGTCACGGTGAGCCATTCTGAAAGCGCGTTTACAACAGACGCCCCAACCCCGTGAAGTCCACCACTTGTTTTATACCCGCCTTGCCCAAATTTTCCGCCTGCGTGCAGGACAGTTAAAATGATCTCAGGTGTCGGTTTTCCCAGCTTATGCATACCCGTAGGCATTCCTCGTCCTTTATCTTGGACGGAAATGCTGTTATCTTTATGTATTTTGACAATGATATGATCTCCATGGCCAGCGAGTACTTCATCGACAGAGTTGTCTACAATCTCATAGACAAGGTGATGAAGACCGCGTGAATCCGTAGATCCAATATACATACCTGGACGTTTACGGACCGCTTCAAGTCCCTCTAGCACCTGTATAGAATCATCGTTATAATCTACTTGCTGCTTTTTAACCAAATGCTTAATCCCCTTTCACTAACAAACATAACCAGCTAATCATCAAATGATCTCTCTAGATTTTAATGATGATCATGCTGCTCATTACTATCCACTTTAATAAGCTGCATCATCACCATGCATGTGCGATTCAGCATACATGCTCTTTGCACGGCTATGAGAGTGGCCTTTATTCTGCAATCAGAACTAGAAGTCCATTATAAACAAGACTGTTCCATAAGCCAAATGCAATCATATGATGGTTTAGTAACATAGAACAAATGTTCTATGTTTATCTTACCGCTCTTTTTCTCGATAGGCAAGGTCATCGATATGTCCCTGTCGCCTTATTTTATCGCTTTCTCCTAGAATCGCAAATATATTTCTGTAACAAAAAAGCAAAAATCCTTGAAAAACCAAGGATTTTTGACGATTTAATGAGTTTTTGTCATGGCATGAGCCACTTTAATGCATAAATCCATGATGGCCACCTTACCTTTTTCCTCAATCAGCCTTTTCGCTTCTTCGTGATACACGCCTTGCTGTGCCCAAAAAACAGGGGCATCTATTTCAAGAAATTCCTCTGCAATCTCAGGCAAAAATGCTGAACGTCTAAAGACATTGACAATATCAACAGGCTCTTTTATGTCTTTTAAAGAGGCAACCGCTTTCACACCAAGGGCTTCATCGATCGTTGGATTGACGGGAATGATGTCAAACCCAGCATCCTGCATGGCTTTTGAGACCATATAAGACGTTCTGTGCGGCTGATCTGACAAACCAACAACAGCTATTCGTTTGCTGCTTTTTAGTATACGACCAATTTCTTGTTGCGTAGGATGATTCATCCAGACACTCCTTTTCTTCTATTTTAACGAATTTCTTCCTAAAAACAAAGCTGAATTCATCTACCTTCTATTTTTTCAAAAAAAGATCGCCATGTTTTTCATAAGATCATGTTAAAATGTAAGACAAGAGGGAGAATATAAAGGAGTTATGCAGATGTTAATTGCTTTGATGTTTATTTTGGCCTATCTTCTCGGCAGTATTCCATCCGGTCTCATTGTCGGGAAAGTTGCAAAGGGAATCGATATCCGTGAACATGGCAGCGGGAACCTAGGTGCGACGAATGCATTTCGTACACTTGGGGTAAAAGCAGGGTCTATCGTTATTTCAGCTGATATTTTAAAGGGAACTCTTGCTTCAGCTTTACCGTTTTTCATGCAACTGGACATTCATCCCTTACTAGCTGGAGTTGCTGCTGTTATCGGTCACAGCTTTCCTGCCTTTGCAAAATTTAAAGGGGGAAAAGCAGTCGCTACATCAGGCGGCGTGCTGCTATTTTATGCCCCGTTCTTATTTATCACGATGATCGCTGCTTTTTTCTTATTTTTATACATTAGTAAATATGTTTCTTTATCATCAATGCTGACTGGTATCTATACATTCATTTACAGCATATTCACCCAAGACCTATTTTTAATTATTGTTGTTGCCGTTCTTGCTGGCTTTGTGATCTACAGACACATCGCCAACCTCAAACGAATTCTCAACAAAACTGAACCGAAAATCAAATGGCTCTAGCCGTTTATTAAGTTTAAATATGTGGTAAAAGTACAGAAAAGCTGTTTTTGCTTCCTGCATTTTAAAAACAGCATGACTTCAAAAAGGGGCGATCACATTGAAATTAACAATGAAAGATGATGCACTAAATTGGTACAAGGATGAACTAGATTTAGAAAAAGGTGATCATGTTCGCTTTTTTGTGAGATATGGCGGGTGCAGTAATGTACAAAAAGGCTTTTCTCTCGGCGTCGCAAAAGATGAACCTCAAAATGCCGGCGCAACCGCTGAAATAGAAGGCATTACTTTCTTCGTTGAGGAAAGTGATATTTGGTATTTTGACAACCATGATCTGCATATTGATTATAACGAGTCCGTGAAAGAACCAGAGTTTCGTTATGAATAAACAAAAAAGATACCTCATCCCTCGGGTATCTTTTTTGTTTTATACATCGATATATAGCCCATATTCCCGAATGTTTCCTAAATACCGCTCCTTTTGCAGGATCTTTTTTTGCGGATCACCGATCAGGTCAAAGTGAGGAAAACCTTCACGAACATGAATCCATTCTTTTTTCAACCCATGCCTTTCTCCCCACTCAATTAATTGCTTCATATCCTGGCAGGCTGCCTTTGTGACGGTATTGGCATTAGGAAACCGGTCATCGAGCCAATAGTGTGTCAAAAAGGCGATTTCCCCTTGCCGAACAGCTGATTTCCATGCATTCAAATCGTTTCTTTTGATACCAAATGCCATGAATCAAACCTGCTTCTTCGACTGTTCGTATACTTTGTGCCAGGCAGGAAAAGCTTTTCTAAATTGAATAGGTCTAAAGGTGTCTTTGTCTACACAAATATGTGAGGTAGTTCCTGTGATGGCTGTTTGTCCATCAGGCTTTTGAATTTCATAGCCATACACTGTTTTCACACCATTATACTCTTCAATCCATGTATGAACTGTAGCGGTTTCACCGTACAGCAGTGGTTTTTTATATTGAACCTGAAGATCTACAACAGGTGCAAGGACACCGTCTGCTTCTAGCTGTGCATAGGAAAATCCCAGCTCTTTAATCAACGCTGTTCTGCCAACCTCCATCCAGATTAAATAATTGGCATGATACACGATGCCCATTTGATCTGTTTCTGCATAACGGACTTCTATTTCTTTTTTGGATACATACACGTTTTCATCGCTCTCCTATCAAAACCTAAGGTCTCAGTCATTTTACCACATTCCAAAAGGTTCCTCTAAAAAAAGGCAATAAAATAAACCAGGAATCCCTGGTTTATTCGGTATAGCCATTCTTTCTTGCCGCTTCTTCATCTTTTATCTCTGAACGCATAGCGTCAATACTCGTTCTGCGGTTTTCGTTTTTATGCTTGATCATCTGCTTTTCTTCCTCTGTTGAAAGAGCCATCGCTGCTTCAGATTCATCGATATTTTCAAGCGTGTTCTCGATCATATCTTGCAGCTTTTCAACATTATCAGAACGATCATCTGGATGAGATTGATATGACTTGTGGCTCATCATGCTTTCCTCCTCTTATTATTCGCCTTTTGTCTGTATCACATCAGGCTGTTCATTTGATTTATTATGCATCTTTTTACCCTTATTCCGTTTGTACGCTACAGGTTTAGTCCCTAAATGGTCCGGTGTAAATTGCGCTTGTTTATCATGCTCTCTAACCATCATTCATCCCTCCCTCCTCTTTAGGATGAACGAAAACGGACAAATCATAACTTATTTCTGTCTAAAACGCTCTTCCAACTTTTCTTCAAGCTGGTTTAAAAATTCCTCATTGCTTAATAATTCTTTTTTATTTTCAAGCACAAGCTCTTCGTATGTGCGGCGTTTCCTTTTCCTCATTCCAGTCACCTCCATTATGTTTATTACATTTTCGCCAAAAAATTTAGAAAATAAGCAAAAGAGCTGAATCATTATAGATCCAGCTCTTTTGCAATTTCTTTTTTTGTCAGCATTTGATGCTTCACAGACATGATTCGTCCTTTTTCATCTAAAATGTATGTAGTTGGATATGATAGCACCTGATACCTCGCTTGAATGCCTTTTTGGTCCAATAAAACAGGAAAGCTCAGCTTGAGTTCATTCATAAATGATGTGACATGGTCCACACTCTTTTCAGTGGTAGTCAAGTTCACCGCAAGTACTTCAACTTGATCATTTTCGCTTCTGATTTCATCTAGATCTGGCATTTCCGTCCTGCAAGGCTTACACCATGTCGCCCAAAAATTGACGAGCACCTTTTTCCCGCGATAATCAGATAACGATACGGTTTTGCCATCAAGTGTTTTGAGCGCAAAATCAGGGGCTTGATCCCCTTTTTCAAGGCCGATGGCCGGCTCTTTTGGACCGAATAAATTCCACGCAAGTAAACCAATCAACACAAGTAAAACAGCGCTTGCCATTACTTTTTTCCACATGATTGATCCTCCACTTATTTTAAAAAAGAAGAGAAAGCTTTCAGACGCCTTCTCTTCTTCGCTTTATTAGTTGCTTGCCAATTTTTCACGCAGTACCATTTGAAGAATACCGCCATGACGATAGTAATCAATTTCGACTTCACTGTCAAAACGAACAACCACTTCAAATGTTTTTTCATTGCCATCTGTATCAATTGCTTTTACAGTGACAAGATCACGCGGACGAACTGTTTCGTCCACATCAACTTCAAATGTTTCTGTTCCTGTGAGTCCATAAGTCTCTGCACTTTCCCCGTCTTTAAACTGCAAAGGAAGTACGCCCATGAATACAAGGTTACTTCTGTGGATTCGCTCAAAGCTTTCAGCTAGAACAAATTTAATGCCAAGAAGATTTGTTCCTTTTGCAGCCCAGTCACGTGAAGAGCCCATTCCATAGTCTTTACCTGCTAAGATGGCAAGACCCGTTCCATCCTCTTTATAACGCATGCATGCATCATAAATGGATGTGACTTCACCAGTTGGCCAATAAGTTGTATATCCGCCTTCTGTTCCTGGTGCAATCTGGTTCTTAATACGGATGTTTGCAAATGTACCTCTCATCATGACATGGTGGTTACCACGGCGAGATCCATATGAGTTAAAGTCTCTAGACGACACGCCTCTTTCTTGCAAGTATTTACCTGCAGGTGTGTCTTTACCAATTGCTCCAGCAGGAGAAATATGGTCAGTTGTGACAGAATCACCGAACTTCGCGACTACGCGCAGGGCTTTAAGTGGTTCAACTTTACCCGGTTCAACTGATAGGTTTTCAAAGAATGGCGGGTTCGCAATGTATGTTGAATCTTCATCCCATTTATACAAGGCATCATCCGTCGTTTTAATTTCATTCCAGCGGTCATTGCTGTCAAAAACAGTTTCATACTCTGAACGGAATAGCTCAGGTGTGACAGTGCTTTTGACGACACTGTTGATTTCGTCCATTGATGGCCAAATGTCATTGAAATAAACGTTCTCACCATTTTTATCAACACCGATAGGGTCTTTTGTTAAGTCAATATCAACTGTTCCAGCAAGTGCATACGCCACTACTAATGGTGGAGATGCAAGATAGTTCCCTTTAACAAGCGGATGGATACGACCTTCAAAGTTACGGTTACCTGATAAAACTGAAGTAATCAGCAGATCATTTTCAGAAACAGCTTCCTCGATTTCTTTCGCAAGCGGTCCTGAGTTTCCGATACATGTTGTACAGCCATATCCTACAATGTTAAATCCGAGGTCTCTTAGGTATGGAAGAAGCCCTGAGTTCACAAGATATCCAGTGACAACCTTTGAACCTGGCGCTAGTGACGTTTTCACATAGTTTGGTACCTTCATACCAAGCTCACTTGCTTTCTTCGCGACAAGACCTGCCCCGATCAAGACGTATGGGTTAGATGTATTTGTACAGCTCGTAATCGCTGCAATTGCAATGGCACCTGTCTTCATGACAGCTTTTTCACCGTTCTGAAGATCAAACTCGATTTGTTTATCCAGCTCAGATTTATCTAAACCGAATCCTTGGTTCCCTGCTGGGCTTTCAAGGTGTTTATGGAACGTATCTTTCATTTCAGAAAGTGGAATCAAATCTTGTGGACGTTTTGGACCAGACAAGTTTGACTCAATTTTAGAAAGATCAATTTCCACAACGTCAGTAAAAATTGGATCCTCAGCATCTGGCATATAGAATAAACCATTTGCGCGAGAATATTCTTCAACGATATTAATTTGTTCTTCATCACGACCAGTTAGGCGAAGGTATGCAAGAGCTTCCGCATCAACTGGGAAGAATCCGCAAGTAGCACCATATTCAGGCGCCATGTTGGCAATGGTTGCTCGGTCAGCTAATGGCAGCTGTGCAACGCCTGGTCCGAAGAATTCAACGAACTTATTGACAACGCCTTTTTCACGTAATACCTGTGTCACTTTTAATGCCAAGTCAGTTGCAGTCGTTCCGTTTGGAAGCTCCCCAACTAATTTGGCTCCAATGACTTCTGGCACTGGGAAGTAAGAAGGCTGACCAAGCATACCAGCTTCCGCTTCAATACCGCCAACGCCCCATCCAAGAACACCAATTCCATTAATCATTGTTGTATGAGAGTCAGTACCAACTAGTGTATCTGGGTAAGTGATGATCTCACCATCTTCTTCAATTGCATGAACAACACTTGCAAGATACTCTAAGTTCACTTGGTGAACAATCCCTGTTGCAGGCGGAACAGCTTGATAGTTGTTAAACGCTTTCTTGGCCCAGCTAAGGAAGTTATAACGCTCTGCGTTACGTTCAAATTCTAAATCCATGTTAATGTTTAGTGCGTCTTCAGTTCCAGCTTTGTCAACTTGAACAGAATGGTCAATCACAAGATCAACTGGAATTTCAGGATTGATTTTATCCGGATTTCCACCGACATCTGCCATTGCTTTTCTTAAAGAAGCAAGGTCAACGACGGCTGGTACACCCGTGAAGTCTTGTAAAATAACACGAGAAGGTTTAAATGGAACATCAATCTCTTTTACCTCGGCAGTTCCCCATTTTGCCAGGTTCTCAACGTGTTCCTTTTTGATCACTCTACCGTCTACTTGGCGAAGCACTGATTCTAACAGTACCTTAATGGAATAAGGCAGCTTAGAAACATTTCCGATCCCTTGTTTTTCTAGTGCTTCTAGCGAATAATAGTGATACGTTTTTCCATTTGTCGAAAACGTTTTTCTAGATTGAAAAGCGTCTTGTTTAGCGACTTGCTGCTGTTTCGACATGTCCAAAATCCCCCTTTTGATGATCAAGATCAATTTCAATTCTCAGAAAAATCGTCGTATTTCACCACAATTTTCTCACAATTTCATCTTAAAACAAATTCATACATAAGTAAATAACAATGCTTTTATTAAATTCAATAAGTTTAGCTTATCATTAGGAAATGATTACTCTTCATAAACTAAGTGGTGCGAGATCATACTACAATTGAGGTGATAGAACATGACAAAACGAAAAGCCAATCATGTCATTAACGGCATGAACGCAGCCAAAAGCCAAGGAAAAGGTGCAGGCTATATAGAAAATGATCAGCTCGTTTTAACTGAAGAACAAAGGCAAAACAATAAAAAGCGCAAAAAGAACCAATAAGAAAGGAGCAAGACTCATGACGAATAAAAACACAGGGAAAGACATCCGTCAAAACTCTCCTAAAGAGCATCATGGCAGTCAGCCTGAACCATTATCGGGCAGTAAAAAAGTGAAAAACCGCAATCACTCAAGACAAAAGCACAATTCACATCATGATATGTAAACATTCTCCACTCATCCCGTGACCAAACGGGATGTTTTAGGTCTTTCACACATTTCAGTTTTCATCATATGATTTATTATGAGATGTGATGGAGGAGTGTTTATGGAGAATGAAAAGCAAGCAAATTTCTCTGATTTTCTAGAAATAGATGACTGGCTCAATGTGTTAATGGATGATCCATTTGCCTGGTATGATGAACACCTCCCAATTGACCTTTATGAAACAAGCCGTGATTATATTATCGAGATGGATATCTCCGCCTTGTCAATCACTGATTTAAAACTGACCTTCGCTGGCTATGAACTCATCTTCGCCTATACGGTCACTCAGCCAAATGATGGGGAACAGCCATTTAAAAAAAGCGTCATGCTCCCTTTTTATTTGAATGACAAAGACATTGACACAGAATACGAAAACCAAATGCTCTCGATCAAAATAAATAAACATTCTCATCGTCAAGACGGTGCATTTTCCTTTCAGATGCCTTCCTTCAAACATTAAGAGCCCACCTTCACTTAGGTGGGCTCTCTTCCGTTCGTTTCAAGTCAATACCTTTTGCGAACCACCATGGCCAAATAGTAGAATCGCTATACGATAATGTATTCTTTTCCTACCAAATGGTTTGGGTCATTCTAGTAAATGGGCGGCTATCAATGAAAACGAGGCGTTTATAGAGAAAATATACATACATTTTTGTTATTTTCTTCTATCATCTCTTCATGTAAAATAGGATAGAGAAATAAGGGGTAAGGAGTGAGAACATGTTAAGCGGCTGGTTTTTGTGGTTCATTTTATTTTGGGGTACTGTCATGATCGGATTACTAGCAATCGGTGGCTTTTTTATGTTTCGCAAATTTTTAAAACGATTGCCAAAGGAAGATGGGAAATCAGAGCTTGATTGGCAGGATGAATATATTCAAAAGAGCCTTCACCTTTGGCGGGACGAGGACAAGCGGCTTTTAAACGAGCTAGTATTACCTGTTCCAGAGCTCTTTAGAGATGTCGCCAAAGAAAAAATCGCGGGGAAAATTGGAGAGCTGGCACTAAAAGAACAGGCTGCCAGCATTAATTTAGATCTAATCATTCGCGGCTATATTATTGCTACGCCAAAACGAGACCATAAGTTTTTACTCAAGCGACTTCAAGAAAAAAACATCGATCACACGCCATACGAATCGTTATTAAAATAACCTCCTTTTTTAAAAAGGAGGTTTAATTCATTTGAACCTGCTGCGGGTCTAATTGTTTAGACAGCTTTCTAAACGACAAATACATAGCGACCCGCCAAGGCACGATCATGCCAAAGGCTAGGATCCAAAACATCCCGCTTAGCGCGCCATAATTAATGGAAGAGCTTAAGATCGTCTTCATACCGATACGAAGGACAAGAAGTCCAATGAGAATAAACACAAATGCTTTTGAACGCTTTAAGTAAATTTCATTGCCTCTAATTTCAAATTTCGATGTTTTGATTAAAAATATGGAGAAAAACATCCCCACTGTGATCGCCTCAAGAAATTCAGCTCCAGTTACTCGAAACATAGGAACAAAAAACATCATTGCGCCAGTGCTCATGAAAATAGGAGGTAAAATAATTTTTTTCGCGGTTGCAGGTTTTGCAGATGATTTAATGCGAATAAACATGACGGCTACCGCCATACATACCGCAACTATAGAAGAGATTACGATCATCATATCAAATCATTCCTTTATTCTTTAAGGTCAGCCTATGTATAATATACTCCAATTGACGAAAAAAAACCATTCGCCGCGACTGTAGAAAACGATTTCAAAAGCCTTTAAATCCACCAAGAATTGATGAGAACATAATGATAATCCATGTAAGAAGATCAAAGAACAGCAATATCCCTACCACAATCATAATGATCCCGCCAATTCTCATGATGAGCTCCTGACGCTTTCTGATCCAAGCCATTTTTGTGATGAAAAAGGAAAGAACAAAAAACGGGATAGCAAAACCTAACACATACGCAATCATGTAGGTCACAGCGGACTCCGGTTTGTAACTGGCAAGTGTGATGACAGCTGATAAAATCGGGCCGGTACAAGGTGTCCATCCAGCAGCAAAACCCATTCCGATGAGAATCGATCCAAAAAAACCAGCCGGACGATTTTTAAACTGCATCCTCTTTTCTCCCATTAAAAAAGAAGGCTGAAATACACCAAGAATCATAAAACCAAAGAAAATAATGAGGATGGCTCCAATTTGACGAATCGCTTGATGATATTCAATAAAAAACTTCCCAACAAACGATGTCCCAAAGCCAATCGCAATAAAAATGATAGAGAACCCAATTAAAAAGAATAATGTATGAAGCAGACTCCTTCTTCTCAGCAGCACCTTCTCAGATTTCACTTCATCTATACTAACGCCCGTGATATACGATAAAAAAGCTGGGTAAAGCGGCAAACAGCACGGTGAGATAAAAGAAAGAAATCCTGCCCCAAAAGCTAAAAAGTAATTCAAATCTGACAAAAGAACACCCCCTTCTTACAATATACAATAAGAGATGACAAAATCATTTCATTTTTTTTACATCATCCCAATAAAGATGGTCTATTCTCTTAAAACCTTATATAATTTAATTTGACATCAAGATAACAAATCCTTTAAATTTGAAAATAAACCTTAAAATGGATATAATAGAATCGATTCTTTTTATCAAGATTTGCATGAAAGGAACATGACTTTGGTAAAAACATCATTATTAACTCAAATCGAAGAAAAAAGAGAAGAGCTGATGAAAGTTGTCTTGCATAATGGGATGACATCAACAGTGACCATCGAACATAGCCAGCAGCTAGATCATCTCCTCTTACAATATCAACGACACTTACATTCAAATTCAGCCAACTAATCATATCTAATGATAAAAACCATGCCGCACGATTTTTAGAAAAGTTGATATATGTGACAATAAACGAAACAAAAACCTCTGATCACAGGGGTTTTTTGTTTATGGATTTTAAAATGATGCTTGACGCCATAATAAAAACCACCTTCCCTGCTTCATTTATGCAAGTACAGTGGTTTTAAGCGTTTGATGAAGGTGACTTCAATAAAGTAAAGACATAGCTTGTCCATCCTTTATTACCATGTTCCATCTATGATCATAATATCGTACGTATTATTTCGCTTGGTTGTTCATGGCTTTCATCATTTGATTGATTTTCTTTTGGGACGGTTTCATGCCCATTTGCATCATCATCATTCGAAGCATTTGTTCATTAATTGGTGGATTCTTTTTCAAGTAGCTCATCATATACTTACGAGCAATAAAGAATCCGAGTGCAACTCCTGCAAGCAGCGCAACTACGCCCACAAGGATGACAACCCATAAATCCATAAATCTTCCTCCTTCATGTTGTCTCGTATAAAGTGTACTAAACAAAAGGCTATTATACAACATTTCACGTTCAAATTTATTTTTTTAAACCAAATTCCTCACTTTTACCGGATTCAGCCAACCGTGCTTCTTTGATCCAAAGTCCATGGCGAGGAAGCAAGGACTAATTTTTCTCAGCACTTCAAAAAACACCGCTTCTGCCTCATAGCTTCCAGTGGCAGACATTTGAATATACCGGTCTTTGATAATGAATGCAGCTGTTCCTTTTCCATCTGGTAATGAAGCGCTGTAAATCGATCCTATTTGTGTATAGTGAATGTTGGTTAAATTGTTCATTAAACGCTGGTGCATATGAAAAGCAGGGATTCGCTTCGTTACGTAATCCACTTGCTTAACAAGCATGACTAACTCGTCATCACTGCGGTTCGTCCAGTGTAACGATTCAAACAAATGAAACAAAATAGATTCTCTGCCAAAATAATGATGAGCAAATTCATCCTCAATCCAATAAATATAATAATGGCGTTCCATGTCTATCCCTTCCTTTCACATTTCGTCAATCTCGTTTATTGCTTGTATTATACAAAAATGTGAAAGAAAGAATTGTCTATATATGAAGCAAGAAGAAACTAGTTTTGTCAAAAAAGCAAGAAAAAAGAAAAAAGTTTGCAGAGCGTATGGAAATGCTCTGCAAACCGATTGCAAAAAAGCATGATGCTTGGAGATCGATTATTTATGAAGCTTCGCTTTCACACGGCTAACCACGTTGCTAACAGTAAATCCGTATTTCTCTATAATGGTTTCACCTGGTGCAGAAGCGCCAAATTTATCAATCGCAATCACGTCACCGTCAAGACCAGTGTAACGCTCCCAGCCAAGTGAAGCACCCATTTCAATCGCAATACGTGCTCTCACTGCTTTTGGAAGGACTGACTCTTTGTATTCGTCTGACTGCGCTTCGAAGCGATCCCATGCAGGAAGACTCACAACAGAGACGCGGATGCCTTCTTTTTCAAGTGCCTTTTGCGCTTCAATCGCTAAACCTACTTCAGATCCTGAAGCGAGTAGAAGTGCTTCTGGCTGTGCATCAGCTGCTTCAACGACTACGTATCCACCCTTTTCTACTCCCTCATATGCCTTCTCTGGTGCTTGGTCAATCGTTGGAAGGTTTTGGCGAGTGAGTACTAGTGCTGTCGGTTTATCCGTTGACGATACAGCAAGTTTCCACGCTGCAGCTGTTTCGTTTCCATCTGCTGGACGAATGACAGAAAGGTTAGGCACCGCACGTAATGAAGCAAGCTGTTCAACAGGCTCATGCGTTGGGCCGTCTTCTCCGACTGCAATACTATCGTGAGTAAAGACATACGTGACGGGAAGCCCCATTAATGCAGCAAGACGAATAGCTGGTCTTAAGTAATCTGAGAAAACAAAGAACGTTCCGCCGAATACACGGAGACCGCCGTGAAGTGCCATCCCGTTTAACGCGGCACCCATTGCAAATTCTCTAACACCAAACCAAATATTTTTGCCAGCATAATGATCTTTGCCAAAGTCATCTGTATGTTTAATCGTTGTTTTATTTGATCCAGCAAGGTCAGCAGACCCACCAATAAGGAAAGGTACTTGCTTGGCAATGCCATTTAATACTTCTCCAGAAGAAGCGCGAGAGGCAAGGCTTGATCCTGCTTCATAAACCGGAACCTCTTGATCCCAATTTTCAGGAAGCTTTCCTTCAATCGCAAGCTTCAGCTGAGCTGCTAGCTCTGGATATTCTTTTTCATATTGCTCAAACAGCTCATTCCACGCTGCTTCTTTTTTCTGACCAGCGTCTTTTACTGCTGTTTTGAAATGATCGTACACTTCAGAAGGTACATGGAAATCCTCTTCAAACGTCCAAGAATAGGCTTCCTTCGTCAGCTTTGCTTCCTCGCTGCCAAGTGGTGCACCATGCACACCAGACGTTCCAGCACGGTTTGGAGATCCGAAACCGATGGTCGTTTTCACTTCAATGAGTGTAGGTTTGTCCGTACTTTGTTTGGCTTTTTCAATCGCAGCAGTCACTTCTTCGATGTTGTTGCCGTCTTTTACGTAAAGAACTTCCCAATTCATGGCTTCAAAACGATTCTTCACATTTTCAGAGAATGAACGATCAAGATCGCCATCTAAAGAAATGTCGTTTGAATCATAAAGAACAATTAAACGGCCTAAGCCTAAATGACCAGCAAGTGACGCAGCTTCAGAGGAAATTCCCTCCATTAAGTCTCCATCTCCGCAAATGCTGTATGTATAGTGATCTACAACGTGAAAGTTGTCTTTGTTATACGTTTCCGCAAGATGTCTTTCTGCAAGTGCCATTCCTACAGCCATGGCAATCCCTTGTCCTAATGGACCTGTTGTGGCATCTACGCCTTCTGTATGTCCAAATTCAGGGTGTCCAGGTGTTTTGCTTCCCCATTGGCGGAATTGTTTTAGATCTTCGATGCTAAGGTTGTATCCGCTTAAATGAAGCATGCTGTATAAAAGCATAGAACCATGTCCCGCAGATAAAACAAAACGGTCTCTGTTAAACCAATTTGGGTTTTGTGGACTTACGTTTAAGTGATTCGTCCATAAAGCATAAGCCATTGGTGCAGCACCCATTGGCATTCCAGGGTGACCGGAATTCGCTTTTTCAATTGCGTCTATGGAGAGAGTACGTATTGTTGCAATAGATTTCAATTCAATCGTTTCCATATAAATCCCCTTCCGTATCTTGTGTACACCATTATCATAAATCTACTGTCCTTTTTTCACAACTATTTCACGCTGAAAAAGAAGGATTTTGTCACATTTAGTTTATCGATCACCAAAAAACTTATGCAAATATGAAAAAAGATGAGAATATCCTTCCCATCTTTTCAAAAATTAAGAAATTACGACCTTAATGAAGATTCTGGTCTCTTTCTCTTTTTAATTTTTCTGGTGTGACATCGTTTCCTTCAGGATCAACGATTTTCACCGTTTTGAGTGTATTTTTCATAGAAGAACGAAAAGCTTTTAAATATTCCTCTCTTAAATGCTTCTGTTCTGTTTTTTCAGCGTCCGATAAACCGGTCTCTTTTGACTTTTTTGAAAGCTCATTTATTCTTGCAAGCTGTTCTTTAGAAATCATGACAAACTCCTTTAAAACATTTTCTCTACATACTACTAAATATCAATCATTTTTACAACAAATCACACTTTACGTAGTCAGACCTTTTTCGTATTCCTGATACCTTCTATGCACTGTTGCCTTTGAGATGTCAAAACCAAGTGCCTGAAGCGTCGCTGCAATTTCGGCGAACGTCATGTTGTTTTTTCTTAAGCGAACAATTTCTGAAATCGGTACTTCAATACGCTCACGGCCAGGCGCCTTCTCTTGGTGTTTTAAATTCAGTTCAGGCTGATACCCGCGCTCAACAGCTTTTTTCATCCCCCGTTTAATTTTCAGGTTATGAATTTTTCGTTGATACTCTTCTACAATTCCTACAATTTCAATGACCATCTCATCCGCTTCTGAAAGCTCCAGCTCTCCTCTATGAAAAACGCTATACACCTTTACTTTCTCTTTAAAAAGACAATGAAGAAGCGCAATTTTTGCTTGCCCTCTTCCAAGGCGTGTCTCATCTTGAATAAGAACAGCATCTATTGACTCTTCTTTCAGCGTAGCAAGCATCTCAAAAACACCATCACGATCTAGATCGTATCCACTTGCTTTTTCTTTAACGACTTTGACCACATTCATCTTGTGCAAAGCAGCTAAAGCTAGAAGTTCTTCTTCTTGTCTGTTCAGCGATGTTTCCTGCTCTTCTTTGACAGTACTCACTCTCGCATAAATCATTGCGTTCATGTTTTCAATCGACCTTTCTACTGTACGGTTGCAAGTTGATATACGACTGGATGCTCTTTTTTGACAGGTATCACAAGGATGTCTCCAGGCTGGATTTGAGTTGAAGCAAGATCATTGTGTTCGGTTACCCAGTCAATAAACGCATTTTTATCGATTGATTTGCTATCGTTTACTTGATCAGCTAACCCCCAAAGAGTATCACCTGATTGAACCTCTATTTTAACATATTGATTTGGATCATTATGGCTTGTGCCTGCAATAAGTGAGAGAAATATGCCAACGATGATTGAGAATAGCCCAATAAAAATAATCGATTCTTTTAACCTCATAATGTCATCTCTCCTAACAGAATATGTGTTCGCTCTTTCTGTTACTCATTATAAATACGAACAAACGTTTCTGTCAAACGTTTTTTCGAACCTATGTTTGTACTGTTAGGAAAAACATGCTATAATTTCTTTAAAATTGACGTTTTGAGGTGCAAAAGATGACGAAGCTATCAAAAAGACAACTCGATATCCTGAAATTCATCAAAGAAGAAGTAAAAAGCAAGGGTTATCCCCCATCCGTTCGTGAAATTGGTGAAGCTGTCGGTCTAGCATCTAGCTCAACCGTCCATGGACATTTAGCTAGACTAGAAACAAAGGGCTTAATCAGAAGAGACCCGACGAAACCTAGAGCCATCGAAATACTAGATGAAGAGGAAATGAATATTCCAAAGAGTGCTGTAATGAATGTTCCAGTCATCGGAAAAGTCACAGCGGGTTTACCTATCACGGCTGTTGAGAATGTAGAAGAATACTTCCCTCTTCCAGAAACTTTTGCAGCGCCAGATGAACAAGTTTTTATGCTTGAAATTATGGGAGAAAGTATGATTGATGCAGGAATTTTGGACAAGGACTATGTCATTGTGCGTCAGCAAAGCACCGCTAACAATGGGGATATTGTGGTCGCTATGACAGAGGAAGATGAAGCAACAGTGAAACGTTTTTATAAAGAAGATACGCACTTTAGATTACAGCCAGAGAACCCATCAATGGAACCGATTATTTTACAGAATGTGAGTATACTAGGTAAAGTGATTGGTGTATTTAGAAATATTCATTAAAAAAAGCCGGTATTTCATCAACTGCTGATGAGAACCGGCTTTTTCTTTTATGAACAAGAATAAGCAAGAATACTTGAGCTTGGAAAGGAACCAAATGTAAAATACGGCCATATAAAGCCTGTTGTACGGCCAAAAGGCTGTGAAGAAAGTACATACATTAGAAATACTTGACCGTTTCTAAGGAACACAATGGTCCATCGTCTATTACATCCGGCTGCAAATTGAACAGTTTGTTGACCTCCACTGACACTTTGCCCTGAAATAAGTGGCAGCATACTTTGAGGCTGAGAGACTGCTTGCTGATACTGCGAGAGAATATGCTGCGGCGGAGCGGGCGGAGCTGATTGTGCGCCTGAACCTTGCCCTTGCCCAGTCCCTCCCCCTCCGATTGGTAATCCAGGAAATCCTCCAACTTGAGGAATAGGAAGCGACGGCAAGCTTTGTACCTGCCTATCGTATGAGTACCCATTCCACACACCATCATATGGATAATACATACTAAACACCACTTTCTTAGACATTCATCACGATAGTATATGTCGCACATCAAAAAGAGTGTTGCGTCTTCAAATAGAAATCTTTCCAAAAGACGTTTTGTTCTTCTTTAAAACGGTTAAATCATAATGAGGAATAAAAAATAAAAAATAAAAAATGAAAACTTTTTGTCTCACTCAAACGTTATATAGATAGAAAGAAAAGAAATAAAAAAAATTTAGATTTAATACTTGTAATATCCGTGTAATTATTGTAACATTTGTAACATAAGAAGTTTTCATTGAGAAAAGGAGGCAATTGCCTTGAAAAAATTATTTGTATTATTAACTGCTATTATGCTTATAATCTCTTTACAAACAACGACACTGGCCACTTCCAAAAAATCAGACGCTTTGACAAATAAAGAAGCATTACATATTGCCCTTGATGCAAGAGAACACTTTTGGAGTGCTATGTCAGGCTACAAAATTAATGAACATTCAGATTACAAATTAAAATCATTTACTTATAAAGACATGACTTACAACTACCTTTCAAAAACATTTGATACAAAGAAAAAACTAAACAGCTACCTATCTCAAGTTTTCACAAAAGATGCGATCACTCATGGTTTAAAAGACTATCAATTCATTGTTCATAAAGGGAAAATGGCTGTACCAGTCGGTGATGGAGACAATATGCTCAATTGGGAGAAAGCAACACCTAAACTCATCTCTAAGAAAAATACAATCCGAACATATGAGTTCACAGTTCCAACGCTTGATGGACGCAAAGTAAAACGAACTATAACTTATGAGAAAGTACAAAAAAATTGGAAAGTAACTAAAATTGACGCTGTGATCTAAAAAAACCAGACCTGTGAAAAGGTCTGGTTTTTTATATTGGTGAAAATTCAGTCATGCGATCGAGCGCGTGATCAAGTGATGATGCCGTTCGAAATTCATTAAAAGGAAGTCCAAGCTGCACAGCTGTTTGAGCAATTTCTGGTCTAATGCCCGAAATAGTCGTTTCGACCCCGATTAACCGAAGTGACGTGACAAGATCAAAAATTTGATGTGCTACCATTGTATCAATAATGACGACACCAGATAAATCAATGCACAAATGTTGAACACCTTTTTGCGAACACTGTTTTAATGTATTTTCTAATATGATCTTTGCTCTCGCTGTGTCAATGTCACCTACTAAAGGCAATAATGCAATATGGCTTTTTAAAACAATCACAGGAGAACTCAGCTCATAAATCATATCTCTTTGTGCAACGAGCTTTTGGGTTGTATTTTTCACATACTGCTGGATGAACACATGAATTGAAATGTTAAACGCCTCGGATATTAAATCATACCAATAAAAGATTCGGTCAATATCAATATCACCTTGACGCTGTTTAATAAACTCTTTTAAATAATGAAGAACCACTCTTTGATTGGACATGTATTCTCTGACGACATAATCTAATGGTGTGTTTAAGTGCTTGGGATCACTCGCTAAATCTTCAGACCATTTTTTAAACTCAGTATGTAAATATGCCTTGTCTTCAATAAGAGCGCGTATAAAATGCTGGTAATAATCTTGATTCTGCCGTTTAAGCTCTGCTATGATGCTAGAATCTGTTGAACGATATATGGATTCAAGATCATCATCTTCAATTGATTCGTACCATGTTTCAGTCAGTTGCTCTGCATGTTGTATGAAAAAATCGTATAATGCACGGTTCTTCTCCATAAGCATTTTCCCCTTCACATTTTCTTCTTGTCAGTCTTTGTACCTTATAAATAGATTGTACCACTGAATCTTTTGTCCCTGCTAGCTCGAATAGGCTCTGAGTGTAAACAAAAAAGGCCCTCAAGCAAGGAGCCTCTTCCCTCATTTTATTTCACAATAAATAAAATTCTTGTCCCATTAGGATAAACGCTTATTTGGTGTCCGACCCATGAGCCTGCTCCCCTATTATCTGATGGACTGACATATTGAACGCTTGCACCCTTTCCTCCTTCAAGACAAACTGCCATTGGCCATTCATCTCGGTCATAGCCGGGTTTTGTGGGAATTCCTTTTAAAGATTCTTGCCTGCGGACATCTGCCCCGTTTCGGTCAATCGTACACACATCTGAATGCCCTTTTCGAATGGCTTCTTGAATATGACTGCCCGTTTCAGGATACCGTTCCTTTGGAAATTGAATGACATGATCATAACGATCAGCTCCTTTTGCCGCCTGATTCTCTCCAAATCCACCTATAAACGCACCCATCCATATCACAAAGCATAGGACGACAGCAGCAAACCAGCCTCTCCTCATCTTCAAAAGCTTGTGACCTCCTCATACTTCTTCAGGCATGATATTGACTTAAAGGAAATGAGTCATTTTTAATGTATGAGTAGTTGATGGATGACATGTGAAAAAATAAACCTGATACTGTCTCTTTACAAGAAAAAGCGCATGATTTTTTAATCATTCACCTCGCTCATATGCATTATGAGACTTCTTCTACTTTATATAACGTTTCATTTTGTGAAGACATGCCGTTCATTTGAGCAGGATCCCCTTGTTCAGTTGGAGAATGATCCTTTTTATACTCATCTGTTGGGATCACAGTTCCATGTGATTTGATCCAATTGACCAAATCACTGTTTCCTGACTGATGGTCTGATAACAAAAAGTATTTCACTTTCCCCTGTTTTACAAGAGCTTTTAATTCGTTTACCGTCAAAATTGGATCTGTCCCATTAAAACCGCCTAGCGCCATTACATTCTCATCTTCATCAATGATATATGGTGCTGCAGTCACTGTCGTGAGCGTCGCAAATACATACGTTTCACCAGTTTGATGCGTCTTCAAATAATCAAGTAAATTTTTATCAACACGAGATGTAAACATATTCCCTCCTCTTGAACTAGATAGCTGAACACCGGCTTCAGGAAGTACACTGTTCCCACCATATATGATCGGGGTCGAAGCCCAGTAACCAGGAATGAGTAAGAGGGTTGTCAACGCAATGACCATCAATCGTTTTTTTATCAATTGTTTTTTTCTAAACATGATCAATAAAATAGCGAGACTGCAACCTGCTATAGCAATTAAATACATCCAGACACTGCCTATTTGTGTGTTGTAATGACTCAAAATATATCCTTGAAAAATAGCTGTCACTGCGATTGCTGCTGGAAGTAAATATGCAGGCATTCCTTTATTCGCCGTAAATAACTCCATCATCTTTTTAGCTCCTATGCCACATAGTGCAGCAATTGGAGGTGCAAGCATGATGAGATAGTAGTGATGAAAAAAACCAGCCATGCTAAAAAAAACAGCAACAGGAATCAGCCATGCTGTCCAAAATAAGGTGTGTTTCCACTCATTTAATTGTGAGATACGCTCTCTCCACCAACTGATGATCGCCCCTAAAAGTCCAGCTAAGGCAAACGGCAGCATCCAGCTAATTTGACCCGACAATGCAGATTGAAATAAACGCAATACACTAGGATTTCCAGTCCCATACATATTCATACTTTGACCACTAACAGCACTGCCACGTGGCGTACCATGAGCTGACCCCTGATGAGGTGGCATCATTTGATTCTGTGATGGAGGCGACTGATTCCTATTTGACTGATCATCGGACGTCCCGCCTAATCCTGAATTGTCTGGCATCATAGCACCTGCTTGCTGATTGAACTCGCCAAAGGATTTGCCTGTTGTCTGTCCAAGTAACCGTTCCGTGCCGTTGTAGCCAAAAGCAAGTTCTAAGACAGAATTAGTTTGACTACTGCCCACATATGGACGATGATTTTCAGCTGTCATATCAACAGCAACTGCCCATGATAAAGATAAGCAAATGAGCACAACCAATGAGCATAGAAGAGATATTATTTTCTTTTGTAAGGATACTTGAGCTGCCATCAAATAAAAGAAAATAAATGCCGGAAGAACCATGAATGCTTGGAGCATTTTCATATTAAATCCTATGCCTATCAAAGCAAAGGCCAATAAAAGCCAGCGTAACCTTCCTTTTTTGACAGCAAGCATTAAGAAATAAGAGCCAGCTAATAATGTGAAAACGAGCAAACTGTCTATATTATTGGTTCTGCTCACTGCTGCGCAATTGGAGTGAGAGCCATAACTGCCGCTGATACCCTCGCAGCACCCTGACCAAAATTCGGTTTTATCATTAGATAAAGAAGAAGGACAGAGCCAATTCCAGCAAGCGCCTGCGGTAAAATCACACTCCATGTATGGAAGCCAAAAATTTGAGCACTGATGGTTTGAATCCATAAAGCGACAGGTGGTTTATCAATTGAGACAAATCCAGTTGCATCAAATGAAGCATAAAAAAAATGATGAAGGCTTTTCGACATACTTTTGACTGCTGCTAAATAGTATTGATTGGCACTATCATTCTGCCAAATTTGATATGTGTAAAGAAAACCTGCAATCAGTAAAAACATAATCAACATGATATCCATTTTTTTATTCTTCACTTTTATCTCTTCTTTCGTTTTCGTTTATTTCATTCAGCATAGCTCTTAAATATGAAGAAATAATGAAGAAAAAAAAGAAAAGTTTTTAATATTCCCTACAAAAAAGCTTGTCCCCTTTGAAGGAAACAAGCTTTATGCTCGATATTTTATTGCGCTTTCGCATAGTTTACAAATTCTACAAAGGCAGCTGTCGCTTTTGGACCGCCATTAATCGTCCCGTTTGAATAACCCCCATTATGAACCCCAACGATTTGTTGGTTCTGATCTAGCATCGCAGAGCCAGAATTCCCGCTAAACGTATCAATCGTATAGTATGCTAGATTCATATCTTCTCTTGTCACAGGACCTGACATTTCCCATTGTGACACTTTACCAGTTGATCTCATTTTGTCACCTGGATATCCAGAGATTTTAATCGTTGTTCCAGTCAGATTTGTCACCTGACGGATGGAGCGGTAACCGACCGTATTTCCGATATTCGTATCTGTTTTAATGACGGCAAAATCATATTGGCTCGCGCCTGTATTGATATATCCGCTTGGCACATAGAATTCGATCATTTTTGCTGAGCCGTTCACGGCAGTGCCATCATTCATGCCTGGATATACAGACCCTTTTGCACTATAACTTCTTGTCGCCGTATTGTACACACAGTGTCCGTTTGTCAAAATTTTGTTAGGGGCAATGAGCGTCCCAGTACAGCTAGATCCGCCAAATGTTATATAAGCTATAGAATTGTATGGCGCAACTCTTGTGTTCGCTACTTTTGTTCTACCATCGTCTCCAATAACTACTTTTGTTTGAAAGTCTTTTAAATATTTTGTTAGTGGTTTTACTTTTTCGCCAACAGTTGAAGAAAGATCATCCACTTTGTCAAAGGATGAGGGGGCTTTCGTATCATTGTGGAAGTCAGCTGAAGAGATCACCTTTCCGTCAGAAATCACCATGTCATAATCAGACGTTAGTACTGAATCTGATACGGCATGAGCAAAACTAGGCACACTTAAAGCACCAAAAACGAGTAGAGAAGGGATTAACTTTTTCACCTTTTTCATCATATTCCTCCTTTATGTCCTATATTAAAAATCATACGATTGTTTCATATTGGAGTAAATGAGAGAATATTCTTATTTTTACAAAATATTTCATTTCGAAATTAGGTGTTTTGTATCTTTTCAACATCTATTCTATCTCTTTATGAAAACAGAAAAAAACCGCCGATTCGGCGGTTTTAGCTGAGTTAACTCCATACATCTTTTACATATCTATTGTCATTCGAAAGTGATGTCAGCCAATTTTCAGCTGTTTCTTTCGAGCACTGTTTCACGGTTTGATACAGATCGACAAGCGTAGCCTCTACATCTGGTGCCATGGCTTTTCCATCCCCGCAAATATACAGATAAGCACCTTGGTCAAGTAATTTAATGAGCATGACGCCATCCTTTTTAATCAAGTGCTGGACATATACTTGATGCTCATCATAACGAGAGTAAGCCCGGTGAATGATGACAACTCCTTTTTGCGCTGCAAGCTGCATTTCGTCAAAATACAGGTCGTCTTCATGAGGATGACGACAGCCAAAATAAAGATGAGCTTCACCTAGTTGTTTTCCTTCGTTCTGCCACTCTTCTCTTGCCTGAACAAACCCTCTAAATGGGGCGATTCCTGTTCCTGGTCCAATCATGATCATCGGTATTTCAGGGGAAGGCGGCAACTCGAATCCTTCCTGTGCTTCATGCAGGAAGCAAGCCACTTCTTCTCCTTCTTGCAGACCACATAAGTAGTTTGATGCGACGCCGGCGTATTCTCCGCGGCCATTCCATGCCTCGCCTTTCACAACGGCTACTGTGATGCTGAGCCGCTTTCCATCTACCTTTGGTGAGCTAGAAATCGAGTAATAACGAGGCTTCAAAGCGGATAATAGAGCCAAAAAATGAACAAAGGGCAGCTCACACGCTTCATATTGTTCTAATAAATCCAGCATGGTCACTCGTTTCTTTAATATGGCCTCTTGATAGGCTTCACCTGCCATTTGTTCAAGCTCAATGCGGTGAGGCGGGCATACCGTATATTTTGCGAGCTCTCTTAGCTGCGTACGTGTCGCAGGCTCTTGAAGCTCAACATGGGACGCCAATAAATCTCTGATTAGCATGGGCTGATCTAATGGTAAATGACTGGCCTCTTTTTCAGAAGAGAGCTTAATGTGCTGCTGAGGGTCTAATTTAAAGCGATTGGTCACCCGCTGAACGAGCACATCACTATTTTTCGGTACAATCCCGATATGATCCCCTTCTTTGTATTGTTTCCCTTCAGGCAATCTCAGTTCAATATGCCTTGTTTGCCGCGGACTTTTTTCAGATTGTAATTCTTGATTTCTCAATACAACCGCTGAAAAGGCGCCATATGTTTTCGCCACAGGACGTTCCACTAGCTCATTCGTATAAGCAACTGATAGGCTTGGCTTTTCCTGACTTTTCTCCTGTAAGGTTACATTAAATTCTTTTGCAAGCTCTTCGAAGACAGTCTTCTGGAATATTTCTTTATCCTCATCCATATCACCGCCTGCATCGCCTTCGCCTAAATCAGCAACACGCTTCGCTCCTTTTCTTTCAAGTGCTTCATCGATGAGACGAGGGATACGCTGATACGTGCTCGCCCAATTTCGATCTCCACACCCAAACACTGCAAATGTCACGTTTGATAAATCCTGCTCCTCATCCTGCGTCACCCAATCCACAAATTGTTTTGCATGGTCAGGCGGATGCCCATTGTATGAAGCCGTCACGATCAATACAGCGCCTGACTCAGGTAATTGGCGGGTATAGTCATCAAGTGGTGCAGTGGTCACGTCAAACCCTTTTGCTTTTCCATCTTCAGCAAATTCGTTGGCCATTTGCTTTGCTGTGCCAAGATTTGATCCATACAAGACCAGTAGTGGCGTCCCATGACTTGCTACTTTTGGCTCAGCAGATGCAGTGCTTTTTTTCGGTTCTTCTTTCGGAGGCGCCATAAAGAATTGCTGCTTTCTTGGCCGCACTTTGATTTTAAAATCATTTGGCTTAATCGTCAGAGATTCTTTTAAATCCAGTTCATACATCGTATGATCAATCAATTCAAGATGGTGCAGGACCATCGCCAGAACCATCGTGGCTTCAAGAAGTGCGAATTGCATACCAATACATGCACGCTGGCCATTTCCGAAAGGTTTATAGGCATGCTGCGGGATCTTTTCAGGGTGCGTAAAACGCTCTGGTTTAAATTCCTCCGCATCCTCTCCCCAAACCGTTTGATCACGATGTAATTTAGGAAGCAGCACGGTCACACTTTGGTTTTTTTCAATCGGATATGTTCCTCCAATAACTGTGTCTTCTTTCGCGTAAAGTGAGAAAGAAGGTGCAGTCGGCCAGAGACGAAGTGCCTCATTTAATACCATACGGGTGTAGCTTAGCTTTTGTACCTGCTTAAATGTCGGCAGTCCGCCTTGCAGCACATCATCCGCTTCTTGAACGGCTTTCTTTAATTTGTCTGGGTTCTTTAGTAAGAAATAAATGGCAAACGATAGCAGTCCACTTGTTGTTTCATGACCCGCTATTAAGAAGGTAATGATCTGATAACGGATATTTTCATCCGACAATCTCTCACCTGTTTCAGGATCCTTTGCATGCAGCATAAGAGACAGCAAATCATCTCCTCTTACGTTTAGTTGTTTCCGCTCCCTAATAATGTCATCTACCAACTGCTTCATAAAGTCAACATTTTGCTCAAATTCTTTTTTTCTTTTTATCCTCAGTTTATCTGCAATCGGCCATCTGCTCGATTGATCCATTGCTTCGTTTAAACCTTTCAGCATGCTTTCGATGAATGGGTGCTGATTTTCCTTATAAAAGCTGTTAAACCGAAAATCAAAGCCACAAAGTCCGATCGTATCTAAAGTAAGCTTTGTCATATCCTCTGCTACTTCAATTTCTTCATCGCGGCCTGATCTTTGCCATTTTTGCACAAGCTGTGTCGCGATATCGAGCATCATCTCGTGATAGCCCTTCATTGCCTGCTGGCTAAAGGCTGGCATCAAAATGTGATGGGCTTTTTTCCAGTTGGACTCTTTTGTCCAGCTAGTAAATAGTCCATCCCCTGCAAATGCTCTTGCTTTATCAAGACTAATGCCAATGTTTTTATCAAAACGGCTTTCATCACATACTTCGCTAACCAGTTCATGGCTTGAAACAAAAATACTTGTTTGACCTGTAAATTCAAACTGAAAAATTGGCCCTAAATCATCTGCCAAACGCCAAAACGTTTGAGAAAGCTCTCCCTTTTTTAAAAGGGGAATATTTTTTAAAGGTCCGTATGTTTTTGGTTTCGGAATGATTGATGTTTGTTGCATGTGCCCACTCCCTTTATTTCATGATGAGGCAACGCTAATGGCGCGCCATAAGCATTGCTCAATTTCCTCTAAAAATTCAATCGTTGGCTCTATTTCCTCTGCAAGAATTTGTTTATGAAGCTGTACAAACGCCCCAAATACAATCGCTAAAATGGTTCTCCCCGAGAGATTTGGATGAATCCCATCCTTCTTCCCATCTTCAAAGATGAGAAAAAGCTCATTTAACAAATGCTGCATTTTCTCTTTACTCGTCTTATCTAAGTAATGTGACCGTTTATCAATTTCTAAGAAATAAAGACCACTTGGATTCTCCTTTGTAAACAGAACCAAGCAATAAAAGACATGCTTGAAATAAGCCCTGATACTTGCTTTTGGATCTGGACTGTTTGTATTCATTTTGTCGATAAATGCTGTAAGGCTTCGCTGGTACAAAATATTCACGAGCGCTTCTTTGCTATCGAAATACCGATAAATGGTTCCCGCTCCGACGTTTGCTCTTTTTGAAATCATCGGCATCGTGGTGCCATCAAAGCCTCGTTCAATAAATAAATCAAGTGAAGCCTTCATGATCTGCTCCTGTTTATCAGTAGCTGCGGGCATATCATCCTCTCCTCTTATTTAATTCGGAATGAATGTTCATTCTGGATGGGGCTTATTATATTCATATTTTAATTTCTTCTATTTATACTTAATCATACTTATTTTGCTCCGTCACTACATTTTCTGAAAATAATAATAATCGAGAAATGATACCTAGTCAGCATACATCCAAAGGACTTATAAATATTGGCAAATTTGTGACATATGGGTGTCTTGGGAACTATACATTTATTCTTGATCTATGAATGTGATCGTCATAGGTATCAATATATCCCCCCTTTACTTGCGTGGACGGCGTATCCTCATGTACCCATTGCTCCGTAATTCCTTTTCATTGAGAAGAGACAAATGGGAAAAGGATTTAGATTGTGCATATGTTTTCATTCAACTGAATTCTCCATCATGATAAGATCTTTTGTTTCATTCGATGAAAGGAAATCATTTTGACCTTCACTCCTTTCCTTTGTTCAGACTATATTATTAAACAAGGGAATTCAGAAAAGGATGATTGTTGCCAGTTAATCTACAACAATTTGAGGTGGAACATGTGTAATGATGATGAGTACAAGGTTTTAACAGGAGCTTGGATTGATGCGCTTGGTACAATCATTTCTGCAATTGCAGAAATCAGAGCTTTAGCAGGAATGAATGAAATCAATAATAAACTTGTAGCAATCGGAGAAGGTCTGCAAGCAGTCGGATCTTTTGTTATAGCAATAGCGCCTGAAGAGAATTCTTATGCTTTTACTGGAAACTTAATTGATGGTGCTGGTGCATCAACAAGCTCATTAGCTGCTTATTTACAAGATGTTGAGGGTGAAAATTCAGATAATCTTCGTCTAGAGATACTGGGTGATACCTTTCAATCGATTGGTGCCTCTATCGCTGCTACTGGAGATTATATCATTGGAGAGCAACTATTTGCTGTTGGTTATTCGATTCAAGCATTTGGTGCTGGCTTAGAAGCAATTGGTGGCGTTTATGAATTAAAAAACAAGGAAGAAAAAGCACAAATTCTATCCACTCTGGGGGCTATTTCACAGGCCATTGGTTCAAACTTTGTTGCCATTCTCTTAACTGATGAGTTCATAGCCAGCAACACATGTCCTTATAAAGAGACTTGGAGGGGCTAGAAAAAATAAAGCAGATCGAAAACATACATGCAAACTTGATGTGTAAAAATTCAGCAATACTTTCCGGTATTCTTTAAAAATAGACATATATAGCGGAATGTTCCTCTTTAGGCCATTTCAATCTTCCCTGATCCATACCAATTTGAATAATATAGAAATTCCTTTTTTATCAAAAACAGCAACACTTTTAATGATCTTTTTCTGCACATAAGAAGAAAAAGGACTAAAACAAAGGTCATTTTAGCCCTTTTGGCAACTATCTCAGCTTTTGTTTAGAAAGACTCTTTTTAGGCTATGCATTTATTCCATCATTATTCAATTGGGCAGCTTCGCTTATCTCGAACTGTGATCGCAATTCAATAATTGATTTGCTCCTCACGTGCTCAGGATTTTGCTCAAGAAGCCATGTATAAAATCTTGCTTGCTCCGCTGTTTGCAAAGCCTGCATATATTTTTGCGTGGAACGCTTCTCGGCGACACGCTGCTTAATAGCACGCATCTGTTTCCAAAACTGATAATAAGGGAGCTTTAATTTGGTCATAAAGCCGCTGTCATCTTCAATGACATATCCCTCTTCTTTGATCGAGTCATCATGAGATACGGACTGATACCATTTATAGAAAGACGTCCAATCTTGAAATTCAGCAACTTTCTGCTTACATGACATTTCGAGTTCTTCACTTAGTCTTTTCACTTCAGAAAATGGCGCTTTTTCATAGGTCAGCTGACGCTTTACAATATCAAGTAAAATGAGTTGATCTTGATCATATGAGATAATATGTGGATCTTTCTCTGGCAAAATGACTTCAAACACAAGAGATACATTGTTGTCACGTACGTATGATTTGATGTAATCGACCTGCACATCGTCAAAGGTTTCATAGAATAGCTCTTCGACCCAGGAAGCATGCTGATTTTGCTTCACATGTGACGTATACGATTTGGACGTAAACACCAATTCATCTTCCATTTCGTTGAAGCCAACAGTTCCTAGGTATCCATTTGCTTTATCATATACGTTGACAGGGAATTGAAGGTGATTCACTAAATGCTGCATTCTTGTCTCAGGACGCTCATCAATGTTAAAAAATTTATTGTAGCTTCTAGAAACAATCTGCTTTGAAGCCATATTAACAAACAATCCTCTTGCCTTTACATTTACGTCGTCCCATTGCCGTTCACTAAAAGCCTTTTTCGTGAAATTAAAAGATGAAATATGGTGTGGAAGCTTTAATTCCTGTACATATTCATGCTGATCTAAGTGAGCTAAAAAATCATCCAGCGTAATATCTGGTTGAACAGAGACCCATTGTTTTTTTTCAGATGCTCTGTATACAGGATTGTCAATTTCATGTGTCTCAATTCCATCAGCTGTGATTTTCAACACCCGCAGCTGTCCGCCAAATTCAACCTGACCTTCTAGATTATAAGACCTTTCTGCCGCTTGAATAGGCAGCCTGTATAAATTGCGATGCCCGTGAATTTGAATGATATCTAATCCAGCTGTATTTTGTACGAATAAGTGGTCAATGTCATCTGAATATTCACCTACTCCGTGAATGAGCTGCTGGGTGGAGACATGAAGAAGCTCTTCTGGCAAATGAGCAAGCCCGCCATGGGTGACAAGATATGTCTTTCCATGGTACGTAAAATAAGTAAGCTGATGAAATGTTCTGACAAACTTCCTTACTTCTTTTAGATCAAAGGCTACTGCCTCAATTTCAGGCACAGTATGCCGGTTAAACATGTTGCTTCTTACTTTTTCTCCATGTGCAAATCGGTATAAATGCTGATCATGATTGCCTTCAATCACAATGACATTTCGGCATTCTCTATGCGCCAGCATCCATTCTAAAACTTCCTTGTTTTCTATTCCTCTATCAAGCAAATCACCTGTAAAGATATAAAGCTCGTTTTCTTTGATGTCCCCTTGCAAATAGGTGTGAAGGGCTGTATAACAACCGTGAATATCACCGAAGACATGAATCGCCTCATATTGATCAAAGGATCTAGGCTGATAGGTCATCACGAGCGGATATTCCTCTGGCTGCAAAACGGTTACCCATGACGGTACTTTTTCCGTTTTTAGTCGTTCATTCATTTGATACAACACCGACTCCCTCACGACTTTGTGTGGTTCTCGTAAGCGATTTTGCAGCAGGGCTGTTTCAAGGGGCACTTGCGTAAAATCGACGACAAACACTCTGTAACGATACGTAGTGGCTAATGATTTATATTGAGAAATCGACTTACTTGTGACATGTGTTGCATCAATCACAGTAAAGTCTCCACGTTCCATTCGGGCTGTGAGTAATTCAAATAATAAAGACCAGACTTTATGATCATGTTTGCTTGCAATTTCCGGTTTCCCATTGACTGATAACTGCGGGGGCTGGGTCAACAGACGGATCTGATCCGCTGATAAAGTAAATGGCTCTAAACCGTGCTGTTTAATCCACGTTGACTTACCTACACCTGGGAGACCTCGTAAAAGGACTAAAGTTCTCATATTGTTTCTCCTTTGATGAGTGATATTTTTACTATTATAGATAAATTATGGATAAATCTCAATCTTTTATTGATTATGGTAATATATAGATAGAAAGGGAGGTTTATCACATGTCTAATGGAGAGAATGTGGCATTCAACATTGGAGATATCATATTTCAAATGTTTTCTCTTCTATTCATCGCATTTATCGTGACAATCATTGTCATTGCGTTTCGAATGCTCAAAAGAAAACGAATGGAATTGAAGAAAGTCGAGGCTAGATTAAACGAAGTGATTGAAAAAAATCATTTAAAAGAGTAAAAAATCCGGGGATTAACCGGATTTTTTTGTTTTCATCACGACTCCTTGACGCTGCTGCATCAAAAAGAAAAAGACACCGAAAAGGACAAGAAGACCGCCTAACATTTGCAGCAGTGTGACTTTCTCTCCAAGCAGCAAAACAGCAAGTATCGTTGCGCCAACAGGTTCACCTAGAATACTCATTGAAATGGTTGTCGCATTGACATAGGTTAATAGCCAATTGTTAATGACATGAGACATGGTGGGAATAATGGCGAGCAATAAAAAAATTCCCCATTCTTTTCCCGGATAGCCTGTGAAAGGAGTGTGCTGAAGCAGGTGAAATAGAATTAAAAAAAGGCCGGCAAAACCAAATACACAAAAACTATAAATCCAATGAGATATTTTTCTCACAGCCTGTTGACCTATTAATAAATAACAAACAACTGCGATAACACTGAAAAAGGATAAAATGTCTCCTATGATTGCCTCCTGGCTATGCCCTATATCTCCCCAACCTATCATCAATGCACCAACAATCGCGGTACACATGGTGAATATAGCAGACTTCGTTGTTCGTTCACGAAAAATGAGAAACCCACCTAATAATGACACCATTGGCTGAAGAGCGATGATAATCGTAGAGCTTGCCACTGTGGTCAATTTCAGTGAGCCAAACCACAAAACAAAATGGAGCCCTAAAAAGAAGCCTGACATACATAAGAAAAACCAGTCTCTACGCTTAATTGTGAGAAACTCTTTTTTACGCGGCAAGATAAACGGAAGCATCAAAGCCGCCGCAAAAATCATTCGATACATACTTAAAATAGCAGCAGGAGCACTCGACCATTTGACAATAATAGCAGAAAACGAAATGGCCATAATTGAAATCACAAGAGGCACAGCAATTGACTTCTTTGGAGCAGTTGTCTTCATTTCCATAAGCAGCTTCCTTTACATCAGCAGTAGGTGAGATTCTCACCTTGTATGTCGTCATCTTACTATGCCCATTCGCCTAGAGGCAAGATGATTTTTTAAAACTGATGAAAGCTTTTTTCATATAAAAAAGACTTTCATCACGAAAGCCCTGATTCATTATCTATTAATAGATATACGGCCCGAACAGGACCATGAACACCAACCACTAGATTCATTTCAATATCGGCAGAATTACTCGGGCCTGATATAAAATGAATCGCTCCTTTCGGCTGCTCTCCCCCCTCTACCAACTGATTGAAAGCCGAAACGGCCTGAATCATTCGTGGAACAATCGTACTCTTTTCTATACACACGATATACATCATCGGTAAAAAATGCAGTGCTCTTCCTTGACCTTGATGGGATGAAACAACAACCGTTCCTGATTCTGCAAGTGTGTAATCACTGAACACAACTGCATATTTCGCTTTTTCTGCCTGCCTTATATTTTCGTACCTTGAATCATCCGCATCCCAGCTATTGACTGAGATGCCTTCTTTTTGCAAACCGGCAAACATAGAAGGAAATCCATATTGTTCAAAACGTCTATCGCTTGAAGTCAGCACTGCACCCTCCCCATACTCTGCCATGAATGTTCGTAATGCAGACGGCGCTTCCTCCGGCGTTGCTTCAATCACTCTCGTGTGAATTTGTTGACATTGTTTCTTCAATTGCTCCACCAATTCTTCTTTAGACGCAAAGCCGTTTGTTTCCCACTGTACTTGATGCTTCCATGCCGGACGCTGAATAGATGGAGAGGAGCCTTTGCCTAATTGATGCTGGATATGAGCTAAAAACGAATCTCGATGAGAAATGCTTCCTTTCATCGCCGCTCCTCCTTTTGTTTCTTTTTAAACCAATCGCGAAATCTTTCTTTACTTGGAGCTGGCAGGTCGCGAATATCTGTCCAATTTTTTAAAGGACCCATTCCTTTTGAAATCCGTCCATTTGAGGCCATAGGATTCATCAAAGCAGGGGCTGCCTTTGTTCCGAATTGATACACCCCGGGAGTCGATGCCCCCACTCCGAACATTTTCATGGCCATCATTTCAGCTTTGGGCGCTCTACCCTCTTTTTCAACGATGACTTGTCTATGTTTGATTAATAATTCATGAAGTGGAATTTTCACGGGACAAGCGTCCGTACAGGCTGCGCACAAACTAGATGCAAAGGGAAGCTCTTGGTAGTCATCATAGCCACCAAGAAGTGGCGAGAGAACAGCGCCAATCGGTCCCGGATAAATCGATCCGTACGAATGTCCGCCAACATGCCGATAAACTGGGCATACATTGATACAGGCTGCACACCGAATACATTGTAGAACAGGCTGAAAGGGTGTACCTAATATATTGGACCTCCCGTTATCTACAATGACCAAATGAAACTCTTCTGGCCCATCGACCTCTCCTTTTCCTTTTGGCCCCACGATGGAGATATAACTTGTTAATTTTTGACCAACTGCGCTTCTGCACAAAAGTCCAACAAGGACATCCAGCTCCTCCATCGTTGGAACAAGCCGCTCCATCCCCATGACTGCTATATGTGTCTTTGGTATAGCAGTGACGAGATCCGCATTCCCTTCATTTGTCACAAGACAAATTGAACCTGTATTCGCCACAGCAAAATTACAGCCGGTCACGCCAATATCTGCTTCGAGGAATTTTTCTCGTAATATCGCTCTCACAAAGCTCGTCATATCTTCAGGGGTCTCTGACATGTCATACCCAAGCTTTTCGTGAAATACTTCCCTTATTTGCTCTTTTGTCATATGAAGGGCAGGCGCCACGATATGTGAAGGCGGTTCATGATCATCTACTTGCAGAATATATTCACCAAGATCGCTCTCAACTACCTCACAGCCGATCTCTTCAAGTGCTTGATTCATTTCAATTTCTTCTGTGACCATAGATTTTGATTTGACGACCTTTTTGGCCGATTTTTTTTGTGCAATCTCTTGAATATACGCTGATGCCTCTTCCTTTGTTTTTGCAAAAAAGACATGACCTCCGCGTTCACTCACGCTCTCGCTTAATTGATATAAGTAATCATCAAGATGGGCCAGTGTATGCTGCCTGATCTCCTCGCCAAGTTCACGCCACTTTTCCCAGTTGCCAAGCTCTTCGCTTGCAGTCAACCGTCTTTTATACAGACGCTCTTGTGCCGAAGAAACAGCTCCTCTCATGACAGCGTCTTCTAAGCCTTTCCCGATTCGCTCTATAAAGGCCTTCTCTCCAATTTTCATACTCATATGCCGTTCCCCCTCTTAGCGTCAGCGGCTATTTAATACTTCTGCGATATGCATCACTTTGATTGGTTTATCAAGACGGTTCAGCCTTCCGCCAATGTTCAGCAGGCATCCACAGTCAGCACCAATGATATATTCAGCGCCTGCTTCCTCTATGCTTTGCACTTTTTCGTCGACCATTTGCTCAGAAATGGGTGTCATTTTCACTGAAAAGGTTCCTCCAAATCCGCAGCAATTTTCTGCGCGAGGCAATGGTTCCATCGTCAAATCTTTCACATTTGACAACAGTGTGAATGGCGCTTCCTTAATTCTTAGCAGTCTCGTCATATGGCAGGAGGTATGGTAGGTTGCTATTCCTTTAAGACTTGCACCTACATCTGTTACGTGCAAAATATCTACAATAAATTCCGTTAATTCATAGGTTTTCGCAGCAAGCCCCTCAGCCCTAGCCGACCACACTGGATCTTCTTTAAAAAGATGAGGATACTCTAAAAACATCGCCTTACAAGAACCTGATGGTGTCACGACATATTCAGCTGATTCAAAGGCTTTGATCATGTTTTTCGCTGCTTTGATTGTTTCTTTTGTATAGCCGCTGTTAAAGGCTGGCTGTCCGCAGCACACTTGTGCTTCTGGAAATTCCACTTCAACACCGAGCCGTTCTAACACCTCGACTGTCGCCTTTCCTACATTCGGCTGCATGGTGTCAATTAAACAGGTGACGAATAAACTGACTTTCATCGGCGAACTTCCCTTCTTTTGCTGCACTTTGATTCATCCTTCTGGTCATCTGATGACTAAATAACAGGCCTTAATTTCATTTTAATCCCAAATTTCTGAAATTTCAACGAAGTGATTTGTCTAAAATTTGTACTTAATGCTCGTGTGGCAGCATGAAAAAACGCCCTTTTGATAGGGCGTTC
>NZ_NKHG01000195.1 GCF_002744245.1 Bacillus pumilus | reverse complement strand
ACCCCGAAGTCGGCGGCCAGGTTCATCACCTCCCGGCTGGCGCTGGGCAGCCAGGGGGAGTCGCAGTCGAGCTTGTTCCAGAAGATGGGCTGGGTCTGTTTCAGCCCCAGGAAGACGACCGGATCCTGGGTCAGGTAGTGCCGCTCCGAATAGGCATCGAACCAGCTGGTGGGGCAGTTGTTGAACAACGCCACATGGGATTTCTGCATGCTGATGGGGAAAATAATCAGCAAACGAAAGTAATCAAAGCCCATCTGGTGACTGAAGCGCTCCAGCTGCTGCTGGATGTCGCTGGTCTTCTTGGCCTTGGTGAACCGATCGATATGTTCCCAGATCGCATCGTTGAACATGAACTTCTCCTTTTTCGATCTCTATCACATTGATCGAAAAGATATTTT
>NZ_NKHG01000194.1 GCF_002744245.1 Bacillus pumilus | reverse complement strand
CTTATTGCCCGGAAATTAGGTCGATAACTTTACATACAGTGGAGTGTAATTATGTCCTTTTTCAAACAAGCTAAAAAATATGGTTTCCCTGTTGCGGTAGGTTCTTCCGCTCTGTTCGCATCTGCCATGGCCTCGGCCGAAGGTCAGCAAGACCTGGCTGCGGTTATCAAGGCGGCGCTGACCTCTGGCCAGACTAACTACGGTCTGGTTACTGCCGGTGTCATCACCATGGCCGCGCTCGGCTTTGGCGTTGCCATGATTGTCGGCTGGCTGCGTAAGTGATCATTTCCATTGCCTTGGCTTGTACTGGGGCAATAGTGTTCACGATGGCTTTCTTATCGGGGGTGTTCACCTCCTGAACCTGAGGGGGCCTAGCCCCCTTTTTTATTAGGTGTCACCATGCGGCTTTTATTACCACTATTGCTACTTCCTTCG
>NZ_NKHG01000193.1 GCF_002744245.1 Bacillus pumilus | reverse complement strand
CATCCAGATCTTGCAGCACTGCAATTACCCTGTCGGTGAGAGCACGATAGTCTTCTGCTGCCGGATGATTGGGTTCGTACTCATCAATAGCCAGACCGGCACCAAAGGCCTGCTTCACAATAGTGGTGTCCCGGATTGTTTCGGGCAGCAGAGGCACATGCTCCCAACGCCCAGTGAGCTCTTCAATGGACATCGTAGTCAGGCGTTCGGTCTTCTTGACTTCATTCAGCATGATGGCCGCCCGCAACTGGGGTCTCATCACCATCAAGCGCTCAACCGTATTGACATATTGCTCCGTTTTTCGGATATCGATAGGGCTCGGGTTCATGGGGATCAGCAGCAGGTCGGCATTTGCAACAGCAGCCAGGGCGACTTTTTCCTGGCCGACCATCGAGCTTGAAAAGCCCGCTCCTACGTCAGGAGTTACGCCAGCAGTGTCGACAATGATGACGTCATACGCATGGCGATACAGCGGGATTTGCTTCTGCAGGTCACTCGAAAACCCACTGAATACGTCAATTGCCCCCGGCTCATTGTTCCCGAAAAACTGAAAATTGCTCAACGAACCATCTTTTTCACCGTCAATCAGACAAACCCTGCAGCCATACTTTCTGGCGATGATGGAACCAAGGTTCACAGTAGACGTGGTTTTTCCTACCCCGCCTTTCGGATTTGCAATAACGATGACTTTGGATGAACGAAACAGCTTAGCTTGCATGGATAAATCCTCATTTGCACCACAGCCCGGCGCCCGGTTGGCAACTTGATTTGCCTGTCCCCGATGATAGGCTAAGTCACGACAAAATGGAACGATAATATATATATCGACACACTGGATTTGAGATATGGGAACTTTGGTGTCTGTCTGGCCTTTAATTGCACTCTTGGCTCTACCTATCG
>NZ_NKHG01000192.1 GCF_002744245.1 Bacillus pumilus | reverse complement strand
TTCAAATCCAAGCAGTCTCAAGGAATGGCAAATCATTACCCACATGGCCAGGTGAGTGGAAAAATGACTCTAACGGTTCATTTCAAAAGCGAATTGGAGTAGCAAGCCATCCAGCGCCACTTCTTGTTCTCTTCGAACGCCCCTCTCCTAAATCCCCCAAGGGCTCAGCGTTTTCAATTGGAAGTGGAATTCTAGCTCATGATGAAATTGAGAAGCGGATTTATAGATTGACTGCAGTAGCACCAGGAGAGGATTTCTAAAATGAAGGTTGCATATATTTTGATACTCACCATTTTATCTCCCATTGTGCATGGCTCTACAGATGCCAATAGGTACTGGGGGATATTTGTTTTTGAAAGTACATGTACCGCATGTGTGGCTATAGCTAACCAAGTCAACGAATTCTCAAAACGAACCGGCATGGAAATAATTGCTGTAAGCAGGGATGGAAAACCAT
>NZ_NKHG01000191.1 GCF_002744245.1 Bacillus pumilus | reverse complement strand
ACATAGAGATGAAATTGCAAGCCCATTTAAAGAAAGAGATTTGTCTCACCTTGCATTTGGACATTTGACGTTCATTGATGATCAAAGTCACCAAAGCACAGAGAGTAACGAACATGCCAGACAGCCCAAGCCTGTTGACTTAGAGGGTATTGTACCGCCTCGAGCCAAGCAGCTGCCTAAGAACCCTAAAACAGTTAGAAGGGACAAAAAATCAATTGCAGAACTGCAAATGCAGAAACCATTGTTTGACTCCACATTTATGAGTCCATTTATAGAAAATGAAATTGTAAGTGGGAGTGATGATAATGAGGCTTTGACGCTAGTGCTTTCCGGTTCAGATGCAGCCGAGTTAATCGCACATGCCGATGGCCAGTATCTCGAGGTCACAACACTTGAACCTCTGCATGAAGAACAAACAGTTAAT
>NZ_NKHG01000190.1 GCF_002744245.1 Bacillus pumilus | reverse complement strand
GCCAAGCAGCTGCCTAAGAACTTCAGCGTGTAGACAAACCCTCGCATTCGGTGTCAGTCCTGCGTGCCGGTGCTCACGAATCTCAACATTCGCTCCGCTCCGTTACTCGTCCTTCCTAGACTTCAAAGGTTTTCTATCACGCTGAAAAGAAGACAAAGGGCTAAAATAAAGTTCATTTTAGCCCTTTGTCAACAATCTGAACCT